>JBEVNE010000149.1:0-12211 GCA_040508275.1 Duganella sp.
GCTTTTTTGTAGTTCTCGTAGATGTTGGGGAACCGGCTCCAGTCATACACGCCGGTATCGGTCAGGCTGCCGCCGAGCGCATTGCCGTGGCCGCCAATCGATTTGGTCAGCGCATTGATCACCAGGCCGGCGCCCACCGACTTGGGACGGAACAGGTAGGGCGTGGTCATGGTGTTGTCCACCACGTAGAGGATGCCGCGCGCCTGGCACAGCGCACCGATGCGCTCGAGGTCGGCCACCTGCGTGCGCGGGTTGGCAATGGTTTCCACGAAGACGATGCGGGTCTGCTCGGTAATCGCCGCCGCGACGTTGGCGACATCAGTGGCGTCCACGAACGACACCGCCACGCCCTGCGCCATGGTGGTCTGCCACAGGCTGTTGGTGTTACCAAACAGAAACGACGACGACACCACGTGGTCGCCAGCGCGCAGCAGCGCCTGGAACACGGCGCCGATGGCGCCCATGCCAGTGCCGAAGCAGATCGTGCCGACACCCTGCTCCATCTTGTTGACCTTGTCTTCGAGTGCCGAAATCGTCGGATTTCCCTGGCGGCCGTAGCGGAAGCCCGGCTCCTTGCCCTGGAAGACCGAAGCAAGCTGGCGCGCGTCGGCATAACCGAAAGCAACCGAGGTGTGGATGGGTTTGTGCAGCGATCCGTGCTCGATGCCCTTCTGGCGGTCGTTGTGCAGGATGGTGGTGGTGAAGCCGTAGTTTTTCTTATCGCTCATATGCAGTGTCCGGGAAATCAAACCCGCACTGCAGCAGGAAGGGGTCGGCCCCCGTACGGGGCACGACCCCGGTTTCCCGGAGTGCGGGGGTAGCGGGCTTAGCCCTCGGTAGCAGCCAGGTTCAGGTTCAGCTGCGAACGGCCAGTATCTTCCAGCGGCTTGGCCTTGGTCGGGTTGTTGCGCGCATCTTCCAGCTTGTCCAGGTAAGCCTGGCTGACGTCGCCGGTCACGTACACGCCATCAAAGCACGATGCCTCGAAGTTTTTCAGCGCCGGGTTGACGTCGGAAATCGCCCGCTTGAGCGCGTCGATATCCTGGTACACCAGCGCATCGGCGGTGATTTCGCGGCACACTTCTTCCACGGTACGGCCGTGGGCGATCAGCTCGTCGCGGGTTGGCATGTCGATGCCGTAGACGTTGGGGTAAATCACCGGTGGCGCTGCCGAGGCAAAGATTACTTTTTTGGCGCCCGAGTCGCGCGCCATCTGCACGATTTCACGGCTGGTGGTGCCGCGCACGATCGAGTCATCGACCAGCAGCACGACTTTATCCTTGAATTCGTCAGGAATCGCATTGAGCTTCTGGCGCACCGATTTCTTGCGCGCAGCCTGGCCCGGCATGATGAAGGTACGGCCGATATAGCGGTTCTTGATGAAGCCTTCGCGGTATTCCACGCCCAGTGCCAGCGCCAGCTGGATGGCGGCCGGACGCGAGGAATCGGGAATCGGCATGACCACGTCGATATCGTCGGCCAGGCCTTCGCGCTTGATCTTCTCGGCCAGGTACTCGCCCATTTTCAGGCGCGTGCTGTAGACCGAGGCGCCGTCGATGACGGAATCAGGACGGGCCAGGTAGACGAACTCGAACACGCAGGGATTCAGCGATGGATTGTCGGCGCACTGGCGGCTGTGCAGCTGCTTGTCTTCATCGATGAAGACTGCCTCGCCCGGGGCGATGTCGCGCACGAAGCGGAAGCCCATGCCTTCGAGCGCCACCGATTCCGAGGCGATCAGGTATTCGACACCCTGCGCGGTTTCGTTAATGCCCAGGCACAGCGGACGGATGCCGAACGGATCGCGGAAGGCCAGCAGGCCAACGCCGGCGATCTGCGCCACGGCTGCATAGCCGCCGCGCACCCGGCGCATCAGCACGGTCACGGCCTGGAAAATGGTTTCGGCATCGATCGAGATATCGACCGTGGCCTTTTGAATTTCGTGCGCCAGCACATTGAGCAGCACTTCCGAATCGGAATCGGTGTTGATGTGGCGGCGGTCGTTCTTGAACATTTCCTGCTTGAGCTGTTCCCAGTTGGTCAGGTTGCCGTTGTGCGCCAGCGTAATGCCGAACGGCGCATTGACGTAGAACGGTTGCGCTTCTTCCTCGCTCGACGAACCGGCGGTTGGATAGCGGCAGTGACCGATGCCCGAGTTGCCTTGCAGCGTACGCATATTACGGGTGCGGAACACGTCGCGCACCAGACCATTGGCCTTGTGCATGGCGAACATGCTGCTGTGATTGGTTGCGATACCGGCCGCATCCTGGCCGCGGTGCTGCAACAGCAGCAAAGCGTCATACAGCAGTTGGTTGACAGGTTGATGGGAAACGACGCCGACGATGCCACACATGTTGATACTCCTGGACGGTACTACAGATTTAACGATTCAAAAATTAACATGCTGCGTCATCGCAGCGGGAAGGAATGGCATGACCATGCGCGCGCCGCTTTCGGCGTAGGGGCTGAGCCATGCATCCTTCCAAAAATCCTGTTGCGGCAAAGCTGTCATCCCACTCAGGATCACGGCGGCCAATACGATGACCAGCCCGCGCCCCACCCCGAACACGGCGCCCAGCGCCCGGTCGAACAGGCTGAGGCCGCCCGCGTCCAGCAAGGCGCCCAGTACCATGGACAACAAGCCCATCAGGATGCGTGCGCCGATGAACAGGGCGACAAACGCCAGGATCAGGCGCAGCACCTCGCCCGGCACCATCGCCGGCAACAACACCGCCAGCTGCGCGGCGTAGGCATTCGCCACCACGAACGCCACGACCCAGCCCGCCAGCGACAACACTTCCTTGACCAGCCCGCGCACCATGCTGATGATGACCGAAGCCCCCAGCACGAACAGCAGCAGATAGTCGAAGATCGTCAAGGGCGGCAAGGCTGACAACTCACACCGGTTCCAGGCGTCCGCTCAGGCCCATGCCGACCAGCTTGGCGCGCACTTTTTCGGCTTCTTCCTTGCTGTTGAACGGTCCCACGCGCACGCGCGTCACCTCGCCCGACGGGGCTTTTTGGGTATAGGAGCTGATGCCAGCCTGCTTGAGCCGCTCGCGCAACTCGCTGACCTTGTTCTGATCGCTCAGGGCGGCCACTTGCAGCACAAATTTCTGACCCGAGTCGGCAGCAGCGGCAGCAGGTTTGCTGGCCTTGCCTTCGAGAATAGCCAAGGCGCGCGCATCTTCGGCCTGCTTGTTCTCCGTGGCTGGCTTGGGTGAGACATTAGCCGCCGGCTTTGGTTCGGCCGGCTTCGCTTCCGCCACTTTGCGCTCACTCTCGGCCCTGGCCTTGGCCTTGGCTTCGGCCAGTTTGCGCTCGGCGTCGGCGGCAGCCTTGGCGTCCGCCTTGGCCTTGGCTTCGCGCTTGCGCTCAAGTTCAGCCTTGCGGTCGGATTCCTGCTCGTTGCGGGCGTCGGCTTCGGCTTTGGCGCGCGCCTCGCTGGCGGCGACCGAGCGGTCGAGCTCATCGGAGTGGGCCTGCGCTTGCGCCGACAGGCCTGATACCGTACGGTCGGTCGGTTTCACGGCGGCATGGGCAGCCGTGGTTGCCGTTGTGGCCGCCAGTTTGGCGTCTTCGACGATTTCTTCCTTGGCGTCGAGCGTATCGCTGTCCGCCACGGGTGCGCCAGCGCGTGCGGACGCATCGGCTACCTTGTCCTTGGAAGGGATGCTGATATCGATGTCCGAGGCCAGCGGCTTGGGCTCCGAGTCGAGTACCATCGGCAGACCGATGGCAACGGCCAGAGCCAGTGCAATCGCCCCGACCAGGCGGCGGCGGGCACGTTTTTTTTCTGGCAATACAGGATCGTCCGCTTCACGCTCACTGGTGCGGCGGCGCGGTGTATCGCCCGACGAAGCGCGCTTGGAACGGGCGCGCTCCAGCGCGCCCTGGTCATCTGCGCTGGTGTAGTAGCCGCTGTCCTGGGCGGATTCTTGCTTGTTTTTGCCGAATTTCGAGAACAAGCCCATGCGTGATTTCAGTCCTGTGTGATCAGTGGAATGCGGATTTTCGCGCTGCCATAACACCGGCAACGGTGAGGAAAGATCCAAAGACCACAATTCTATCATTCTCCCCGGCCCGGCTGACCGCATTTGCGTACGCTGCTGCCGGATCATCGAACAGTTGAATCGTGCGTTCATCGCGTTCCGGCTGCACCAGCTGCACCTTGGCCGCCAGTTCCGAGGCCGTGGCCGAACGCGGCGATGGCAAGGTCGCCAGGCACCAGTGATCGACATGCTCGCCCATGGCGGCAATCACGCCATCGATATCTTTGTCCTGCATCGAGCCGAACACGGCATACGTGTAGGGATGGAAACCCATATTGCCGAGGTTTTGATTCAGGGTCGCTGCAGCGTGCGGATTGTGCGCTACGTCGAGGATGACGCTGGGACGGCCGGGCAACACCTGGAAGCGGCCCGGCAATTCCACCGTCACCAGGCCGGTGCGCACTTCCTGCGCGCCCACCGGCAACTCGAGCTTGAGCGCCTCCAGCGCCGCCAGCGCGGCGCAGGCATTGAGGATCTGGTTGGCGCCCCGCAGGCTAGGGTAAGCGAGCGCGCTGCGGCGCTGGCTGCGGCCGCCATAATTCCATTGCTGCTTGTCGCCAGAATAATTAAAGTCGCGCCCCATCAGCCACAGGTCGGCGCCGATGGCCTCGGCGTGGGCGATCAGCGTGGGCGGCGGCACCGGGTCGGAGCAGATCGCCACTTTGCCAGGGCGGAAAATGCCGGCTTTTTCAAAACCGATCTGGTCGCGCGTGTCGCCCAGGTAGTCGGTATGGTCGATATCGATACTGGTGACGATAGAAACGTCAGCATCGACCACGTTGACGGCATCGAGGCGGCCACCGAGGCCAACTTCGAGGATCACCACGTCCATGCCGGCGCCGGAGAGCAGGCGCATGATGGCCAGCGTGGTAAATTCAAAATACGTCAGCGGCGTATCGCCGCGCACCGCTTCGACGGCATTGAATGCCTCGACCAATGCAGCGTCGCTGGCCAGATCGCCATTGACGCGGGCGCGCTCGTTAAAATCGAGGAAATGCGGCTTGATGTACAGGCCGACCTTATAGCCGGCGCGCAACAGCACCGACTCGAGCATGGCGCAGGTCGATCCCTTGCCATTGGTGCCGGCCACCATGATCACCGGGCAACTGAAAGCCAGTTGCAGGCGTCCCTTGACGGCCAGAACGCGGTCCAGTCCCATGTTGATGACGGTTTCAGCGTGGCGCGACTCAAGCAGCGCAAGCCAGGCGGGTAAAGTGGTAGGAAGATTCGACATGGCGGGGAGTTAAAAATGGAAAACGGCGCGCAGGCCGGATGATATCCGATTGCGCGCCGTGTGGTGGGAACCTCGCAAACCTACTGCGCGGCCCGCTATCGCCGCTGCGTTGCTCAGCGTACCTTCGTACGCTTGCGCTACTCCCGACGATAGCGAACCGCTCGCTACGGTTTTCGAGGCTCCTGTTACCAAGAGAACTTAAGCGATCACTTCCGCTGGTTGATTTTGTAGCAAAGCCAGCAAGTGGGCGATTTCTTCGCGCATCTTGCGGCGGTCGACAATCATGTCTACCGCGCCCTTGGTCACCAGGAACTCGGAACGCTGGAAGCCTTCCGGCAATTTTTCGCGCACGGTGTTTTCGATCACGCGCGGGCCGGCGAAGCCGATCAGCGCTTTCGGTTCAGCGATGACGACGTCGCCCATGAAGGCGAACGAGGCCGACACACCGCCCATGGTCGGGTCGGTCAGCACGCTGATGAAGGGCAGCTTTTTGTCCGACAGCTTGGTCAGCATGGCCGTGGTCTTGGCCATTTGCATCAGCGACAGCAGGCCTTCCTGCATGCGCGCACCACCGGTGGCGGTAATGCAGATAAACGGTACTTTTTGCTCGAGCGCCGCCTGCGCGCCGCGCACGAAACGCTCGCCAACCACCGAACCCATGGAACCGCCCATGAATTCAAACTCGAAGCACGCCACCACTACCGGCATGCTGAGGATGGCGCCGCCCATGACGATCATGGCATCGGTTTCGCCGGTGGCTTCCATGGCCTGCTTGAGGCGGTCAGGGTATTTTTTGCTGTCCTTGAATTTCAGCGTATCGACCGGCAGCGTATCCATGCCGATTTCGTAGCGGCCGCCGGCGTCGAGCAGGCTGTCGAGCCGCTCGCGCGCGCGAATGCGCATGTGATGATCGCACTTGGGGCAAACATGCAGGTTCGATTCCAGATCGGTACGATACAGCACCGCCTCGCACGACGGGCATTTGACCCACAGCCCCTCGGGCATGGTCTTGCGCGCGGCAACGTCGGACCGCTGTATGCGCGGGGGCAGCAGTTTTTCCAGCCAACTCATAAATTCTCCTTGCAGCTTACTCGTGGCCGAAGTGTAGCCGTTTCTGCTGCCCCTGTCGAACATTGCAATACATTAATTTTGACCTTACGTCATCGCACCGCGAACGTTTTAGAGGTAAACCACTACGCATCAGCCGCTGCCTGACTGTGCTTGCCCAGCGAAAGTGGGGATTGGGCATTCCGTGCGAAAAATCTATAGGCTGGGACATTTTTCTCACCTGATCAAATAGTTAAGACGCTCTTGCGACAGTGCCTTCCTGGCGGAAATAATACGAACCAGGTCATCATCTCGATAACAATAAGACACCACAAGAAGGCGATATTTGCTGCTCGTCCCCAGAAGAAGATACCTGTCTTCACGATAAGTTATGGAGCGTTCAACCGGCCCCGCCATTGCCAACTCAGGCGTCAAGCGCGCTGCGGATGCCGGCGACGAAGGTTTGTACCGCAGCGACGGCGCCTTCCCGGCCATGCTGCTCGATTTCCTGCACGATGCGGCTGCCGATGACCACGGCATCGGCCACCTCCGCCACGGCGCGGGCGGTGGCGCCGTCGCGGATGCCGAAGCCTACGCCGACCGGCAGCGACACATGCTTGCGGATCTCGCCCAGGCGCTCGGCGACTTCCTGCGTGTTGATGTTGCCGGCGCCGGTCACGCCCTTGAGCGAGACGTAATAGCTGAAGCCGCCACCGACGCGCGCCACCTGTTGGATACGTTCCTCGGTCGAGGTCGGCGCCAGCAGGAAGATCAGGTCGAGATCGGCTGCGCGCATGGCGGCGGCAAACGTTTCGCATTCTTCCGGCGGGTAATCGACGACGATGGCGCCGTCGGCGCCGGCTGCTTTCGAGCGGGCGATAAAGTCATCGGCGCCGATGCGCTCGATCGGATTGGCGTAGCCCATCAGCACCACGGGCGTGTGCTGGTTGGTCTTGCGGAATTCGGCGACGTAGCCGAACACGTCGCGTATGCCGACGCCGTGCGCCAGCGCGCGCTCGCAGGCGCGCTGGATCACCGGGCCTTCGGCCATCGGGTCGGAAAACGGCACGCCGAGTTCGAGAATATCGGCACCGCCGGCCACCAGCGCGTGCATCAGGGGCACGGTCTGGTCGGGGGCCGGGTCGCCGGCGGTGATAAAAGTGACCAGTGCGGTCTTGTTCTGGGCTTTGAGGGCGGCAAAGGTTGGGGCGATACGGGACATGTTGTCAATTCTTTCTGCAGTGATTGGTTGGCAAGGCGCTAACCCGCAACCCGCTGGCGGGAGTCGGACCCGGTACGGGGGCCGACCCCACGTGTGCTGGGGCGCGGGTTGAAGGTATCAACTAAAGTTGAGCCCCATCCGCTCCGCCACCGTGTGCATGTCCTTGTCGCCGCGGCCCGACAGGTTGGCCAGGATGATCTGGTCTTGCGGCAGCGTGGCAGCCAGCTTGACTGCATACGCCAGAGCATGCGACGACTCCAGCGCCGGAATGATGCCCTCGATATGGCAGCAATCGTGGAAGGCCTTCAGCGCTTCCTCGTCCGTAATCGATACATACTCGGCACGGCCGATATCTTTTAAATAAGCGTGCTCCGGTCCCACGCCCGGATAGTCGAGGCCGGCCGAGACCGAGTGCGTTTCGATGATCTGGCCGTTTTCATCCTGCAGCAGGTAGGTACGATTGCCGTGCAGCACGCCAGGATAGCCCTTGGTCAGCGACGCTGCATGCTTGCTGCCGTCCAGCCCCTCGCCGGCCGCTTCCACACCGACCAGGCGCACGTGTTTCTGGTCGATATACGGATAGAAAATGCCCATGGCGTTGGAGCCGCCGCCGATGCAGGCGGTGACCACGTCGGGCTGGCGGCCGGTCATTTCCGGCATCTGCACCAGGCATTCCTCGCCGATCACCGACTGGAAATCGCGTACCAGCATCGGGTAAGGATGCGGGCCGGCGACGGTGCCGATAATGTAGAAGGTGGTTTCGATATTGGTGACCCAGTCGCGCATGGCTTCGTTGAGCGCATCCTTGAGCGTCTTGGAACCGGACTCCACCGGCACCACGGTCGCCCCGAGCAGTTTCATGCGATAGACGTTTTGCGCCTGACGCTTGACGTCTTCGCTACCCATGTACACCACGCATTCCAGGCCGAAACGGGCGCAGATGGTGGCCGTGGCCACGCCGTGCTGGCCGGCGCCGGTCTCCGCAATCACGCGCTTCTTGCCCATGCGGCGCGCCAGCAGGGCTTGACCGATCACATTGTTGATCTTGTGGGCGCCGGTGTGGTTCAGGTCTTCGCGCTTGAAGTAGATTTGCGCGCCGCCGGCGATCTGGGACCAGCGCTTGGCGTGGTAGATCGGCGAGGGGCGGCCGACGAAATGCTTGAGCTCGTAACGGAATTCTTCGAGGAATTCCTGGTCCTTGCTGTAGCGGGCATAGGCTTCGTTCAGCTCGGCCAGGGCGTAGGTCAGGGTTTCTGCCACGAAGGAGCCGCCATACGGGCCAAAGTGGCCACTGGCGTTGGGCAGGTCGTAGTCCTGGGCGTGGAACAGGGGCGCGGCAGCGCCTTGGTCAGACGGATTTTTCATGCTCGGTTGTGCTTTCGATGAGGTGGTCTCCGGCGCGCACGGCCGCGACAAAGTCGGCGATCTTGCGGCCATCCTTGATGCCCCTGGACGCTTCGACACCACTGCTGATGTCCACGGCGTAGGGGCGTACGGTCACCACCGCGTCAGTCGCGTTGTGTACGCTCAAGCCACCACTTAAAACGACCCGAGGCGCGAGATCTTTTGGAATGACAGACCAATCAAAACCCTTTCCTGCACCACCGTAGGCGTCCACATATGTATCGAGCAACAAACCGGAAAACAAGGGACTGGCGGCGCGGCATTGCTGTTCGTATTCTAGCAAATCGGCTGCCCGCGTGTCAGGTTTCACGCGGAACACCCGCAGGAACGGCCGCTTGCAGGCAGCGCCGATGGCAGCCGACTCGTCTATCGTTTCATCGCCATGCAACTGGATCAGCGCTACCGGCGCCACCTGCACCACCGCCGCCACGTCGGCAGGGCTGGCATTGACGAACAGGCCGGTGCAGGTGACAAACGGCGGCACCGCCGCCATCAGCGCGGCGGCCTGCTCCGGTGTGACGTAACGCGGACTCTTGGGATAGAACACGAAGCCGATGGCGTCGGCGCCGGCCGCTACCACCGCGTGCACGTCTTCCACGCGGGTCAGGCCGCAAATTTTGATACGGGTGCGTGGCATGGATGTCCTTTTAAAACCAGGGCAGCGCGCTGGTGGTTTCCAGCGGCAACTCCCACTTGGGGTCGTAATCGATCTTGGCCAGGTACAGGCCGTCCGGCATGAAGGTGGGCGCCGCTGCGTGGCGGTCGCGGGTTTCCAGCAAATGACCAAGCCAGTCCGGCTGCTCGCGGCCGCTGCCGATGTACACGAGCGAACCGACCAGATTGCGCACCATGTGATGCAAAAAAGCGTTGGCGGTAATCGTGAACACCACCAGTTCGCCGTGGCGTTTAATTTGAATGTCGTGCATCAGCTTGACGGGCGACTTGGCCTGGCACTGGGCCGCGCGGAAAGCCGTAAAGTCGTGCCAGCCGATCAGCGGTTGCACAGCCTGCTGCATCCGTTCGACATCGAGCGGACGAAAATAAAAGCCGGCGCGCCCTTCCAGCAGCGGCGAGCGCGTGGGATTGTTGTACAGCACGTAGTGATAGGTGCGCGCGCGGGCGCTGAAGCGGGCATGAAAGAAATCATGCACGCCGGGGTCGCCCGGCAGTTGTTTGGCCCAGCGCACGGCGATTGATGGCGGCAAAAAGGCGTTGACGCCGCGCAGCCAGGCATGGTCGTCGCGCTGCAGATCGGTATCGAAGTGCACCACCTGCTCGAGCGCATGCACACCGGTATCGGTGCGGCCGGCGCAGGTGGTGGCCAGCGGCGTGCGGGCGAATTTTTCCAGCGCCCGCTCGAGCTGGTCCTGCACGGTAAGGCCGCTTTCCTGCTTCTGGTAGCCGTGCCAGGCAGTACCGTCGTACTGGAGGCCGATTGCGATCCGTTTCAATTGCTGCCTGCCCTAAAAGTTGAGGCAGCCATTATATAAGACATAGCCCGGGACATCGGCAGCAAATACCGTCAGCCCAACTGCGCCTTCATTGCATTGGCCTTGGCCACCTGCTCGTCGCTGCCGCCGCGCAGCACTTCGTCGAGCAGTTCGCGGGCGCCTTCCTTGTCGCCGATTTCCTGGTAGGCCACGGCCAGGTCGAGCTTGGTATCCATTTCCATGTGCAGGGCCGACATCGGCTCGGCACGCGCCACGTCGGCGGCGCTCACCTCTTCCACGACAGGCGGCTCATCGGCACTCTTGCTCAGGTCGAGGTCAATGCCCGACAGGTCGAATTCCTGCGCCGTGGAAGCGCTGCCATTGTCCTCAGCAGGGGTCGCAGGAGCTGCGGGTGGCTCAACCAGGGCCGGCACTTCGGGAATGGTGAAGTCGGTATCGCCAAAGTCCAGCGGCACACTGCTGGCAGCCGGCTCTTCGGGCACCGGATCGGCCGGCAGATCGAAGCTGAAGTCCATGCTCGGATCTTCGGCGGATGCCAGCGGCTGTTCCGCTTCCGCTTCCGCTTCCGCTTCCGGTTCTGGCGCCAGATCCGGCGAGGTGAAGTCGAGGTCGCCCAGACCGAAGTCGGCGGCATTCGCCTGCGCCGCAATCGAGGCCGGCGACACCGATGCATCGGCGGCCCGCGGCAAGGCCGTTTCCAGATCGTTGGCGAAATCGAATGGTTCAGCCGAGGCCGGCAGGAATGGTTCGTCGGCCAGTGCTGCCGGGGCAGTGTCGGCACCATTGACGGGCTCAGCGGCAAACTCGGGCGTTGCGGCATCGTCGCCATGCGCTGCGCCGTAGGCGGCAGCAGCGGCGGCAGCCGCCGCTACGCCAGCGGCCAGCGGCACGCCGTAGCCGTCATCGGCAGTCTTGCCGGCGCCGCCAATACCGCCAATACCACCAGCATCGCCGGTACCTGCTGCATACAGCGGGTTGCCCGGTTCCAGTCCACGGCCGAGCACGGCTGCCTGCTCCCACTCCTCGCCCTGGCCGCGCGTGAGCGCATACAGTTCCGAGGCATGGCTTTCGAACGAGCGCGCATCCCCGCGCATGGCGTAGATGTCGAGCAACTTCAGGCGGGCCGCATGGTGGTCGGGATCACGGCGCAGTGCTTCCTTGAGGATTTCCTCGGCCTGGGCATCGCGGTTGTACGCCAGGTAAGCATCGGCTTCCGCCACGGGATCGACTTCATCGCTGTCGAGCTGTGTGGCCGACGGCGCAAAGCCGCTGCCGAAGACGTTGCTGTCCTGATCGGCAGCAGGCGCCGGTGCCGCCGCAGTATCGCCTGGCTCGGCAGGCGGATTGACGGGCGCTGCCGGCACACCCAGGTAGCCGGCCTCGTCTTGCGGCACGACGAATTTCTTGCGGCGACGCGCCACCAGCACGCCCACCAGCACCAGCAGCAGACCAGCTACCGCCACGCCCAGCCATTGCACATTGGCAGCCAGCTTTTCAAACAGGCTCGGTTCAGCCAGGGAACGCGGCGGAATGACTGGCTTGCTCTTCGGTGCCTCGGCGGCTGGCGTGGTGGTGTCGATCACGGGCACCGAGGCTGCTGAGGCTGCTGCCGGCGCATCAGCCTGCGCTGTCGCTGCGGCCTTGCTCTTCACGGCCATTAATTTTTCTAGGTCGCCCACATTTTTTTCCAGCTCCTTGACGCGCGCGGCGGCGTCATCGACCTGCTTTTGCCGGGCGATGCCATCTTCCACCGCCGTGCCAGTCTTGCCGGCGCCAGGCTTGCCGGCAGCATCGGCGCTGG
>JBEVNE010000169.1:0-4139 GCA_040508275.1 Duganella sp.
GTCAGCGTGCTGCCGCAGGTGAACGTGCAGGTCCAGGGCCTGGACAACCTCAGCGAAGGCAGCGGCGCCTACACGATCGGCGCCAGCAGCACCGCCACCAAGCTGTCGATGTCGCTGCGCGACACACCGCAAAGCATCAGCGTGATCACGCGCCAGCGCATGGATGACCAGAGCCTGAACACTGTCGCCAGCGTGCTCGAACAAATGCCGGGCATCAATATTCAGCACATCGACAGCGAACGCTTTTCGATTTACTCGCGCGGTTACGGTATTGACAGCTACCAGTTCGACGGCGTGCCGACCACGCTGGTGATCACCACCACCGCCACGCCGCAGAGCACCGGCGACATGGCGCTGTACGACCATATCGAGGTGCTGCGCGGCGCCTCCGGCCTGATGACGGGCGCCGGCGAACCGTCGGGCACCATCAACCTGGTGCGCAAGCGCCCCACGGCGACGTTACAGGGCAGCGCCAGCGCCAGCCTGGGCACCTGGGACATGCGCCGCGCCGAAGTGGACCTGGCCGGCCCGCTCACCGCCGACGGCAAGGTACGTGGCCGCGTGGTGGCGGTGCACCAGCAAAGCGACAGTTTCATCGATTACTATCAACAGAAAAAGCAGGTGCTGTACGGGATTGTGGAAGCCGACCTGGCGCCAGGCACGCTGCTGGCGGCCGGGGTGGACTACACGCGCTCCGATCCGCGCGGCGTGTCGTTTGCCAGCTTCCCACTGTTTTATGCCGACGGCGGCCAGACCGATTTTGCCCGCTCGGTCAATCCGGCATCGCGCTGGAGCAGCCGCAAGCAGGATACGCTGAACGCCTTTGCCACGCTGGAGCACAAGCTGGCGTCCGACTGGAGCGTCAAGCTGGCGCTCAATCACATGTACAGCAAGCGCACCAGCAAGCAGGCATCGGCCAGCTGGGGCTTTCCCGACCGCGCCACCGGTGAGGGCACGATGCTGTTCGGCGGCGTAGGCCTGGGCTGGCAAAAGCAGGACGGCGTTGACCTGCAGGTGCAGGGACCGTTCGAGCTGTTCGGCCGCCAGCACGAACTGGTGGCAGGCTTTAACTACGCCAAGTTCGACGACCGCAGCGCGCCGGATGTGACCGACGTTGAAGGCCGCCCGGTGAACTTCTTTACCTGGAACGGCAACACCGCCGAACCATCGCCGGCGCCACTGCTGCTCAACAACGATACCAAGATCCGCCAGAACGGCGCCTACCTGGCCACCCGTTTGAAACCGACCGATGACCTGGCGGTGATTATCGGTGCGCGCAGCAGCAACTACCGCTACCACTACACCTTCGACTATCTGCAGCCGGGCTACACCGACCAACTGACCGAATACCGCGCCAGCGGCGAAGTCACCCCGTACGCGGGCCTGGTGTACACGCTGGCGCCCAACCAGACCGTGTACGCGAGCTACACCAGCATCTTCAAGCCGCAAAGCATGCGCGACCGCAACGGCGTCGGTCTCGAGCCGCGCGAGGGTAACAGCTATGAAGCTGGCTGGAAAAGCGCGTGGCTCAACCAGCGCATCGATACTGCCGTGGCGCTGTTCGAAACGCGCCAGGACAACCTGGCCGAACGCGATCCCGGACGGGTGGTGCCAGGCAGCCTGAACCAGCCGGCCTACCTGGCGGTGGCCGGCGCCAGAACGCGCGGCATCGATCTGGAACTGAGCGGCGAACTGGCGCCGGGCTGGAACCTCAGCACCAGCTTCAGCCACAGCACCACCGAAGACAACCAGGGCGTGCGCATTGCCACGGCCGCTCCCGTCAACCTGTTCAAGCTGTGGACCACGTATCGGCTGGGCGGTGCGCTGCAAGGGCTGACCATCGGCGGCGGCGCCAACCGCCAGAGCAGCATGCACTTTTCTGCCACGCCGTGGCAACTGGGCAAGACGGTGCGAGCCAGTCAGGCCGGCTACACGGTGGCCAATCTGATGGCGCGCTACCAGTTCAATCCGCGCGTGGCGTTGACGGTCAACCTCAGCAACGTGTTCGATAAAACCTATCTGAGCTCACTCGACCCGACCTTCTACGGCGGCTACTTTGGCGACCCGCGTAATGTGTCGGCGCATCTCAAGTATCAGTTCTGATGGCGGCTGGGCCAGCCTGACCACCAGGGGGCTGAGCCCACCAGGGGCAGACCCCGGGCAGCTGTGTGGGGTGAAACCAAGCCGGGTTTGCATTGCGCCGGCTTGCCGGTCAACGGTATACTTGCGCATGCAGCGATCAACCGTTGATCGTTAATGTTATTGAGCAGTTCATCCTCAGGCCGCATACACCATGTCCAACACCGACCGTCTTCCCGCCGAACCCCGTGCCAAGGGGCGACCACGGGGCTTCGATCGTGCGCAGGCGCTGGTGCAGGCGCTCGATGTCTTCTGGCGGCGCGGCTACGAGCCGGCGTCGGTGGCCGAACTGTGCGCCGCGATGGGCATCAATCCTCCGAGCCTGTATGCGGCTTTTGGCAGCAAGTCCCGGCTGTTTCTGGAGGCGGTCGATTTTTACGAGCGCACCTACTGGGACGCCACCTGGGCCAGGCTGGGCCAGGAGCCCGACGTGCATCGCGCGGTGGACCAGTTTTTCAAGGAAGCGGCGGCAATCCTGCTGGCGCCGCAGGTACCTTGCGGCTGCCTGGTGGTGCTCGCCGCCATCAACGTTTCTGCCGATTCGACCGAGGTGTTCGACACCGTCAAGGCCTTGCGGCAGGAAGGCATAGGCCACTTCAGCAAACGCCTGAAGCAAGGCGTGAAAGATGGCCAGCTTGCCAAAGACACCGATGTCAAATCGCTGGCGGCGGTGCTCAACACGCTGTTGGAAGGCATGTCGATACACGTGCGCGACGGCGTTACCGTCGCCGACATGAAAAAACTGGCCGCCCATGCGGTGCGCCTGCTGCCGCCGCATTAAACCCGGCTTGCGCACACATCGGCGCCAGTGCTCCACAGCCGCATTCATGCTGCTAATGTACACTCCATAATCTCGCGCCGCCTCTGGCGCCTATGTCCACTGTTCCACCGGGGAGTTATCAGGGCCTATCGTCGATAACTGTATAGAGGGAGTGTCCACGTCGCTTCCTGCAACGCAGTGTCACTCCCTTACCTCGGTTACTGATCCAGCACCCGGAACGTCAACGTATAGTTATTCCCGTACATCGGCGCCGCAGCACCGGCCGGCGCCGCGCCCTGGTAACGCACCAGCGCCAGGTAAATCCCCGATTTAGTCAGTGGCAAAGCCACTTTGCCGTCGGCATCCGTGGTCAGGTTTTGCACCGTGCTCTGGCTGGCCAGGTCCATCGCCGAGCGGTAAATGCTGACCTTCTGTTTCGCCAGCGGCTTGCCGTCGTACTGCACGGTGAATTCGAATTTTTCGTTGACGAACAGGTCGCTCGGGTGGGTGATGGCGACGATTTCCAGGCCTTTGCCCACGGCTTCCAGCGCCTTCGTCGATGGCTTGCCGGCCGTGACATAGGCCTCGGAAACGGACAGCGACTGGTAGTGGCTCAGCAACTTGGCGTCTGCCGGCACCGCCTGTTTGGGATCGCGCGAGGACTCGGTTTTGCCGTTGCGCTCCCAGGTGCGGAATATTGCGCCCAGACGAGGGCCGGTGCTGAGGCGATACGTGCCTTTTTCATCGGGCAGTTTTTGTTCGGCCACCGTGCGCTGCTTGAACTGGTGGATGTCGCCAAACGGAATGCGCGCGCCGGCCGGAGTGACAATCGAAAACGCCGTGTCGCCAAAGGCGACGTCCGACATGAAGAATTTTTCGGTAAAACCGGCATCGACGCCGATCGAATCTTTGGGCTGAACATCGAAGCTGCTCGGCAGCAAATAGGGCGTGTGGGCGTGCGCCGTCAGTGTGACGAGGCACGATGTGCTAATTAACGTGCTGATGAGTGTGCGCAGCAACAATGTTCGCTTCATGAGTTTCTCCATTCATATAAAAACTGCCGGCCTCTCAAGCGCAGACGCCGGCAGGACAATTAAAACGCCACGTTCAGTGACAGTGCGGCGGTACGGCCCGGTTCAGTCAGCAGTTCGATGTCGCGGCGGTCGCGGGCGATCGACGGTTGCAGATTGCGCGCGCTCGAATACTCCCAGTAACGCTTGTCGCCGAGGTTGTAGATGCC
>JBEVNE010000211.1:0-3451 GCA_040508275.1 Duganella sp.
AGCTCGCCGTTTTCGCCCCACTTGGCGTCGAGGATGAACTTGTCGCCGTTGACCAGCTCGATCTTGCCATTTTCAAATTTGCCGACACGGATTTTCGGTCCCTGCATGTCCGCCATGATCGCCACTTCGCGGCCGCACTCGGCAGCGGCTTCGCGCACCAGGCGGGCGCGGTCGATATGGTCCTGCGCCTTTCCGTGCGAAAAATTCAGGCGTACAACATCGACGCCGGCACGGATCATTTTGACCAGGACGTTGAATTCGGTAGAAGCAGGGCCGATCGTGGCGACAATTTTGGTGCTACGGGACATAGTATTCCTTGAGCGTGAGGTCATGCGGACAGCTTCCGCCGGGGCGGAAACCAGAAAATTGCTGCTGCATCGTCAATCAATGTAGCCAAACTACAAAACCATGTAGCAAACTTACAAAAATCAACGTTTTACGCTAGCATTACAGCGATTTTACTGGCAATTCACTACACCGCACGACCGTGCTATTTACTATTTTTTCGCGCTAAAAATTATTGCGCTGCAGCGCGCTGGGTCAGAATCTCGACCGCCGGCAGGGTTTTACCTTCGAGGAATTCCAGGAAAGCGCCGCCGCCGGTGGAGATGTAACCGATCTGCTCGGTGATGTTGTACTTGGCGATGGCTGCCAGCGTATCTCCGCCACCGGCAATCGAAAACGCCTTGGAGCCGGCAATGGCCAGGGCCAGCGTTTTGGTGCCTTCGCCAAACTGATCGAACTCGAACACGCCCACCGGGCCATTCCAGACGATGGTGCCGGCCGCCTTGATCTGTTCTGCCAGGGCAGCGGCCGTTTTCGGGCCGATATCGAGAATCATGTCGTCATCGGCCACATCGGCCACGTCCTTGTCGGTGGCGGCGGCGGTCGCCGAGAATTCCTTGGCGCACACCACGTCCACCGGAATCGGCACCTGGGCGCCGCGCTTGGCCATCAGTTCCATGATGGCTTTTGCTTCATCGACCAGATCGTTTTCCACCAGCGACTTGCCGATATTCAGGCCCGCTGCTTTCATGAAGGTGTTGGCGATGCCGCCGCCGACGATCAGGTTATCGACCTTGTCGGCCAGCGCTTTCAGAATGGACAGCTTGGACGATACCTTGGAGCCGGCTACGATGGCCAGCAGCGGACGGGCCGGCGCGCCCAGCGCCTTGCCCAGAGCATCGAGCTCGGCCGCCAGCAGCGGACCGGCAGCAGCCACCGGGGCAAACTTGGCGATGCCGTGGGTGGAGGCTTCGGCGCGGTGCGCGGTGCCGAAAGCATCGTTGACGTAGATATCGCACAGTTGCGCCATTTTCTGCGCCAGTTCGTCGGCGTTCTTTTTCTCGCCCTTGTTTACGCGTACGTTTTCCAGCAACACCACCTGGCCGGCCTGCAGGCTTTCCAGGCCAGCGCCGTCGATCCAGTTCTGCTTGAGTTCCACCGGCTGGCCGAGCAGCTCGGACAGGCGCTCGGCAACTGGCGCCAGGCTGTCTTCAGGCTTGAATTCGCCTTCGGTAGGACGGCCCAGGTGCGAGGTGACCAGCACTTTGGCGCCCGCAGCAACGGCGGCACGGATGGCTGGGACCGAAGCGCGGATGCGCGTATCTTCGGTGATCTTGCCCGCATCATCCTGCGGCACGTTCAGGTCGGCGCGAATAAACACGCGCTTGCCCTGCAGGGCATTTTGGTCGATCAGATCTTGCAGGCGGATGAAGTTCAAAACAGCGGACATGGCGACCCATTGGTTGAGTTGAAAGAAGGCGCTATTCTACCGCAACAGTCGTGTGATTTAATTGTTATTAAAATACAGGAACAGGGGTTTACATCAACCTAGCGTTAACCGTAATGCTGTAAAGAAAGCCATACCGAACAAGATGGTTTCCAGCATATTGCGCCGCAGCAAATAATAAATCGTAGCAACTATTCCAGCCACGAGTTTGATATTGCTCAAGTCCAGCACCGCCTGCCCTTGCGGGTTGAGTACGAGGTCGGGCGCAATAATGGCAGCCAGCGCGCAGGCCGGTGCATAGCGCAGCATCTCCTGCACGCGCTTGGGGATGGTGATGTGGTGGCCGATCAGCCAGAACGAACTGCGGGTAGCGGCCGTGGCCACTGCCAGCGCGCCGATAACGGCCCAGATTTCCCAGTCAGACACGCTTGTTCTCCGTCCTGTTTCTGAATTTATCGGCGCCCTCTTCCACGGCCATGGCGCTCACCATGCCTACCAGCACTGCCAGCAGCAAGCCCAGCTTGTACGGCAGGCCATGCGCCAGCACCGCCACCACGCCCGCCACCAGCACGCCAAACAAGGCCGGGCGACCGGCGATGAGCGGGATCATCACGCAAATAATCGCCAGCGTGCCGGCAAAACCCAGGCCCCATTCGGGCGGCACGGTGCTGCCGAGGAAAATCCCGGCAATCGAGCCGATCTGCCACGAGGCCCAGTTGGGATACAACAGGCCTTTCAGGTAGGACAGCTTGCCGACCTGCGGCGCTTCGGACGGGAATTTTTGCAGGAACAGCGCCACCGTCATGTCGCCGGCCACATAGCCGAGCATCAGGCGCTGGCGCCAGGGCAGTTGGGCAAAGTGCGGCGCCAGCAGCGCGGAAAAGATCACGAAGCGGAGGTTGACCACCAGCGCCGTCAAAAAAATCACCCAGATCGGCGCCTGGGTGGCGATCAGCGGCAAGGCTGCCAGCTGGGCCGAACCGGCAAACACCAGCAAGGTCATGCCCAGCGCCTGCGGCACCGTCAGGCCCGACTTGACCATGGCAATGCCGACCACCAGACCCCAAGCGCCGATGCCGAACAGGGTTGGCATGCCATCGCGTAAGCCTTCACGCCACAAGGGCTCATGGTGCGCGGCCACAGAGGGCGTGGCGGGCGTGCTGCTCGGTTCAGTCATGGGTTAGATAAAGTGGTCGCCCCGATTGTGGCATTCCTGCCACATCGCAGGCCACACCGGGATTCTGGAGGCGCTATTTTACCGATGATTTTTGCCCCATGCGCGAATCCGTTAAAATCGTGGTTTTCTTTGCCATCGGAGCACGCACAACATGACCAACGCCACCACGCCAGCAGCAACCACCGCCGCCGTTGAACTCGACGGCAAGGACCTGCCAGCCCATTGCCCCAACCCGGCCATGCCGCTGTGGTCGTCGCATCCGCGCGTGTTCCTCGAGTTCAACCACGACGGCGTCGCCAAGTGCCCGTACTGCGGCACCGCCTACCGCCTCAAGCCTGGCACCGTGGTCGGCCATCACTAAACCCTGATCGCTGTTCGCTAAAATTCCCCTTAGCCACGCTGCGCGGAGCCTGCATGCCCAATAAACGCGTTAAACAGTTAAACGGCAGTGCTGCCGACGTCGAAGCCGCGTTTTACGACGCCCTGAACCGCGCCGACCTCGACGCGCTGATGGCCCTGTGGGCCGATGACGACGAGATCGT
>JBEVNE010000239.1:0-6359 GCA_040508275.1 Duganella sp.
ATCACGATGCGCTGGTCGGGCTGGAATGCGCGCGCTTCGCCGCTGGCCACGCTGTGCGAGGCACCCGGTGCGCTGAGCAGGGTGCTGAAGCAGACGATGGCGACCGGGCTGCCGCGAAAATAGATACGGCCCAGGCACAGCGCGCTGTTCAGGATCGATGGCTGGATTTCCGGCACGCGGATGATTTCCTGGATCGCCCCCATCTCGAAAGCAAACGCCGATTGCGCCGAACGGAAACTCACGCACTGGCGCCGTTCGCCCTGGTGGCGGCGCGCGGCCTGGCGGCTGGCGCCTTGCAGTGCCAGCACTTGCGGAACGTTTTCGATGCGTACCAGCGCGGCCGGGTCCAGCACCTGCAGCAGGCGGGCGCCGTCATCGAGCAGCAGGGTACCGGCCACCACGCCATGGGCTTCGCCTGCGGCGTAGTGCAGGGTGCTGCGCTGTTCTGGACGCACGCGCAGTATTTCGCCGGTGGCGTGGAACAGGATGCCGATCAACACACCGTCGTAGTCGAGTATGGCGATCTTGTGGGTGGCGTCGGCCGCCGGCGCAGCGGGATCGAACACCCGGCTCAGGTTGACCACCGGGATCACCGTGCCGCGCAGGTTGAACATGCCGTCGAGGAAAGGCGGCGACAGCGGCACTGCCGTCATCCGTGCCGGATAGTTGACCACCTCGCGGATGCAGGCGGCCGGCAGGGCGAATTCATCGGGCCCCAGCTGGAATGACCCGAACAGTTCAAAGGCCGGGCGCGCGGTCGCAGCAGGGGCAGGGGCAGGGGCAATGGTATCAGGCATATTGAAGCACTTTCGCGGGCTTGCGGATGGCCTCCACCTGCACTTGCAGGGTGTCGCCATCGACGGTCATGGTACGGCCGCTGTTGCCGCCTACATCGATATGGCGCACCCGCAAGCCATACTGGTGCAGGTATTTTTCCGCTGCGTCGATGTTTTGCTGGCCGATCTGGAAGCGCGCCGAGCAGGCTTCCAGCATGGTGCCGCCACCGGCCAGCACCACTTCCAGTTCGGCGTAATCGTCGCTGCAGGCGCCGATCATGCGCAGCAGCGACGGCACCGCCTGGCTGACGTAGCGCGCGCCATTGTCGTACTGCGCAATCGGCGACTGCGGCAGCAGGCAGTGCGCCAGCGCGCAGCGGCCGCGCCGCTTCCACAGCACGGCGATGCCGACGCAGGAGCCGAGCAGCGCCTGCAACTGGTCGCCGGGGCCGCCCACGCGCAGTTCGCCGATGTTGACATGCAGGCAGCGCTGCGGCGCACCAGCCGCCAGCGGCGGCGTATCGAGCACGCGCCACGGCGTGATGGCAGGGCTAAGGGTAGGGGCGGTAGGGGCGGTATATGCTTGCATGATCATGCGCCTGTCGCGGGAACACCCGCTGCGTCGAACCTGTGGTCGAGTTGATAAATCATCGGCCGGTCGAAATGGTAGGCGATGTCCAGGCCTGAAATCGATTCGGATTCACCCAGGATCAACCTGGCATGGGGCGCCATACTGTGGCGGGCTTGCTGCAGCACGAGCTGTTGGTGTTCCTGATCGAAGTAGATCAGCACATTACGCAAGAACACGAGATCGAACTGCTTGTTGACGGGCAGTGGCGTCAGCAGATTATGCCTGGCCAGTTCCACGTGCTTTTTCAGTGCATCGACGACTTGCAAGCCATTGCTGCAAGCCCTGAAATATTTTTTCACCCATTCGGGATGGGTGTCGCGGATCCGTTCCACCGAGCGCCCGGCATAGCGGCCCATGCGCGCCTGCGTGAGGATTTGCTGCGAAATGTCGGTGGCATAAATCTGGTAAGCAAAACCCGGCGTTTTTGCTTGAAATTCTTCGCACAGCATGGCCATCGAATACAGCTCTTCGCCACTCGATGCCGCCGCCGACCAGACCTTGAGCCGCTGGCCCGGATGGTCGCGCCACCACTGCGGCAAAAACTCCTGTTCCACGTAGTCCCACACCTGCGGGGTGCGGAAAAACAGCGTGTCATTGGTGGTGACCAGGTCGATAAAGTGCGGTACTTCGGCGCGGTCGCGCACCACCTTGTCCAGGTAAGCCTGGTAGCTGGCAATGGACAGCGCCTGCATGCGCGGACGCAGGCGCCGCTCGAGCAGGACGCTTTTGCGTTCGGTCATCGCTATCCCCGTGTGCTGACGCACCAGCGCAATCAGCGCCGTCAGCGTTTCGGGATGGATGCCCTGGGCGCTGTCCATGGTCACACCACGAAGCCCGAAACAGTTTTATTGAGGTCACCGGCGCGCTGGTTCAGGCCCTCGGTCGAACGGGCGATGCTGTCGCAGGCGGCGGCCGATTTCTCGGCTTCCTCGGCAATGTACTGCACGGCGGTGGCAACCTCGCGCGCGGTCAGCAGCTGCTCGTTGGTGGCCATCGAAATATCGGAAATGGCCGCGGTGGTCTTGGCCACCCCGGCGACGATCTTGTCGAAGGCGTCGCTGGCCTGGCGCGAAATTTCGCTGCCGGCCGATACGCGCTTGACCGATTCGTTGATCAGCTTGGAGATTTCCTTGGTCGCCTGCGACGAACGCTCGGCCAGCTTGCGCACCTCGTCGGCCACCACCGAAAAGCCCAGGCCGTGTTCGCCGGCGCGCGCCGCCTCGATGGCGGCGTTAAAGGCCAGCATATTGGTCTGGGTGGCGATTTCGCTGATCACTTTGACGATTTCGCCGATGTCTTCCGACGAACGGTTGATCAGGTCCATCGCTTCGATCGACTTGGCCACTGCCTTGGCGCCGGCTTCGGCCTCACGCTGGGTGTCCTTGGCCAGCGCATCGGCGTTGTTGCTGTTGCCGGCGATGATGTTGATCGAGTTGCTCAGGCCATCAATCGAGGCGTTCATTTCTTCCACCGTGGCGCCCAGCGCCTGGGTGCCCACGGCCACGCCGTTCGAGCGTTCGGCGATGGTGGTCGAGGCGTCCGACAGGCCGTTGGCCGAGGCCACGACCGCGCCGATCACCTTGCGCAGGTCGGCGATCATCTTGCTGATGCCTTCGGCCAGGTGGTCGAGCGGCTCATCGCCATCGACGGCAATGGTGCTGGTCAGGTCGCCTTGCGCGGCGCGGTCGACCGACTCCAGCAGACGGCGGATCTTGGCGCTGTCGGCAGTCGCCTTGGCGGCCACCGAATCTTCCAGCGCCACTTGCGCGGTAATATCGCTGGCAAATTTAACCACCTTATAAGGCTTGCCATTCAAATCGAGTACGGGGTTATACGTAGCCTGTATCCATACTGTTTTACCATTATTGCCAATTCGTTTATAACGTCCGCTGTCGAATTCACCACGATTAAGCTTTTGCCAGAAGCGTTTATAGTCGCTGCTGCTCGCATATTCAGTTTCGCAAAACATGCGGTGGTGTTCGCCCTGGATATCTTCGAGGCTGTAGCCGGTAACCTCGAGGAAATTCCCGTTGGCCGTCAGGATATGGCCACCCATGTCGAATTCAATCACGGCCTGGGCCTTGCTGATGGCCTCTACCTTGCTCTCGTATTCGGCGTTCTTGAGCTTGCGTTCGGTGATCACGGTGGCGAACTTGATCACCTTGTACGGTTTGCCGTCGGCGTCGAAAATCGGGTTGTAGGATGCATTGATCCAGATTTCGCGGCCATCCTTGCCGATGCGCTTGTAGTCGCCGCGGTCGTATTCGCCGCGTCCCAGGCGTTCCCATAGCGCGCGATATTCGCCGTCCTTGACATACTCGGGATCGCAGAACATCGCGTGATGCTTGCCCTGGACTTCGTCCAGCGTGTAACCGACCGTGTGCAGGAAGTTTTCATTGGCGTGCAAGATCACGCCGTCAAGATCGAACTCGATCAGTGCCTGCACCCGGTTCAGCGCTGTATTGATGGCTTGCAGGTCCTGCTCACGAGACTCAATTACCTGACTATGCGCGTCCATAAATCACCCTGTTATATTTGGATAGAATTAATCGCTGTGAATATTCACATTGTCACCAGCGGCCGGTTGGCTTCGGCTATCCATTATTCCGGCACACGTGCATAAACTCAAGAATCTTCAGTATTTAATCGACCTTCTGTTCTTAATTTGCCACTAGGAATTAATATTTTTCTTGTTGCAGAGATAAATAAAAGGCCGCTCACGCTTTTATGCAAAGTTATTTCGCCGGATTCAAAAGCGGCGTTTATCCAGGTCCGCCCGGACGTCACGCCTGGTAGTTTGGGCAAGTTTTCAGGTACGATCAGGTTTTGCCGCTGACAAGGAAACTCCATGACTGCCGAATACCAGGTGCACGGCGCGGTCGCCGTGATTACATTGAATAACCCTCCCGTCAACGGCATGGGCCTGGCCACGCGCACGGCCGCCGTCGCCGGCATCGAACGGGCGCTGGCCGATGATGCGGTGACAGCGATTGTGATTACCGGCGCCGGCAAGGCGTTTTCGGGCGGCGCCGACATCCGCGAATTCAATTCACCCAAAGCGCTGGAAGAACCGAGCCTGCATACCTTTATCGCCACCGCCGAAAGCGCGACCAAGCCGGTGGTGGCGGCGATTCATACCATCTGCATGGGCGGCGGCCTGGAACTCTCGCTCGGTTGCCATTACCGCGTTGCCATGCCGGGCGCCCGGGTGGCATTGCCGGAAGTGAAACTGGGCTTGCTGCCCGGCGCTGGCGGCACGCAGCGCCTGCCGCGCGTGCTGGGGCTGGAGGCGGCGCTAAAGATGATCGTTACCGGCGATCCGGTCTTGTCCGAGCAACTGGCCGATACGCCGCTGTTCGATGCTGTGTTTGCCGCCGATGCCGATCTGCTGTCTTCCGCCGTGGCGTTTGCCGAATCGATTGCGGCGATTCGCCCCCTGCCCAAGGTGCGCGAACGCACGGTGGAACATGCCAACCCGCAGGCGGTGCTGGCCTACGCACGCCAGATGGCCACTGCCCAAGCCCCTGGCTACCCGGCGCCGCTCGAATGCATCGCCACCGTCGGCGCTTCGGTCACCATGCCGTTCGATGAAGGCATGGCCTTCGAGCGGGCCCGCTTCATGCACCTGATTGTCAGCCCGGAATCGCAGGCCCTGCGCCACGCCTTTTTTGCCGAGCGCGTGGCCGCCAAGGTGCCGGACCTGGCGCCAGACACGCCGCTGCGTACCATCCGCACGGCTGCCGTGGTGGGTGCCGGCCCGGCGGCCGGCGACATTGTCACGATCTTACAGAAGGCCGGGATCACGGTGACGGCGCTGAGCAGCGCCATCGCGTCGAGCGAACTTGCCGATGCCGATCTGGTGATTGAAAACCTGGACGGAACGCTGGAAGACATGCAAGCCTTGTTGCGCCAGCTGGCCGCCGTGGTGAAGCAGGGCGCCATTCTGGCTACCACGTCGACCACGCTCGACATCAATGCGCTGGCCGCCGTGAGCGGCAGGCCGCAGGATGTCATCGGCCTGCATTTTTCCCGCCCGGTACAAAAGACCAGGCTGCTGGAAGTCGGCCGCACTGCGCACACTGCCATGGACGTGCTGGCAACGGCGCTGGCGCTGGCCAAGCGCCTGCACAAGACCGTGGTGGTGGCAAACCTCGGCGCAGCGGGGCGCTTTATCGGCCCGCGCATGATCGACCAATATCAGCGTCTAGCCGCCGTGTTACTGGAGCAGGGCGCTTCCGCCGACCAGGTGAACCAGGCCGCCGAGCGCTTCGGCTTTGCCCAGGTGCCGTTTGGCCAGGCTGGTGCGCCGGGCGCCACCAAGCTCGACATCAGCGATGCGGAAATCGCCGGCCGCCTGGTCGATGCGCTGGTCAAGGAGGGCGCACGCTTACTCGAAGAAGGGGTTGCGTTGCGGGCCTCGGACATCGACATCGTCCACCTGGCCGGCTACGGCTTCCCGCCGTATCGCGGCGGGCCGATGTTTTATGCCAATGCGGCGGGATTGAGCGCCCGCGTGCGCGCGCCTGAAAAATAGTATATGATGACCATCATGCAGAAAAAATCCACCACTAGCACTCGGACCAGCGCCGCTCGCAGCCGCAAGGAGGTTTCGCACGACCGCATCGTCGAGGTGGCGGCGCGCGCCATCCGCCGCAGCGGCTACGACGGCACGGCGGTGGCCGACATCATGAAGGAGGCCGGCCTGACGCATGGTGGCTTCTACGCGCACTTTGCTTCGCGTGATGCCTTGCTGGTGGAGGCTGGCGGGCGCGCCGGCGCCGACGCGGTGGCGCTGGCGGCGCGCCTGGCGGCGGCGGCGCCGCCCGGACAGGCGGTGCAGGCGATCATGCAGGCCTATCTGTCGCATGAGCATATCTGTGCAATCGAACATGGTTGCCCGTTGTCGGCGCTGGATTAGGAAATGCCGCGCCAGTCGCCGGAAGTGAGGCGAG
>JBEVNE010000246.1:0-19398 GCA_040508275.1 Duganella sp.
GCGTTCGTCTTCGCTGAGCACAATGCCGTTGGCAAAGCTCAAGCCAGTGGCGACCACGCGCACGGCGCCGCCGGCGGGGTCGTACTCCACCACGCGGCCAGTGGCTGATTGTTCGAGCGCATCGAGCATGGCAGCTTCCTGCGTGCTGCCCGACTGCGCTGCCGAAAAGCGCGCGCTGGAATCGGTGTAGTAAATTTTGCCGTTGCTGGCAACGGTGAGCGAATTGGCGAAATGGGCCGGCGCCAGCGGCACGGGCTTGCCGTCGCGGATGACCAGCACGCCCTTGACAGCATCGGCCACCAGCAACTGGCCGTTGCCATCAAACGCCAGTCCCAGCGGCCTGCCGCCGGTCTGCGCCACCACTTCGAAGGCGCTGCCATCGGGTTGAAAGCGCACGATGGCGCCGTCCTGCTTGAGAATATCAGCACTGCCCACGCTGGCGTACAGCCACTGGCCAGGACCAGCGATGATGCTTTCCGGGTCGTGATGGCCATGCAGGTCGATGACCTGGAGCGCAGCCAGCCGGTCGTTGGCGGCATGCACACCGGTGTAACCGGGCGCGGTGGGCGCCTGCCATGCCACCGGTTGCAGCGGCACCGGCCACAAGGTCATATAGGCAGCCAACAGCAGTATGGTCATCATGGCAGCGGCGAGCACTTTCTTCATGGAGCGGGCGCTGTAGCGCTTAAGCCATCTCGCTGATCAGCGCCACAATCTCGTCGCCATACGAGGCCAGCTTTTTCTCGCCCACGCCGGAAATGCCGCGCAGTTCATCAAGCGCCGTCGGGCGGGCCTTGGCGATTTCGCGCAGGGTGGCGTCGTTGAAGATGATGTAGGCCGCCACATTGTGTTCGCGCGCCGTGCCCATGCGCCAGGTGCGCAGCCGTTCGAAGATTTTCTGTTCGTCCGACGACAGGTCGCTTTCCACATAGCCCTTGGCGGCGCGCGGGGTTTTTTGCTTGACCGGTTTCTGGTACTGGCGCAGCTGCACTTTTTGCCCGCCTTTCAGGACCGGACGGGCGGCGTCGGTCAGTTTGAGCGAGCTGTATTGTTCGTGATCGACCGTCAGCAAGCCGAGCGCAATCACCTGGCGCAGGATGGCGCGCCACTCCTGCTCGCTGCGGTCGGCGCCGATGCCGAACACCGACAGGCTGTCGTGGTGCCAGGTCTTGATGCGCTCGGTTTCGACGCCGCGCAGCACTTCGATCACGTGGCCGGCGGCAAAGCGCTGATCGACGCGGTACACAGCCGACAGCAGCTTTTGCACCGGCACCGAGCCATCGAACGAGATCGGCGGGATCAGGCAGGTGTCGCAGTTGCCGCACGGCCCGGCCTGCTCGCCAAAATAATTGAGCAGACGCACGCGCCGGCAACTGAGGGTTTCGCACAGGCCCAGCATGGCGTCGAGCTTGGTGCCGAGCACGCGCTTGAAGGTTTCGTCGGCTTCCGATTCGTCGATCATGCGCCGTTGCAGCACCACGTCCTGCAGGCCGTAGGCCATCCCGGCGCTGGCCGGGCCGCCGTCGCGCCCGGCCCGGCCCGTCTCCTGGTAATACCCTTCGATGCTTTTCGGCAGGTCGAGGTGGCAGACGAAGCGCACATCGGGCTTGTCGATGCCCATGCCAAAAGCGATGGTGGCGCACATGACGATGTTTTCTTCGCGCAGAAAACGGGCCTGGTTGGCGGCGCGCTTGGCGTGGTCCATGCCGGCGTGATACGCCAGTGCGCGGATGCCGTTTTCGTTGAGGAACTCGGCGGTTTCCTCGACCTTTTTACGCGACAAACAATAGACGATGCCGCAGTCGCCGCTGTGTTCGGTGTTGATGAAGTCCAGCAGCTGCTTGCGGCCGTTGGCTTTTTCAACGATCTGGTAGCGGATATTCGGCCGGTCGAACGAGGAGACGAATTGCGCGGCATCGCCCAGTTGCAGGCGGTGCACGATTTCGGCGCGGGTTTGCGGGTCGGCCGTGGCGGTGAGAGCGATGCGCGGCACGTTGGGGAATTGCTCGTGCAGCACCGACAGGCGGATGTATTCGGGACGGAAATCGTGGCCCCATTGCGAAACGCAGCGCGCCTCGTCGATGGCAAACAGGGCGATTGGCGAATCCTGCAGCAGGTTCAGGCAGCGCTCGGTCATCAGGCGCTCGGGCGCCACGTAGACCAGGTCGATCTGGCCGGTGCGCACCAGGCGCTCGATGCGGCTGGCTTCTTCGTAAGTCTGGGTGGAATTGAGGAAGGCCGCGCGCACGCCGACTTCTTCCAGCGCATCGACCTGGTCCTGCATCAGGGCAATCAGTGGGGACACCACCACGCCAACGCCGTCGCGCAGCAGGGCGGGAATCTGATAGCACAGCGACTTGCCGCCGCCGGTGGGCATCAGGACCAGGGCGTCGCCGCCGTTGCTGACATGCTCGACAATCTCCGCCTGCTGGCCGCGAAAGGCCGGGTAGCCAAACACGGTTTCCAGCACGTGGAGCGCGCGCTCCTGGATTTCCTGATGCATCATTTACTACTCGTTTCTACAACAATATGGTTAAGAGGGAAGCCTCGGAAACCGTAGATTAACGCGCTCCCTCAATCGACCCAGACAATGACGCCATAGTAACCGGTAATCAGAACAATCAGGCCAAACACGATCCGGTACCAGGCAAAAATCACGAAAGTATGGGTAGCGATGTAGCGCAGCAGCCAGCGGATGCACAGGAAGGCCGAGATGAAGGCCGAGACCGTGCCAATGGTAAAGAAGGACAGGTCATCCATCGACAGCAGCGCGCGGTCCTTGTACAGCGAGTAGATGGTAGCGCCGATCAGCGTGGGAATGGCCAGGAAGAACGAGAACTCGGTGGCCACCTGGCGCGAGAAGCCGAAAATCATGCTGCCCATGATGGTGGCGCCCGAGCGGCTGGTGCCGGGGATCAGCGCAAAAGCCTGGGCCAGACCGATTTTCAGCGCGTCGGCCGGGGTGATCTGGTCGAGCGAGGTGATGCGTGCCACGGCCGGGTTGTCCTTGGCGCGCTTTTCCACCCACAGGATGACGAAGCCGCCGATGATGAAGGCTGCCGCCACCGGAATCGGGGCGAACAGGTGTTCCTTGATGGCAGAGCCGAAAATCAGGCCCAGCACGGCCGCTGGCACGAAGGCAATCAGCACGTTGAGTGCAAAACGCTGCTGTATCCGGTCGGTGAAGATGCCGGTCAGCACTGCGGCTATGCGCACGCGGAATTCCCAGATCACCGCCATCATGGCGCCAGCCTGGATCACGATTTCAAATACCTGGATTTTTTCTTCCATGCCCGCAAACCCCAGCAGGTGTTCGGTCAGGATCAGGTGACCGGTGGAAGAGATGGGCAGGAATTCCGTGAGACCTTCAACCACGCCCATGATGATGGCTTTTAGTGCGAGAACAATATCCATGAAATTAAGTAGTTACGGTTGGAAATGAATGGAATGGCTGCACAAAAAGCGACGCGCCGGGGCCGAAGCTTACCATGTCCTGTGTGCACTTTTGCCAATCTGACCAAGTTGTAATGTGCGATGGTGCACTGCGGAAATAAAGTGAAACGATCGCCCTATTTGCTGGCGCCGGAAGAAAGTTGCGGCGCAGCAAAAAAGTCGGATCAGCGCAGCCGTAACAGGCGCGTCAGCTCGCCGCTTTTGTCGATGGCGTCGATGGCGGCGTTGACGTCGGCCACCTTGAGCGTGCCCTTGCGCGAGATGGCGCAGCCGGTCTTTTGCGCGCTGATTACCAGCTGGTTAAAACCCGCATCGAGCTCGCCGCTGGCAAACTGGCGGTCGACGGTGACGCCGGTGGCCAGGAAGTAATCGAAGCGTCCGCCCTGCCATTTGCGCAGCGACAGTTCGAGCGAGGGTGCATCGTCGCGTTTGAAGTCGGCGCCGAGGCTGCGTTCCACTACGGGATAATGAAAGCCGAGTACGGTGCCGACCGTCTTGCCGCGGATGTCTTCGAGCGAGGTGGGCGCCGGCACCCGCAGCGAAGCGATCAGGACTTCGGAAATCGGGATGAACGAGCGGCTCCAGTCAAACCTGCCAGGAAACCAGGCCGGCAGATAGCCGCAGACGATGTCGGCCTCGTTTGACTCCAGTGCGCTGGTCATGCGCTTGCGCGGCAACGGCAAAAAGGTGATGGGCCGCTTGAGCTGGCGCGCCAGCGCGCCGCCCAGCGCTTCCTGGAAACCGGAACGGCGCGAGACGGACATTTCGCCGGGGGCGTCCTCGACCTTATGGACATAGCGGATGGTGACCGGCTTGGCCTGCGCCAGCGCCGCCATCGGCATGGCCAGCAGCGTGGCAGCCAGAATCGGGGATAGTGCGCGTGAGAGGGCGGATGCGGTCATGCCGGCGGATCATGGAGGTAAAGTGAATTCACGGTAGCCGATTATTGCTCCTGAGTCAATTCAGCTTTTGCTCCGTGCGCTGCGGCGTGTCGCCAGCCAGACCAGTGCTGCGGTAGCCAGCAGCATGGCCGCCGACACGGGAAACAGCTGGCGCAGCGTCAGCCAGCCGGCCAGCAAGCCGCCGTACAGGCTGCCGCACAACATGCCCAGCGTCTGCGACAGGCTGAACACGCCCGAAACGCCACCCTTGTCCAGCGTGACGGCGGACAGCCGGCCCAGGTTGGCCAGGTGCACCGACGAACCGGCTGCGCTGAGCAGCAGCATGGCGCTGGCCAGGCTGGCAAACGTGCTGGCCGTGCCCAACAGGCACAGCGCGCTGCAGGCGGCCAGCAGCGCCAGGCCATACACGCGCGGCGCAGCAATATTGCGCACATGACGGCTCAGCCCGAACAGGAACAGCACGGTGACCAGGCCTTGGCCGGTGATCAGTTGCACCGCTTCGGTCGGCGTCCAGTGCAGCTGTTCCACGCACAGTACCAGGCTGAAGGTGGCGACCAGGCTGCCGGTGCTACTGCTCAGCCATTCGGCCAGGCAGCAGCTGCGCACGGTGGTGTGGCGCCATACTGCACGCAACGCCGCAAGGGGGCGCCGTGGCTGGCTTGGCTGGTCTTCAGCGGCGGGCGCCTGCTCTGGCTCCTGATCCTGCTGCTGGCGCCACAGGTGTCCGCCCCACAGCGCCATGGCGACAAAACAGAGCGCCACCGCCAGCATGGCGGGGCTGCCGATGTGCTGGTACAGGCCGGCGCCCAGCCACGGCCCCACCCACAGCATGCCAGCCATCAGCGCGGCGCGGAACCAGCCGGCCTTGTCCAGCCCCAGCGTCGGCAGGCGTTGTAGAAACAGCGTGCTCATGGCCACCGAGCGGAACGGCACGCAGACGCCGACCAGCAAGCGCAGCGCCAGCAGCCACAGCCAGTTCGACCAGCACAGGATGGCCACGTGCAGTGCTGCCGGCAGCAGGCTGGCCAGCCAGTACAGGCGGCCGCTGCCAAGACGGTCGATCAGCACGCCCGCCGGCAGCGTCAGCAGCACCATGCCGAGCGCTTCGGCGGCGTGTATCAAGCCGATCTGGCTGCTGCTGGCGCCCAGCTCCATCGCATACAGGGTGGTGACCAGCTTGGACATGCCCAGCGTGGCGCCGCTGAGGATGGCCAGCGACAGGAATTGCGGCAGGAACCCCTTTATTGGCATCAAGCTGGTTCGAACAGCCAGCCCAGCGTGGGCGCCAGCGCTTCTGCGGTCGCCAGCGGCGCCGGGTCGATCCAGGCGCCCAGGTCGAAATCGCCCGGCAGAAAGCCTTCGGCCAGCAGGAAGTCCTTTTGCAGCGCCAGGCCCTGGCGATAGGTGTCGCTCAGGCCCGGGCGCAGGTGATGGTGAAAATCGGCGCCGTAACCCTGCACAATGTCGCCGGCGCTGGCGCCGGTTTCGTGCGCCAGCGCAGCCACCGCTTGCGGCTGATGGCTGCGGGCCCAGTCGGCGGTGGCCAGCAGCACCGCCAGGTACAGCGCCACCAGGTCCGGCGCGCGCGCCAGCAGGTCGCGGTTGACGGTGATCGGCCGCGGCGTGCCGGCGTTGACGCGCCGCAGCGGATCGGCTTCGGCGTTGATGTCGATCAGCGAACGCAGACCGTGGCGCGCCTGTAGCGCAGCGCTGTGCGCGCCCTTGGCGTAGATGGCGTCCACGCCGCCATCGAGCAGCGCCGCCAGCAGGTCGGCGCGGTCTTCGCCGGGGCTGGCTTTCTCATTCACCTTATTCACCGTATTTACTTCGCGCAGATCGAATTCGCCGCCGTGGATATCAACGAATTCCACCTCGCTGCGCGCCACGCCGGCCAGCTCGAGCGCCGTCAGCAGGCCGCGCAAATGGGCGGTGCGGGCGATATCGACGTTGCGCGTGGCGTGCTTGGGCAAGCCCAGTTTGCGCCCGCGCAGGTCTTGCGGTGCGCGCAGCACGCTGTCGGCGCGCACCAGCAGGTCTTGTCGTTCATCGATCCAGGTAATGCCGACCACCACCGTGTCCTGGCCGCTGGCGCGGGCCCAGATCGGCGGCACATTGCCGCCTTCGCGGAACATGTCGGGGTGGGCGTGGTTGTAATGGGCGGCGCGCACCTGCGGATCGGCCGAGGCGCGCAGCGACGCCACCGTCACGCCGTGGCGGGCAAAGGCGCGGTGCAGCCACTGGTAGTGCTGGGCGATGCCGGAAGTGGTAGGTACCGGGCAGCGGCTGTACCAGACGGCGTTGCAGCTGGGGGCGATGGCGATGGTGGCGGCAGAGGGGGATGTCATGACGGGGCTCCGTTGTTGAAGTGAGGTTGCGCCAGTTGTTCGAAGGTGGCGACCAGGTGTTCGATATGGGCCAGCACACTGGAAAACGCCGACGGCGCCGCCATGTCCAGCCCCATTTGCTGTAGTAGTTCTTCCGCCGGCACGGCACTGCCTTGGCGCAGTGCGGCGCACCAGTCGTGCGCGGCGTCCGGTGCGCTTTGCAGGCGCTGGTGGAACAGCGTGGCGATGGACTGGCCGGCCGCGTAGGTGTACGGGTACAGGCCCATGTAATAGTGGTGCTGGCGCAGCCAGGCCAGGCCGGCGCTGTCGTCGATGGCGATATGAGCACCCTGGTCACCCCAGAAATCGCGCAGCACATCGCGCTTGAGCTGTTGCAGCATATCGGCGCCCGGCAACTGGCCGGCGTCGGCGGCCTGGTACACGCGCAGCTGGAACTCCGACTCCAGGTGGTGTGTGACAAAGTTATGGTAATAGCTGCTCAGCAGCTCAAACACCGCCGCCAGTTGTATGCGGGCGTCGCTGCTGCGCAGCAGGTGCTCGGCCAGCAGCAGTTCGTTGAGTGTCGATGGCGCTTCGATAAAGTAGCGCAGCGGCGCTGCATTCCAGGCGCTCTGGTGGCTGGCCGACCAGTGAAAATGCACGGCGTGGCCCAGCTCATGGGCCAGCAAAAACATGTCGCGCGCGCTGCCGCTCCAGGTCATCAGCACATAAGGATGGGGACCGAACGGGCTGGCGCAGCCCGAGCTGTCGGCCTTGTGCGGCTGCTGGCCGTGCTCGATCCAGCGCTGTTCGAATGCCTGTTCGACCACGGCCGCATAGTCGGCGCCAAGCGCGCCGCTGGCAGCGACGATGGCGCTGCGTGCTTCAGCAAGGCTGACGCGCAACTGCACCTGCGGCGGCACCGCCTTCAGGTCGTGATACGCCAGCGATGGTGCGCCGAGCAGGCGCCGCTTGACCTCGATGAAGCGGCGCATCAGCGGCGCCAGGCCGGCATTGAGCATGGCGCGCTGGCTGGCCAGAAAGCGGCTGTCGATACCCTGCAGCCAGCACAGGAAATCGACGGTGCTGTCAAAGCCGCGCAGGCGCGCCAGGCTGACCTGGCGCGTGACCTCGCCGCCATAGGCTGCGGCAAACGCATGGCGATGGCGCTGCACGCCGTTGTTATAGGCTGCAAAGGCGGCCTGCCGCAATTGGCCGTCTGCGCTGGTTTCAAAGCGCTTTTCGTACTGCGTCAGGCTGAACGGCCAGGCCTGGCCGCTGCTGTCGTACACGTCGTCAAACTGCAGGTCGCCGGCCTTGATGCGGCGGTACAGTTGCAAGGGCAGTTGCAGGGTGCTGTCGAGTGCAGCCAGCGCTTGCTCGACCTCGGGCGCCAGCGCGTGGGCGCGGCCGGCGCGCAACTGGCGGTAGCGGCCATGGTAAGCCTGCAGTGCGGGAGCGGCAGCCAGCCAGGCCACCCACTGGTCTTCGGGCGTGGCCAGCAGCAGCGCCTGCAATGCCGCCACGCGCTTGCCCAGCGCGGCCCCCGGTGCCCGCAGTTGCGCGCCCAGTTGCTGCGGCAGGGCGGCGCGCGTATCGACAAAGCCCTGCACGCCGCTCCAGGTGGACAGGCGGCCGTACTGGCGTTGCAGCGCGTCCAACTGCTGCAGCCAGTGGTGCAGTGCGCCGGCATCGGCAGGCGGCGTGGCCGGGCTGTCGGCGAGGTGCTGCTGCAAGGCGGAAAGCGCCGCTTGCCATGCTGCGTGGTCGGCAAACAGGTGCTCAAGAGAACACACCGGCGCTTCGCTGTCGTGCATGGTCATGCTCAACGCAGGTGGGTAAAGTAGCTGTAGCCGCGCCGGACCAGCCGTTGTGCCGCCAGCTCCACCGCGCGTGTTTCGCCGAGCAGTACCACCGGTATCGAGGGATCGCCGTGCAAGCTGGCGCTGCTTGCTTCCCAGTCGGCCAGGCTGACCTGCTGCGATGGCGCCAGCTTTTCCCACAGGGTGTCCTGGTGATCGACGCTGACCAGTTGCAGCGGCAGACCCGACGCCACGGCGGCGCTCACTTCGCTGAAGGTGGCCGGGTGCACGCCTGCCACCACCTGGCGCTGGGTGGCCGCTGGCGTGCGCACGTAGTCGCTGCTGTCGGCGCTGTTAAACACGGGCAGGTTGGCGTTGGCCGGGTCGTCCAGGCCGGCGTCGTACAGGTGCAGGTGCAGGGTCTGGATATCGTCGTCCACTTCCAGCGTGTGAAACAGGCCGCTGCCGATAAACGCCGGCTCGCCGGGCACTACGTCCACCACTTCGAGCGATGCCAGCTGGCCCTGGCCTTCCACGCTGGCGTCGTCGGTGCGGCGGTAGATGCGGTTGCGCTCCAGCCCCTTGACGGCGCCCATCGACACCCAGGCCGGGTGCGTGTGCGGCTTGGTCTGCACCTTGCCGTAAATGCCGCCGGTGATGTAGAGCGCGTTCTGGCCGTCGCTGTCTTCGCCCAGCCGGTATAGGCCGGCGTGGGTATTGAGCTTGATCGGGAAGCTGTCGATCGGGAACAGGTCGGTGCGCAGGCTCAGGGTGTTGACGGCTGCCTTGATGCGGCGGATAAAAGCCTCGCTCTCGGGCTGCTCTTCTTTCTTGGTGGCCTGTACCTCGGCGATCAGTGCGCGGATAGCCTGGCTGCGTTGATGAATCAGTGACATGGGATGCTCCTTATTTGTTGGTGGTGGTACCGGCGTGCATGCTCGCTACCCAGGGATTGGCGGGAATGCCGTGACGTTTTTCCAGCTCTATGATCAAGCCGCTCTTGTGCCAGCCAGTGACCACCTGGTCGAGGAAGGCTCGCAGTTGCGGGCGTTGCTGGCGCAGCGTGATCGACCAGTAGGCAAAATCCTGGCTCGGCAGCTTGATCTCGAAATCGCGCCAGGTCTGGCGCGGATCGCGCTTGGTCAGTACTTCGAAAAAGGTGTCGTAGGCGGCCATGCCGACGCAGCGGCCGTCGATCACGGCCTTTTGCGCATCGATATCGCCGCCAAAATACGTGACAAACTTGATGCCGAAACGACGCTCGCCGGTGCGCAGCCAGGAATTGGTGGGGGCGGCACACAGGGTCTTGCCGCGCAAGTCTTCCCAGCTTTTGATCGACGTGGTTTTCAGCGCCAGCACCGTGGTGCCCGAACGGTAAAAACCGGGTTCGGCAAAGTCCAGCAAGACCTTGCGTTCGGGAGAGCTGGACAGAGTGGACACCATGAAATCGCAGCGCCCCTGGCGCACGAACTCGATGCGGTTGGTCGGGGTGACGCGGATCACTTCCAGCGCCAGCTTGCGGCCCACCCTGGCTTCCAGCTGGCGCTGGGTATCGACGATCAGGTCGTGTATCAGGCCGGCAGGCTTGCCCTGCTGGTCGTAATAGGCAAACAGCGGAAACGCCATCGTGGTGCAGATGGCGACGCGGCCACGGTCGCGGATTTGCGCCAGGCCGTCGCCCAATGCTGGTGCTGGTGCGGCGGCTTGGGCTGCCTGGCTTGCCAGCAGCAGGGCGCCGGCCAAAATAAAGGTACGCATGGCTCAGCTCCCGTGACGGTTGGCCGGACGCGGCAAACCGAGCTTGTCGCGCAGCGTGCCCGGTTGATAAGCGCGCTTGAACAGGCCACGGTCGCGCAGGATGGGCAGCACCTGGTCGGAAAACTCGACCAGGTTGTCGTCGAGGTAGAGCGGCTTGAAATTGAAGCCGTCGGCCGCACCCGAGTTGAACCACAGCTGCATGTCGTCGGCAATGTCTTCGGCGGTACCGGTCAGCACGCGGTGGCCGCCCGAACCGGCCACCTGCAGCGCCAGCTGGCGGATGGTCAGGTTCTGTTCGCGCGCCTGGCGCGTCAACAGCGCCTGTTTGCTGCGGTTGCCGTTGGTGAGCGCCAGTTCCGGCAGCGGGCCATCGAGCGGATACGACGACAGGTCGGTGCCGCCCGACAGTGCCGACAAAAAGGCCACCGCATTGTCGATGTCGATCAGCTCATTGAGGGCATGGAGCTTGTCCTGCGCTTCCTGGCGCGTGCGGCCCACCACCACCGACAGCCCTGGCATGATCAGCTGGTGCGCCGGATCGCGGCCCAGGCCTTGCACGCGCGCCTTCAGGGCGCTGTAGAACGCCTGGGCCTCGGGCAGTTCGGTCTGGGTGGTAAAGATCACTTCGGCCACGCGCGCGGCAAACTGCAAACCGTCCTCCGACGAACCGGCTTGCACCAGCAGCGGATGGCCTTGCGGCGGACGCGGGACGTTGAGCGGCCCTTGTACCGAAAAATGCTCGCCGCGATGCTGGATCGGATGCACGCGGGCGCCATCGAAGTAGCGGTTGTTCTGCTTGTCGTGCAAGAACAGGTTTTCTTCCACGCTGTCCCACAGCGCCCGCACCACGTCAACGAATTCCTGCGCACGCTCGTAGCGGGCGCCGTGGGCAAAGTGCGATTCGCGGCCAAAGTTGGCCGCTTCGGCGTCGGTCAGCGAGGTCACCATATTCCAGCCGGCGCGGCCCTTGCTCAGGTGGTCGAGCGAAGCGAAGCTGCGCGCCAGGTGGTAGGGGTGATGATACGAGGTGCTGGCGGTGGCGATCAGGCCGATGTTGCTGGTGACGGCCGACAGCGCCGCCAGCAGCGTCAGTGGTTCCAGCAGGGCGCTGCCCGACGAGGCTTCCGCGCCCGGCTTGGACGACGACGGAAACGCCAGCCGGTCGGCAAAGAACAGCGCATCGAAGCCGGCTGCTTCGGCAATCGCGGCGGTCTTGCGGTCGGCTTCGAAGTCGAGCAGGTTGCTGCGCGCGGCCGGATGGCGCCAGCCGGCCACGTGGGCGCCGGCGGCGGCCGGGAACAGGAATAAACGCAATTCGCGTGAGGGAGAAGGCGTGGTCATGGTAGTCCTTGGATCAGAAGCAGTTATCGAGAAAACGCTGGGTGCGCGGGTCTTGCGGCGCGCCGAACAGTTGCGCCGGCGGCGCCTGCTCGACGATGCGGCCCTGGTCGGTAAACAGCACGCGGTCGGCGATTTCACGGGCAAAGCGCATTTCGTGGGTGACGATCAGGCACGTCATGCCGCTGGCGGCGACTGCGCGGATGGTGTTGAGCACTTCCTTGACGGTTTCGGGGTCGAGTGCGGCCGTCACTTCATCGAACATCATCACGTCCGGACGCATGGCCAGGCTGCGGGCAATCGCCACGCGCTGCTGCTGGCCGCCGGACAACTGGCCGGGAAAGGCGTCGGCCTTGTCTTCCAGGCGCACCATGCGCAGCAGCTCGCGGGCATACTCGCGCGCCTGCGCCAGCGGTTGTTTGAGCACCTGCGTGGGCGCCAGCGTGATGTTGTCGATCACGCTCAGGTGCGGGAACAGGTTGTAGCTTTGGAAGATCAGGCCGATGCGCCGGCGCAGCGCCAGCAGATCGACGTCCGGCGCATGCACGTCGATGCCGCACACGCGCACCTCGCCGCTATCGACGGGGGCCAGTCCGTTCAGCACGCGCAGCAAGGTTGACTTGCCCGAGCCGGAAGGGCCGATCAGGCAGACGATTTCGGACGGCGCCACTTCCAGCGAAAAGCCTTTGAGGACGGCATTGCCGTGATACGACTGGTGCACATTGCGCACCAGTATTTGCGGACTAGTCATGCAAGCTCCATTTGCGTTCCAGGGCGCGCGACAGCCGTGAAATCGGGTAGATATAAAAGAAGAACACCAGGAACACCAACAGGTAGCCGGGCAGCATCAGGTCGGGGCGCGATTCGCCTGCCAGGCGCAGCTGCATGGTGGTCATCAGGTCTTCGATGCCGAGCAGGCTGGCCAGCGCGGTGGCCATGGTGACGGTGCAGTACAGGTTCATCCAGGCTGGCAGCATGCTGCGCAGCGCCTGCGGCAGCACCACGCGGCGCAGGATCCGGCGCCGGTCCAGCCCCAGCGAGGCGGCCGCCTCCCACTGCGGCAAGGGGATCGACTGGATGCCGCCGCGCACAATCTCGGCCGCATAGCCGGCCGCCGTCAGCGACAGCCCCAGCGCCACCTTGATCCAGTCCGGCAGCTGGTAGTACTGGCCGAACAGCTGCACCTCGAACGGGATCGCATACATCATGAAAAAGATCACCACCAGCCACGGCGCGTTACGGAAGAACAGCGTGAACAGCCGCGCCGGGCGCGCCAGCAGCGGCCGTGGCGACACCTGCATTGCTCCCAGTCCCAGCCCCAGCACGCTGGCGCACAGTACCGACACCAGGCCGATCCAGATATTGACCAGGAAGCCATCGAACAGCGCGGGCGTCCATTGCAGCAGCAGGGCCACCGTGTCGTGGTGCTTGTGCAGCCAGTTGCCGCACAGGGCCAGCATCGCCAGCACCAGCAGTTTCATGGGCGTGGGGCGCAGCCAGTCCGGTGCGCGCGCTGTTTTACCTGGCGCAGCAAAGGCAGAAGAAGCAAGGGGAGGTGGAACAATCATGGTTTTCATCAGCGGTGATATCCGGGCAGGGTGAGACGGCGTTCCAGCGAGCGCATGCCGATCGAGACCAGTCCCAGCAGGCTGAAATAGGTAATGAACAGCACCACCATCATCTCGGGCACGTTGAGGTTGTCGCTCCAGATGCGGTTGGCCGCGTAGGTCAGTTCCGGCACGGCGATGGCGTAGGCCACCGAGGTCGATTTGATGGCCTGAATCAGGCTGTTGCCGACGGCGGGCAGGCTGTTGCGCAGCGCCAGCGGCAGCACCACCTGGCGGAAGATCTGCTGCGGCGACAGGCCCAGCGACTGCGCCGCTTCGCGCGTGGCGCGCGGCACCGCATCGAGACTGCCGCGGATCGCTTCGATCTGGTAAGCGCCCGTATGGATGCTCAGCGCCAGCAGCGCCCACAGGAAGTTATGCGCCATCTGGGTGGTGGCGTCGGCCGCGTTGAGCTCGGGTGGCAGCAGCGCGCCGAGGCCGAAATACAGGAAAAACAGCTGAATCACCAGCGGCGTGTTGCGGAACACCTCGATGTAGAGCGTGACCAGCTGGCGCGGAAACTCCCAGCGGCAGCCCTTGATCCAGGCGCCGACTACGCCGATCACCAGCGAAAAGAGCACCGTCAGCAGGGCCAGGGCGAGCGTCAATCCCAGCCCCGTGAGAAAACGTTCGCGGTCGATCGCATCCCAGACGATGGTCAGGTTGACGCCGTGGGACAGCAGCAGCGCTTGCAGCGTATCCATGCTCACCAGCTGTAGTTAAGCGAGGTGTAATAGAAGGCGCCGTCGGCCGACAGCGGCGAGTAGCTCGTGTACTGGAACGAGCCGCCCGTGTTGTTCTCTGGCCGGGTGCGGTCGGGGCGGATATTGGTCAGGTTTTCCACGCCCACGGTCCAGCGCCAGTCGCGCCGGAAGGTATGGCTGGCCGAGACATCGAGCGTCCATTTGCGCTTGAAGCGCTGATCGAGCGAGGCGTTGGTATTGCTGAGGATGGAAAACGCGCCAAAGCGGTTGACCGATGCGTGCAGGTCGAGGTTGGCGGCGCGCAGCGTGTAGTCGCCGCCCAGGATCAGTTTCTGGCGCGGGTTGGTGTCGGTCAGCTGGCCGATTTCACGGCGCTCCACCAGCCGCACGGGAATTGCCAGCTGCGTCAGAATCGCCGGGCTGTCGGCCAGGCGGTCAATCCTGGAGCGGTTGTAGCCGTAGGTGAGTGTGCCCCTGGCGCGGTCGCCGTTGGCCAGCTTCCAGCGGTACTCGCCGCTGACATCGAGGCCGGTGGTGGTGGTGTCGGCCGCATTGGTCATGTAGCGCGCGCTCTGGTAATTGGCGTCGGTGATGCCGTTGCGCTGCAGGTAGTTGCGCACGGCGGTTGACGTGACCGGGAAGCTTGACGACAGGTTGATGCGGTCCCTGACTTCGATGCGGTAGCCGTCCAGCGTCAGGCTCAGCGCATCGCTGGGACGCAGCACCAGGCCCAGGGTCTGGCTGCGCGATTTTTCGGGTTTCAGGTCGCGCGCACCGAGCAGGCGCGCCACCGGTGAATCGACGGCAAAGGCGCCCGACTGCACGGTGACCACGCCGGCGCCCAGGTCTTGCCCCTGGGTCTGGATGCTGGAATAGTACTGCTGCGTGAGCGTGGGCGCGCGGAAGCCGTTGGAGATAGCGGCGCGCAGCGCCACGCGGCGGTTGAAGTCATAGCGCGCCGCCAGCGAACCGGAGACCGAGCTGCCAAAATCGCTGTAGCGTTCATGGCGCGCCGCCAGCGACACGCTCAATTCCTGCGACAGCTTGCCCTCCACATCAATGTAGCTGGCCAGGCTGTGGCGGCGCCAGGCGCCGGCGCTCAGCGGCGAAATGCCGGGCATGGCCAGCGCACCGGCGCCAAACCACGAGGCCGGATCGCCGGCTTGCAGCTTCAGGCGCTGCGATTGGCGCTCGATACCGAAGGCCAGCGATACCGGCGCAACCAGGCCCAGTTCGAAGCTGCGCGCCACGTTGAAGTTGGCCACCAGTTGCGAACTTTCGTAGGTGCCGTTGTAAAAATCGGTGGGCGAGCTGCGCGTGGCGTTATACAGCGCAGTATTAAAGCTCTTGATGTAGGGCGAATATTCGTTGCGGCCCCAGTCCAGCGACAGGTCGTAGCGCCAGTCGCCCCACTGGCCCTTGCTGCCGACTACCAGCGCCTGGTCTTCGATCACCGGCTGGTAGGTGGGTAAAAAGCCGTTCGGGTAGGCGGTGGCCACGCCGCCAACGCCGCGCTGGCGCGAGTAATAGCTCTCCGCCTCGCGTCGGCTCAGCGTGCCGAAGGCATAGAGATTGAGCGCATCGCTGACGCGGTACTCGCCATTGAAGGCGAATTTGCCGCTTTGCAGGGCCGGCGCGCCGATGCGCTGGGTGATCTGGCCGGTCAGCCGGTCCAGCGCCGCTTCCGGTGAGGTGTCGGCACCGGCGCGGTTGGTGGCGCTGTTGTTCTGGCCTTCCAGCGCCAGGTTGAGGGCGCCGGCGCTGCCCAGTGCAATCGCGGTGTGGGCCTGCAGTTCACGGCGGTAGCCGTCGCCCTCTTTGTAGCGGCCAAAGGTGGCGTTGACGCTGCCGCCGTCGGCCTGGCTCTTGAGGATGATATTGATCACGCCGGCAATCGCATCGGAGCCATAGCGTGCAGAAGCGCCGTCGCGCAGCACTTCGATGCGCTCGATGGCCGAGACGGGAATCGCCGCCAGGTCGGTCGGGTTGGTGCCGCGCCCTAGCGCACCGCCGGTATTCAGAAACGCCCCCTGGTTGCGGCGCTTGCCGTTGACCAGCACCAGCACCTGGTCCGGCGCCAGCCCGCGCATGACCAGCGGGCGCACTGCTTCGCTGCCCACGGTATTGTGCGGACGCGGCACGCTGACCGAAGCCAGTAGCCGGTTCAGCGCACCCGCCACGTCGGCCGTGCCCAGGCTGGCCAGTTGCTCGCTGCTGATCACATCAACCGCCTGGATGGTGTCATCGGCCAGCCGGCCGCCGGCGCGGGTGCCGGTGACCACGATGGCCGCCACGGCGCCGACTTCAGCGTCGGCACCCGAAGCTGCGCCGGCTTCAACCGCCACCGTAGCCGGCGCGGCCGCAGCAAATGGCGTAGTAATGGCGACCACCCCCAGCAAGGGGAGCACGCGTAAGGCAAACGAAGTTGTTCTTGTCATGATAAAGGTGGTCCGGCGGTTGGGTGTTTGCGGTCTCTAATTTTCGCTATAATGAAAACAGGAGGCGTTTTTCTCTGATAAAATGCTAAAAAACTGAAAGATTTGGTGATTTTTCGCGCTTTTTTCGATTGTATTTGCACTTTAAGGTAAAGAGAACGAGTAATTCCGCATATCCATATTCGCTAAAAGGAAACTGATACGTTATGATCAAAATGGATGCGGCGCCTTCCGATGGCGCCATGCTGCCGTCCCCAGACCCGTTTATCGAGCGCCTGAAGACCTTGTGCAGCCGCGCCGGCAACGCCAGCGCCCTGGCCAAAAAGGCCGGTATTTCCAACAGTGGACTGAGCCGCTACCTCGCTGGCGGCGACCCGTCGCGCAAGGTATTGATTGCGCTGGCCGATGCGGCCGAGGTCAGCCTGCACTGGCTGGCGACGGGGGAGGGCGGCATGGAAAAAGGCAGCGGCCCGGCCAGACCGAGTTCGCTGATGCTGCTGCCGTTTCTGGGCAATCAGGCGTCGCCGCACGATGAAGTGGTGGCAACCCGCAAGACCACGTTGACGTCGCAAGCGTTCTGCCGTCACTGGCTCGGTTCACATGGACTCGACAGCAAGGCGCTGGCGGCGATGCAGATCCGCGGCGACAGCATGTCGCCCACCATCAGCGACGGCGACATCGTGCTGATCGACGTGCAGGCCACCGACATTGAGGACGACAAGATCTACATTATCCAGGACGCCGGCAACCTGCTGGTGCGCCGTTTGCAACTGGAACCCGGCGGCAAGGTGCGCACGCTGTGCGACAACCCCTCGCACCGCGAGTTCGAGATCGACCGCCAGCAGCTCGAGATTGTCGGGCGGCTGGTGTGGCGTGGGGCCTTGTGTTGAAAGCCGGCTGCTGGTGAATATGTGGCAGATGACAGTGCGCCAGCCTTATGGCATGCTCATGGCCAAGTGAAACGGAGAAGCCAATGATTGTTCAGCTCAACATGGAGAACTGGAAGAGTTACGAAAAATCGTCGCTTTTCATTGATCGGCTTTCGGTTCTGGTCGGCACAAACGCGAGCGGCAAGTCGAACGCGCTGGACGCTTTTTCCTTGCTTAACCGTACGGCTAACGGTCATATGCTCACGCCTGCCTTGCAGGGCGACGGTTCCTTGACGCCCATTCGCGGTGGGGTGGAATGGGCGGCACGCAGGCCTGGTGATGTGTTCTCGCTTGGCGTTATCTGCCGGGCAGATGCCGTGACAGAATATGAGTACCAGATCGAGTGCCAGATATCAGAAAGCCGTTGCGATGTCCTTGCTGAACAACTACTGCGAACCAAATACCGTGTAGGGAAAGATGGTCTGCGGCGGTCACAGATTGGACAAATCAAGCTGTTTCGCACCGACCACTGTCCTGCCGATTCGCCGACCATCGTCGCGCGGCTGTATAACGAAAAGCAGGGCACACCACGGCAGCTTAGCCGGGCGCATACGGGGCTGTTCCAGTTGTATGGACAGAAGCTGAGGCAAGAAATTCAAGATGGCGTAACAGCGGTCATCGAGACCTTGCGCGAAATTTTTATCCTCGATCCGATTCCTTCGCACATGAGAAATTATTCTTCGCTGTCTGAGCGACTTGAATCAGATGCGAAAAATATTGCGGGGGTCCTGGCAGCCTTGCCAGCTGAAAAACAAACCGAGATTGAAAACGTTCTGACGCAATATGCGAGCCAGCTACCCGAAAGAGACATCCGGCGCGTGTATGCAGAAACCGTCGGGAAATTTAAATCGGATGCGATGTTGTACTGCGAAGAGCATTGGCTGGAGGATCAGCGTGCTCACACCATTGACGCCCGTGGCATGTCGGATGGAACGTTGAGGTTTCTGGCGATCTTGACTGCGCTGCTGACTCGGCCTTCAGGCAGTTTGCTGGTGGTGGAGGAAGTCGATAATGGGCTGCATCCATCGCGAGCCAGCCTGTTATTGTCCATGCTCACCGACGTTGGCAGCTCACGGGGCGTGGATGTACTGGTCACCACACACAATCCAGCACTGCTTGATGCAATGGGAACTGAAATGGTTCCCTTCATAACAATCGCTCACCGTGATCGTACCGCCGGATATAGCCAGCTAACGTTGCTTGAGGATATAGGGCCCCTGCCAAAATTGTTGGCACGTGGACCTATAGGTGCACTGTCGAGCCAGGGACTGATCGAGAGTGCTGTCAATGGTCGTACTCGGCCCATTAGCACACCGAAATTCACTCAACAGCAGCTTGATTTTTCTGCTGCTGGAGATATGCAAAGACGAATCGGTGCTCTGATCGGTGAGCCATGAACAAAAATATTCTGATCATCGATACATCTGTTCTGTGTTGTTGGCTGAAGATTCCAGGAAAAGAAGAAGCAGGGCCTTTGGATGATCGATGGAATCATCAACGTATCAGCGAGCTATTGGCGGCAGAAGGTAAAAAGGGCAGCACGTTTGTGCTGCCCATCGCAACGCTGATAGAAACAGGAAATCATATAGCGCAGGCAGCAGACACTAATCGTTTTCAGCGTGCCAGCAAACTGGCGGCACATTTGCTGAGCGCTATCGACGAGAAAAGCCCGTGGGCAGCCTTTACTGACCAGTCCTCGCTGTGGCAACCGGAACAACTTCGCGTGTTGGCAAATAACTGGCCAGCGCTGGCAGCAGGAGGAACCACTATCGGTGATGCGACCATCAAAGACGTGGCTGAGCATTATGCCCGCGCTGGTTATGATGTCGAGATTCTGACGGGTGATGCGGGGTTAAAAGCCTATGAGCCGGTAAAGCCACGTCACATACCCAGAAGAAGAGGCGGAGTTTGATAAAAAGGAAGCGATGAAGTTGAGTACCCCTGTCTTCCTCACGACTCTGCGTTCCATCACGGCCCTGCTTGCCGCTGCGTTGGTGACAGCCTTAGTCGCCAGCATCGTGCAAAGCCAGATCGTGCTCAGTCACCTGCTGGAGCTGGGTGCGCCGGTCACCGCCTCGGTCCGGGCCTGGACCACGCTGGCGGATCTGGCTGGTTTCGGACCGGTCATGATCGCCATTGCGCTGGC
>JBEVNE010000258.1:0-4124 GCA_040508275.1 Duganella sp.
ACCTTGCCAGGCCCGCCCGGTTTTGAGCAACGCCGGGGATCAGCGTTTTTTATCGGCGGCCGCTTCGTCGGGACGCAGCCTGACGGCCAGCTTGTCGAGTACGCCGTTGACATACTTGTGGCCATCGATACCGCCAAATGACTTGGTCAGTTCAACGGCTTCGTTGATGACCACGCGGTAGGGGATGTCGAGGTTGTTCTTGAGCTCGTAGGCGCCGATCAGCAGCACGGCGTGCTCGATGGGCGACAGCTCGGAAACGCCACGGTCCACCAGCGGCGCAAAACTTTCGCGCAGGGCCACGGAATCCTGGATGGCGCCGTACAGCAGCTTGGTGAAATGCTCGGCATCGGCTTTATCGAAACCGTGAGCGGCGCGGATATTGTTGACCACGGTGGTGGCCGGCTCATTGTTCAGCAGCCATTGATACAAGCCCTGCAGCGCAAACTCGCGCGCGCGGTGGCGCGGCGTGCGGCTTTTGCTGGGGTTGGCGTGTACGCTTTTATCTGTCATAAAATTACCTGTTGTTCTTACGTGCTCTTGCTTACGAAATTGCTTGCTGCACCGGGCGGTTCCGCCACTGCGCAACAGCAGCGGCGGTTGCTGGTGCGATGTCTTACTCGTCGTCGCCCTGATCCTGGTTCAGTTCTTCTAGTGCGATGGTGAGGTTGGCCATTTCCACGGCCACGCGGGCGGCGTCCGTGCCTTTTTCGACCATGCGCACTTCTGCCTGCTCATCGGTTTCGGTGGTCAGGATGGCGTTGGCGATGGGGATGCCGTAATCGAGACCGATACGGGTGATGCCGGCGCCCGACTCGTTAGAGACCAGCTCGAAATGGTAGGTTTCGCCGCGGATCACGGCGCCCAGTGCGATCAGGGCGTCGAACTGCTGCGACTCGGCCATTTTTTGCAGCACCAGCGGCACTTCGAGCGCGCCTGGCACGGTCACGTGCAGCACGTCTTCGTCTTCCACACCCAGGCGCTTGAGTTCGGCCAGGCAGGACGACAGCAGGCCGTGGCCGATGTCTTCGTTAAAACGGGCCTGGACGATACCGACACGCAGGCCGTCGCCGTTCAGATTGGTTTCGTAGCTTCCTACGGTCATGATGAGCCTCTTTAATTAGGTTAGTTGGGTTTGGCCAGGTAGCCGGTCACTTCCAGATCGAAGCCCGTCATTGATGGCATCTTGCGCGGGCTGGCCAGCAGTTGCATCTTGCAAACACCGACTTCGCGCAGGATTTGCGCGCCGATACCATAGCTGCGCAAGTCCATGCTGGCGGCGCGGCCTTTCGGCTTGGTTTCGGGCTTGTCCAGCGCGGCAAACTGCGAGAAGAACTGGTCGGCGGTTTCTTCGCAGTTGAGCAGCACGATCACGCCGCTCTCGGCAGCCTTGACCGCCGCCAGCGACGACGACAGGTTCCACGAGTGGGTAGTGGCTTCCGACTCGAGCACGTCGAGAATGGACACCGGCTGGTGCACGCGCACCAGGGTTTCCTTGTCCTTGACGATCTCGCCATGCACGAGGGCCAGGTGAGCCGAGCCGCTCGGCTTGTCGCGATACGCGATCATGCGGAACTGGCCTTGCGCCGTATTGAGCTGGCGCTCGCCGACTTTTTCCACCAGCGACTCGTTGCGGCTACGGTAATGGATCAGGTCGGCAATAGTGCCGATCTTCAGATGGTGTTCCTTGGCAAATTCCAGCAAATCCGGCAGGCGCGCCATGCTGCCATCATCCTTCATGATTTCGCAGATCACCGACGCTGGCGTGAGACCGGCCATGGCAGTCAGGTCGCAACCGGCTTCGGTATGACCGGCACGCATCAGCACGCCGCCCTTTTGCGCCTTCAGAGGGAAAATATGGCCAGGCTGGACGATATCGAGTGGCTGCGCATCTTTGGCTACCGCCACCTGGATGGTTTTGGCGCGGTCGGCCGCCGAAATACCGGTGGTTACGCCTTCAGCCGCTTCGATCGAGACGGTGAAATTGGTGCCGAAAGCGGTACCATTGCGCGACGACATCATCGACAGTTCGAGCTGGTCGCAGCGCTCTTCGGTCAGCGTAAGGCAGACCAGTCCGCGCGCGTACTTGACCATGAAATTGATCGCTTCCGGCGTGACGAAATCGGCTGCGAGCACCAGGTCGCCTTCGTTTTCCCGGTCTTCTTCATCGACCAGGATCACCATGCGGCCAGCGCGCAATTCGGCGACGATTTCTTCGGTGCTGGAAATTGACATTTTTAATCCTTGGGAACTAAAGCGAGAATAACCCGCTATTTTAAAGGATTTATGCCTCCCCTACCGTAAACCGCCACTTTTATCAGCTAATTCGCCTACCCTCGCCCATGCAATATGTATTTATTGCAAACATTCCGTATCTTGCCGGCGAGCTTTATTGGTCCTTCTGATCGATTTTGCCGGACAAGCGCGTATCATTGATCCAGAGAAACGAACTGGAGACGCCGTGCCCACCTTGCGCCTGACCACCTGCCTCGCACTGTGCCTGACGCTGCTCGCCGTCCAGACGCCGGTACAGGCACAGCGCCAGGCGACCATCGAACAGGGCAAGCGGCTCTGGCAGCAGCACTGCAGCGACTGTCACGCCATCGACACCGACGAAACCGGCCCACGCCACCGCGGCGTCTTCGGCCGCCGCGCCGGCAGCATCCCCAATTACGACTACTCGCGCGCACTGCGCAAGTCGGGCGTGGTGTGGAATGCCGCCACACTGGAAAGCTGGCTGACCGATCCCGAAAAATTCATCCCCGGCCAGAATATGGACTACCGCGTCAGCAAGCGGGCGGAGCGGGAGGCGCTGATTACCTATCTGCAGAGTTTATCGGCGGCCAACGGTACGCCTTCGACGCTGGCCGAGCCGCAGCGCCGTTGATCAGGCTTCAAGGGATTTCGGCACAAACCCTTCATCGGCCAGCGCTTTGACGATGCCCCGCAACAGGTAATTGTTGGTGAAGCAGATCGAATACTGCCTTGCGCCCTCGTAGATCGGTTGAAGCATTTTTTGATCTACCAGTTTTTTAATTTGATAGGTTCGCTGGTTGGCGCTCAGCTTGGGCATGACCTTCACCAGGTCTGCGGATTTCGCGCTTTTCAACCGCACAACTTCCATCAGTACATGGTATTCATCGATGGTAATCAACTGGCGCTCTCTGGAGAGTTCGAGCGCTGGACCCACAACGTGTTTTTCGATGTAATCGTAATGCGTAAGGCGATCTACCTTATGCAACTCGGTCAAAATGCCATCCAGAACATAGGTGCACCAACTTCCAATACCCTTGGTTGTTCCTGTGTCGGCGGTGGCCAGCATTTGATAGTAGCGCTCCCGGTCATTACAAAACACTGCCGTAGGGTTGAGCACGCGACCACTTTTGACGTTAAAGCCATACTTGATGAGCAAGGCATAGGTGAGCAGGCGTACTACCCGGCCATTCCCATTGGAAAACGGATGTATCCAGCCAAACCGGTGATGCGTCAGCGCGACCTTGATCAGGTCATACTTGCGAGGCGATGCCTCGTTCACAAAGTCGGTCAACTCTTTCATGTACTGCGTTACCGCGACTGCTTCAGGAGGTAAGTGTGCCGACATTGCTATGCGTACTGACGTTTCCCTGTAAGCGCCGGGGGTTCTGTCTCCTTCGCGTTCCAGATCACTGACGGCCAGGCTGTGCAGATCACGAATGAATGTCTCGGTCAGCGGAGCTCCCGGCTCCATGACGTCTTCCACATATTTCATGGCCGCTTCAATATTGGCGATCTCTTTCATCTGATCACCGTTGTCGATACTGCCTTGAACTGTTGTTTCAACGAGGTCGGCCAGCGTCGTATGGTTACCTTCGATACGGGCAGACCCCAGGCTCTCCAGCAAATGAAAAATCTGCTTTAACTGGAAGAAAACTTCTGGCGGGGTCGTTCCGCCCAATTGCAAGCGCCGAAGATGCTCAAGCTCGGTCACCACGTCGACCAGCGGCGAGTCGAACGGAGGGTTATGCAACTTGAGATCGAAGTGCTCAAATTTGGGCGTAGTCATGGGAGCCGAAAAAGATTATTCACAATGACGTCGAAGATTATCTTGAATTTCACCGAAAAAAATCATTACAATCAATAACTTAGAA
>JBEVNE010000276.1:0-5089 GCA_040508275.1 Duganella sp.
CGGCCTGATATCGTCGGCAGTAGCGCAAGCGTACGGAGGTACGCTGAGCAACGCAGCGGCGATATCAGACCGCGCAGTAGGTTTTCGAGGTTTCCTCAGTCGAGCAGGTTGTTTTTCATCGCGTAGTAGGTCAGGTCGCTATTCGACTGCATGCCCATTTTTTCCATGATGCGCGTGCGGTAAGTGCTGACAGTCTTGATACTGAGCGACAAGGCGACGCCAATATCGGACACCGTGGCGCCGCGCGCCAGGCGCAGGAACACCTGGAACTCGCGGTCCGACAGTTCGGTATGCAAGGCCGTATTGGGGTCGCGGTCGAAGCTTTGCGCCAGCAGCTCGCCGACGGTGGAACTCACATAACGCCGGCCCTGGTACACGGTGCGCACGGCGGTCATGAGTTCGTCCGCCTCGCACTCCTTGTTGAGGTAACCGTTGGCGCCCATTTTGAACAGATTGAGCGCGTATTGCTGGGCCGGGTAGCCGGACAAAATGAGTACCGGAAGATCGGGCTGACCCTGGCGGATAGTGCGCAAGGTATCGATGCCGCTTTGGTCGGGCATGGCGATATCGAGCAGCAGCACATCGCAGATTTCGCGGCGTGCGATATCGAGCGCTTCACGTCCGGTACCGGCCTCCGCCACCACGTCAAAATCGTCCGAAGACGAAAAAATCTGCTTGAAACCTGCTCTTACTATTTGATGGTCGTCACAAATGGCAACGCGTATCATTGTTTCCTCTCGTCGTGTCCGGCTCACGCGCTCATGGGCGCCGACCGGACTTCACGCCACCGTGCATCAGCAGTCGCTGACTATTAATTAATATTGAAAGTATATCAGCAATCATCACGCTGACGCGTTCTGCGCCAGCGGTGCGGCCCTAGCGTTTGAGCAGCTCAAGGATAGCCAGCAGCTCGCTGCGGATCAACTCGCGATCCAGCGGCGGCGGCGCTGGCGGCACCGGCGTGGCGTCAAACACTGCCTCGCCATCATACTCGCCTGGCGCGCCACCGGCTGCACGACTGTCGAGTTTGTTGCGGGCGCCGCTGATGGTGAAGCCCTGCTCATACAACAGTTCGCGGATGCGGCGGATCAGCAGCACTTCATGATGCTGGTAGTAGCGCCGGTTGCCGCGCCGTTTCACGGGCTTGAGCTGGGTGAATTCCTGCTCCCAGTAACGCAACACATGCGGCTTCACGCCACACAGTTCGCTCACCTCGCCGATGGTGAAGTAGCGCTTGGCAGGGATCGGTGGCAGCACCACCAGATCGGACTTGGCGGGACGGTCATTGATCAGCAATCAGGTCCCCCTCAGGCGGCGCGCGCCATCGGATTAGTCTCTTCGACCATGCCCTTGAGTTTTTGACTGGCATGGAAGGTCACTACGCGGCGCGCGGTGATGGGGATTTCTTCCCCGGTCTTGGGATTGCGGCCCGGTCGCTGCGGCTTGTCGCGCAGCTGGAAGTTACCGAAGCCGGACAGCTTGACGGCTTCCCCGCGCTCGAGCGCGTTGCGGATTTCGTCAAAAAAGGTCTCCACCATGTCCTTGGCCTCGCGCTTGTTCAGACCAACCTGTTCGAACAGCAGTTCGGCCAGTTCGGCTTTGGTCAGCGTGGGCAAATCTTTTTCTGCATCCTGGCGTACCTTGGCCACCTGCATGGCCCGGTGCAAATCGGCAGCCAATGCGGATTGGAGTACGGCGGAATCAACGTCGGGATTATTAATTTTCCTGCCCTGCCTTATAAAAAACGAATGCGCCCGGCCACATGGCCGGACGCGCGGATATTGTAAAACAACAGAAACGCCCGTGCTTTGCCTATCAACCCGCTATGCTATCACGCCCGCAGGCGCGCACCATGTTCTTGCTGTGCCGCGGCGCCAGCGGCGGTCATGATGGCCTCTACCACGTCGTCCTGCAAGGTGTTTTGAGTATCTTGCAAGCTAAAGCGGAAAGCAAGCGATTTCTCGTCCGCCTCCAGGCCTTTGCCGCGATATTCATCAAATAAAACAATGGCTTGCACGAGCTTGGCTTGCGCCGTGGTAGCCAGCGCAGCATGGAAAGCGTCGAGTACGGCCTGTGCCGGCACGTCCTGCTTCACCACCACCGCGAGGTCGCGCGTGGCGCCGGGGAACTTGGAAATTTCCGCATACTCGGGCAGTGGACGCTGCTGTAACGCTGCGGCATCAACCTCGAACACCACCGGCGCATTAGGCAGTTCGTACTTTTGCAGCCAGCGCGGATGCAGTTCGCCGATAAAGCCGATCACTTCGCCATCGAGCAGCACGTGCGCCGAACGGCCTGGGTGCAGGGCCGGGTGTTCAGCCTTGGCAAAGCGGACGGTGCGCGGGGCAAACAGGTGCTCCAGGTCAGCCTTGAGGTCGAAGAAATCGACGGCGCGGCTGTCCTGACCCCATTGCTCATCGGCCACGCCGCCATAGGCCAGCGCTGCCACGCGCTTGGGCTGGCGGTAACCGGCGACGCTCAAAGGACCATCGGCCACACTGTCGTCGCGCTGGTAAATGGCACCTACTTCAAACACGCGCACGCGGTTGGCTTTGCGGTTGAGGTTGTAACGCACATTGGCCACCAGGCTGCCCACCAGGGTCGAGCGCATCACGCTCATCTGGCTGGCGATCGGGTTCTGCAGCTTGATCGGATTGGCGTTGCCGCCGAAATCCTGCTCCCAGGCCGCTTCCACGAAGCTCATATTGACCACTTCCTGGAAACCGAGGCCGGCCAGCTGGTGGCGCACGGCGAACAGCGAGCGGGTGTTTTCCGGCGCCAGGATCATGGTATTGGCTGCTACCGGCGCCACTGCGGGAATGTTTTCGAAGCCGTACACGCGCGCCACTTCTTCGATCAGGTCTTCCTCGATTTCGATATCGAAGCGATAACTCGGGGCGGTCACGGAAAACACGCCATCTGCCACGGTGAACGGCAGGGCCAGGCGGGTGAAGATATCGCCAATGACCTGATCATTCAGTGGCACGCCGATGACTTTTTGCGCGCGCGCGGTGCGCAGCGTGACGGCTTTGCGCTGCGGCAGATTGACGATCTGGTCGTCTACCGGGCCTACCTTGGTATTGGGCGTGCCGCAGATTTCCAGCAGCAGCGCCGTGATGCGCTCGATGTGTTCGACCACGGTGGCGTAATCGACGCCGCGCTCGAAACGGTGCGCCGCATCGGTGGAAAAATTGTACTTGCGGGCGCGGCCCTGGATGGCGCTGGGCCACCAGAATGCCGCTTCCAGGTAAATCGATTCAGTCTCGAGCGAGACGGCGGTGGCGTCGCCGCCCATGATGCCGGCCAGCGATTCGAGTTCCTTGTCGTCGGCGATCACGCCAACCCATTCGTCGACATTCACGGTATTGCCATTGAGGAGCTTCAGCGTTTCGCCCGCCTTGCCCCAGCGTACATCGAGGCCGCCGTGGATCTTGGCCAGATCGAACACATGGCTCGGGCGCCCCAGTTCCAGCATGACGTAATTGGAGATATCGACCAGCGCCGACACCGAGCGCTGGCCGCTGCGCTCAAGGCGCTGCTTCATCCAGTCCGGCGTGGCGGCTTTGGCGTTGAGGTGGCGGATGACGCGGCCGGCAAAACGGCCGCACAGGTCCGGCGCCGAGATTTTTACCGGCAGCACTTCATCGGTGGTCACGCTTGCCGGCGTAATCGCCGGCACGGTCAACGGCACGCCGGTCAGCGCCGACACTTCGCGCGCCACGCCGAGCACCGACAGGCAGTCGGCCTTGTTCGGGGTCAGCTTGATGGTGAACTTGAGGTCGTTGAGCGCGTAATAATCGCGGAAGTTCTGGCCGACCGGCGCATCGTCCGGCAGTTCCAGCAGGCCGCTGCCCTCTTCCGACAATTTCAGTTCCTTGGCCGAGCACAGCATGCCTTGCGACTCGACGCCGCGCAGCTTGCCTACCTTGATGTGGAACGGCTTGCCATCGGCGCCGGGCGGCAGCACGGCGCCAGCGACGGCGCACACCACCTTCAGGCCCGGGCGCACATTCGGCGCGCCGCAAACGATGTTGAGCAGCGTGCCGGTGCCCACGTCCACCTGGCAGACATTCAGGCGGTCCGCATCGGGATGCTTGGCCATTTCGCGCACGTGGCCGACAACCACGTTGGAGAACGGCGGCGCTACCGGTTCGACCTCTTCGACCTCGAGGCCGGACATGGTGAGCAGATGAGCCAGTTGGTCCGAAGTCATCTTCGGATCGACCATGGTGCGGAGCCAGCTTTCGGAGAATTGCATAATCAAACTTTCTAATAATGTACCGACAACCTTCGATTCGTCATCCCCGCGTACGCGGGGATCCATGGAACCTGTGGGCGGCGTGCTCAGCATGGTTCCCCGCTGTCGCGAGGATGACGGTGCTGGCGCCAACGTTGACAGCTGCATCGCTGCTACTCAACGTCTGCAGCGCGGTCAGGAATTAATCCCGTCTCAGTTGAATTGCTTCAGGAAGCGCAGATCGCCTTCGTAGAACAGGCGCAGATCGCTGACGCCGTAACGCAGCATGGTCAGACGCTCGAGGCCGGAGCCGAACGCGAAGCCGATGTATTTTTCCGGGTCGAGACCGAAGTTGCGCACCACCGAGGGATGGACCTGGCCCGAGCCGGAGATTTCCAGCCAGCGGCCTTTCAGCGGGCCCGAACCGAAAGCGATATCGATCTCGGCCGACGGTTCCGTAAACGGGAAATACGATGGGCGGAAACGCACCTGCAGGTCGTCGGTCTCGAAGAAGGCCTTGACGAAGTTCAGGTACACGCCTTTCAGGTCGGCGAAGCTGATGTTCTCGGCGATCCACAAGCCTTCGACCTGGTGGAACATCGGCGAGTGGGTGGCATCGCTGTCAACGCGGTAGGTACGGCCCGGCGCGATAACCTTGATCGGCGGCGTGTGGCTGCGCGCATAGCGCACCTGCATCGGGCTGGTGTGGGTGCGCAGCAGCAGCGGCTTGCCTTCGCTGTCGTTGCCGTCGATATAAAACGTATCTTGCATCGAACGCGCCGGGTGATTTTCCGGGCTGTTCAGGGCAGTAAAATTGGTCCAGTCGTTTTCGATTTCGGGGCCGTCGGCCAC
>JBEVNE010000280.1:0-12937 GCA_040508275.1 Duganella sp.
ACGCGCCGTCCCGAGCCCGCATACAGCTCGGTCTCGGTAATAAAGATCAGCTTTTCGCTGGCGGTGGCCAGCTCGAAACCGGTGTGCAGCGGCGCCACGCCCAGCGCCAGTCTGGCGTCTGATGTCGCAAAACCTTCAAAGCCTTCGACCGGCGTGAGCGCCAGGCCGTACTCGCTGAAATACTGCTGCAGCGTTTCGCGGCGGCCGTTCGATTCGGCGCAAATCATCACGCGGCTGCCGGCCTGCAACACGCCTTGTTCCAAATAAGTGCGCAGATTGGTCAGCGGATCGTCGAGATGGCGGTTGACGGCGATATTCGGTACCGGCGCCGACAGCTCGGAGGCGCCCTGGTCGGCGTCTTTCGACACCACCAGACGCCCATACGGCTTGGCCAGCGTGAAGAACTGTTCGTCCGACAGGAACAGCGCGTCCGGCGGCAGGATAGGGCGTTCGCGGTCGGCTTTCAAAAAGCGGTGGCGCGAGGTGGTATCGGTCCAGAAGCGTCGAATCGCCGCATCGATATCGCCGACCAGGGCCAGCGACGCGCCGTCCGGCAGGTAGTCGAACAGCGTGGCGGTCTGCTCGAAGAACAGCGGCAGATAATATTCGATACCGGCCGAGGCGATGCCGCTGCTGATGTCCTTGTAGACCACCGTGCGCGACGGATCGCCCTCGAATTGTTCGCGCCAGCGGCTGCGGAAAGTGGTGCGCGCCGCTTCGTCCATCGGGAATTCACGGCCCGGCAGCAGCCGCACTTCGCCGACCGGATACAGCGAGCGCTGGGTGTCGGCGTCAAACGTGCGGATGGTTTCTATCGTGTCGCCAAACAGGTCGAGCCGGTAGGGCAGCGCTGAACCCATGGGGAACAGGTCGATCAGGCCGCCGCGCACCGAATATTCGCCCGGCGACATCACCTGCGTGACGTGGGTGTAGCCGGCCAGCGTAAGCTGCGACTTCAGGCGCGCTTCATCGAGCGACTCGCCTTTTTTGAAGAAGAAGGTGTAGGCGGCCAAAAACGATGGCGGCGCCATGCGCACCAGCGCCGTGGTGGCCGGCACCAGCAGCACGTCGCACTGGCCGCTCGAGATTTCGTGCAGCGTGGCCAGGCGCTCGGACACCAGGTCCTGGTGCGGCGAAAACGCATCGTAAGGCAGGGTTTCCCAGTCGGGCAGCAGGTGGCAGCGCAGTTCTTCGCCGCCAAACCACGGCAGCTCGTCGCGCAGGCGCTGGGCGTCGCCGGCGCTGGCGGTGATCACTGCCAGCATCTGGCCGCGCGCCTTGAGCGCCAGCGCCGTTTGCGCCAGCGCGTAGGCATCGGACGAACCATGCAGCGCGGGCAGCGCAAAGCGGTTACCGGGTTTGGGAATGGCAGGAACTAATGCTGGGACTGAGGCTGAAGACACGATAGACAGGAATAGGAAAACGATGCACGGTCAGGGTTGGTGCTCATTATAGACGATGCATGGTTTCCGGGCTTGCCGCTAAGAAGCCGTTTCAAAAAGACCGCAGCGTCTTTGCGGCGCCTCGCCTGGCTTCGCTGCGCTCATTTTGAAACAACTTCTAAGTCTCGGCAGGCGCGGCCAGGTTGGCCACCCCGAACGGAATATGCACCATCGGTATATTCCCGGCCGGCGACTTGAGATGGCTGAGCTGGTCGTCAAAAAACAAATGCGGGCGGAAGATGCTGAGCACCCGGGCTTTTTCCATGCCGCCCAGGAAAAACGTTTCATCGGCGGCCACGCCCCAGCTTTTCAGCGTGGTCACTACGCGCTCGTGCGCCGGTGCGCTGCGTGCGGTGACAATGGCAATGCGCAGAATGCGCCGGTACCGCGGATCGTTGCGTTCCGCCTCGTCTTCCAGCCGCTGCATGGCCGACAGCTTCTGGAACAGATCGGCCAGCGGCCCCGGTTGATGGGGAATCGCCACCCGCTCGCGCTCATGGGCGTGGAATTCCGCCACGCTGTTATTGCGCTTGAAAACGGTTTCCGATTCATCGTCGGCGATCACGCCATCAAAGTCGAAGGCCACGCGCAACTCGCTGTCATCATCGTCCTCGGTGCGCCCGGGCAGCACCAGGCCGGCCGGATAATGGGCGGCCAGCGCCTGGCGCACGTCGTCCTCGTTCGCGCTGAGGAACAGCGAGGTATTAAAAGCGGGAAGATACGGGTAGGGCGACTTGCCGGTGACGAAGCAGGCGCGCGATATATCGAGCCCGTAGTGGGCAATCGACTGCATCACGCGCAGGCCGGTCTCGGGCGAGTTACGCGACAACAGCACCACTTCCACTGGCAATGCCTGCGGATGGTGGACGTTGATGCTCAAAAATCGGCGGATGAACGGAAACGCCACGCCCTTGCCCAGCACCACGTCGCGCTGGCGCTCCTGATACTGGCGGTAGGCTTCAGGACCGTGGTCCAGGTAGACCTGGTGCGATTCGCTGAGGTCGAACAAGGCGCTCGAGGCGACGCCGATCACCAGCTTGTGTTCAATCGGATAGGCCATGCAATAAGTGCTCGAAAGTTATCATGCCAGACACTTTAACCGATTAGGCCATTTTCGCCTGTGCCGGTGCGGCGATTTCGTGACAATGCAGCCGCAAAGTAGTTTCTATTTGGAAAATTTATTGCTCGTTAGCGGGGCCTGCGCTACAGTCAATTTTTAATTTGCCGGGTGACCCTGTGCTGAGCTCCGACACTCTTTTGCTGGTCCAGGTGTGCATCACCATCCTCACCACGGCGCTGCTGGTGGCGTCGGCCTGGGGGAGTGACAGCCCGCAGGAGCAGCGCTGGTGGGCGCAAGGTAATGTGCTGATGTGCGTGGGCCTGGCGCTGACCAGCGTTGCCGCCGTACCGCCGTTGCTGGCCGCCCTGGCCGGCTATGGCGTTCTGGGCCTGGGGCAGGCGCTGGTGCTGCGCGGCGTGCGCGCATACTTCGACGCCACCCTGTCATGGCTGGCGGTGGCGGCGATTGCCGCCCTGTCGGCGCTGGGCTCCGCGTATTTCACGCTACACCTTGCCAACCCGGTGGCGGTGCTCAGTTTTGGCGGTTTTTATTTCGCTGCGTTGAACTGGCTATGCGCCGGCACCCTGCTGCAACGGGGCGCCTGGCGCGATGTCGGCATTGCGGCGGCCGGTTTTTCGCTGCTGGGCATGGCGCTGTTCGTGCGCGGGGTGCATACCCTGCTGCATCAGGGACCGTTCGACCTGGCCGTATCGCCGGTGATCGGTCTGACCATGCTGATCGTGGCGCTGGCGCAGGTAGGCATCTGCTTTGGCCTGATGATGATGATCACGGGCCGCTATGCCGAACGCCTGCGGCGCCTGTCCACGCTCGATCCGCTGACCGGCGCCTGCAACCGCGCCGGCCTCGATATCCAGGGCAAGCGCGTGCTGCTGCGCGCCCAGCGCGACGGCCGCAGCCTGGCGCTGGTGATGATGGATATCGATCATTTCAAGGCCATCAATGACAACCACGGCCACCCGGTCGGCGACGATGTGCTGCGCCACCTGGCGCGTCTGCTGGCGATCGAACTGCGTCCGCACGATTTGCTGACCCGTTTTGGCGGCGAAGAATTTCTGCTTGTGCTCGACGATATTACCCTGGCGGACGCCATCAAGCTGGCCGAACGCCTGCGCACGCGCATTGCCAGCGCCAGCGTGCACAGCGGCCAGGTGACGGTGCGCTACACGGCCAGCCTGGGCGTGGTGTGCTCGGACCAGCATGGCTACGACCTGGTACGCCTGATCCGTGCCTGCGACGCTGCGCTGTACGAGGCCAAGCACGCCGGCCGCAACCGTGTTGTGGCAGCGGCGCCGCCTTGAACGCCCGTGTGTGCATGGCGCGCCACAGACATGCATATTTGTATTGACGGCGCCCGCTGCGGCACCGCATATTGGCAGGGCAGAACAACAAGGTAAGCCACTATCTGGCGCAGCAGCACTGTGAAGCAGCCCGTAAGGCTGCTTTTTTTTCGCTATAATTGTTTCATAAGATCAACGATAGAGACTGACTTGCCGCCACATTTCACCTTTGCCCAGTTCCAGGGCATGACGCCGGTCGATGCGGGCAATATCTGGGCATATCTGCTCGACCATAACGCCGCCCGCATCACCGTCAAGCGCCGCAAGCCGGCGCTGGAAAATCTCGAACGTATTTTCAATGCGACCTTCAAGCTGGCCAACGATGTCGGTTTTCGCGCCATGAACCTGCGCGACCTGTGCCAGGAAACCGGCCTGTCGATGGGCGGCCTGTATGGCTACATCAGCAGCAAGGACCAACTGGCCGAAATGATCGAGGACGTGGTGCGCCACGCCACCCACGAAGTGCCGCTGCTGTTTGCCGCCATGACCGATCCCGGCGAGCGCCTGGAAGCGCTGATGCGTTCGTCGATTTTCATTTCCGAAATCCTGCAGCCGTGGTTTTATTTCGTCTACATGGACTCGCGCGTGCTGCAGGCCGAACAGCGCCAGACCGCCAAGCGCTCGGAACTCTATGTGCAATCGCTGTTCGCCGAAGAAATCGCCCGCTTGCCGGCGCGCCCGCCCGGTAGCGCCGACCTGGCGGCTTCGCACATCATGGCGACCTTCCAGGACTGGTACGTCAAACGCTGGAAATACCGTGCCGCCGACATCTCGCCCGACACCTTTGCCGACAGCGCCGTGCAGATGATGCGCGCCTGTCTGCTGCTGCCGCCGCGCTGAATGTGTGCACTGCACAACGCAAGTTGACATCGTGATCAATAAATATTGACGTCGCTGCCTCCGAGAAACAATATTGATAGTAGGGAATAAATTTCCTAATAAAAACTATCGGTTTCAATTCTCGGGGTTTGGCAATGTTTAAAAATTTACGCATCAAATCGAAGTTGGCGGTGCTGGTGGGCATCATGGTGGTGGCGCTTCTGGTGGTCGGCATGGCTGGCTATCGCGGTATCGGCACAGTGGGGAATTCCGTGGATCAGATCGGCCAGGTGCGCCTGCCTTCCGTGCAGGGCTTGCTGATCATGAGCGAAGGACAGACGGCAGTATCGGCCGCCACGCTGTACGCCGCCGTATATGAAAACAACCACCAGGCGCACGACAAGTTCAACGAAGTGCTGGCGTTGCGAAAGAAAGCCTGGAGTAACATCGAACGCGGCTGGAAGCAATACGAGCCGCTGCCACAAACGCCTGAAGAAACGGTGTTGTGGAAACAGTTCACGGCTGACTGGTCGGCCTGGAAAACGGTCGATGAGCGGCTCGGCGCCACCCTTGCGCGCCTGGCCGAGAACCGCGATGCCGAGGCGCAGAAAACCCTGTTTGCCCAGTTTTACCAGGAGTATGCACGCTCGCGGCCGCTGTTTCTCAAGGCCGAAGCGGCGCTGCTGAAAATCGAGCAACTCAACGAAGACGTTGCCGCGGCCAGCGTCGCCGACGGCCATGCTGCCATCGCGCGCGCCCGCTGGGCCATGGCGGCTGCGGCGCTGCTGGCCGCCATCGTCGCCGTGGCCTGCGCAGCGTATATCACTGGTGCCATCACCAGGCCGATCAGCGAGGCGGTGCAGGTGGCGCAGACCGTCGCTGGCGGCGACCTGACCAGCCGCATCGTCGTGCGCACCACCGAGGAAACCGGCCAGCTGCTGCAGGCGCTCAAGGATATGAACGATAACCTGATCCGCATTGTCGGACAGGTCCGCGGCGGCACTGACACCATCGCCACCGCCTCGGCGCAAATCGCCACCGGCAATCTCGACCTGTCGTCGCGCACCGAGCAGCAGGCCAGTTCGCTGGAAGAAACCGCCTCGTCGATGGAGGAACTGACCTCGACCGTGCGCCAGAATGCCGACAATGCGCGCCAGGCCGACGTGCTGGCGGCGTCGGCGCGCGCGGTAGCGCAGCAGGGCGGCGCCGTGGTCGCGCGCGTGGTGCAGACCATGGAAGAAATCAATAGCGCATCGGCACGCGTGGTGGACATTATCGCCGTGATCGACGGCATCGCCTTCCAGACCAATATCCTGGCCCTGAACGCCGCCGTGGAGGCGGCGCGCGCCGGCGAGCAGGGGCGCGGTTTTGCCGTGGTGGCCAGCGAGGTGCGCACGCTGGCGCAGCGCTCGGCGTCGGCAGCCAAGGAAATCAAGCAACTGATCGGCGATTCGGTGGACAAGGTGGGCGCCGGCAGCAAGCTGGTGGCCGAAGCCGGACAAACCATGAACGACATCGTCGCCAGCATTGCGCGCGTGACCGATATCATGGGCGAGATCACCATGGCCACCCAGGAGCAGAGCAGCGGCATCGACCAGATCAATATGGCGGTGGGCCAGATGGATACCGTCACCCAGCAGAATGCCGCACTGGTGGAAGAGGCGGCGGCGGCTGCCGCCTCGCTGGAAGACCAGGCAGCGCGCCTGGCCCAGGTGGTCAGTGTGTTCCGCCTCGATGGCGGGGTCGCTCACACGACCGCGCTGATCAGGGCTTGAGCCGGTTTACTGGGCTGGCGGCGGTGGCGTGGGTGCAGGAGCCGGGACGGGCGCGACGTTTTCTGCGCCCGGCGCCTGTTCTTCCAGGTCGAGCGAGCTGCGGCCGGCGTCGCCGATGAATTCATCGAACAGCCATTCGCTGCCGACCTGCGTCAGGCCGACCGGTACCTGGCGGTCGCGCGCGGGGCGCTGCTTGAGCGCGACCTTCATGTAGTCGAGCCAGATCGGCAGCGCCACGGAGGAGCCGAATTCCTTGTTGCCCAGCGATTTGGAATCGTCATAGCCCATCCACGACACAGCCACGATGCCGCCGCCGTAGCCGGCAAACCAGCCATCGACCGCATCGGACGAGGTGCCGGTTTTGCCGGCCATGTCGTGGCGGCCCAGGCGCGCCACGGCAGCGCCGGTTCCGGTGCGGGCCACTTCGCGCAGCATGCTGTCGGTGACGTAGGCGTTGCGCGGATCGAGCACGCGGGCTTCGTCGGGCAGCGTAGTGCGCGGCTTGGCCTCCGAAATTACCTTGCCGTCGCCATCGACGATTTTGGCGATCAGGTAGGGTTCCACCGAATAGCCGCCGTTGGCAAATACCGAATAGGCGCCGGCCATCTGCGCCGGCGTGACCGAGCCGGTGCCCAGCGCCATGGTGAGGTTTTTCGGATGCTTGTCGAGGTCAAAGCCGAACTTGCCCAGGTATTGGTGGGCGTAGGGCACCGTCAATGCGCGCAGGATGCGCACGGTCACCACGTTTTTCGATTCGGCCAGCGCATAGCGCATGGTGATCGGGCCTTCGTACTTGCCGTCGTCGTTGCGCGGGCTCCATGGCTGGTTGCCGGTTTCCGCAGCGCTCAGTTCAAGCGGCGAATCGTTCAGCAGCGTGGCCGGCGAAAAGCCTTTTTCCAGCGCCGCCGAATAGACGAACGGCTTGATCACGGAGCCGGGCTGGCGCCAGGCCTGGGTGACGTGGTTGAATTTTTGCAGGTTGTAGTCGAACCCGCCGACCATGGCGTGATAACTGCCGTCGACCGAATCGATGGACACGAACGCCGCCGCCACCTGCGGCACTTGCACGATGGCCCAGTTCTTTTTATCGTTCTGCATGATGCGGATCACCGCACCGGGCCGCAGCCGGATGCTGTCCCTGGCCTTGTCGCTGAGCGCCGCGGCAACCAGCCGCAGGCCGTCGCCGCCAATGGTGATCTCGGCGCCCGAGCCATCCTGCACCTTGACAGATTTAGCACTGGCGGCCAGCACCACGGCCGGCATCAGGCGGTCGCTCGACGGCCGGCGCTGGATCGCATCTTCGATGGCGTCATCGCGTTCTTCCTCGCCTTCTGGCAGCGTGATGAACGCTTCCGGGCCGCGATAGCCGTGGCGCTGGTCGTAATTGAGCACATTGCGCCGCACCGATTCATAGGCGGCGTTCTGGTCATCCTTGAGGATGGTGGTGTAGACGTTGATGCCGCGCGTGTACGACTCTTCCTTGAACTGCGCATACACGGCCTGGCGCGCCAGTTCGGCTACGTACTCGGCATGGACCTCGAACTGCTGGCCGCGCGGGGTGACGCGGATAGTCTGGTGCAGCGCACTCTGGTACTGCTCTTCGGTGATGTAATCAAGCTCGCGCATCGAACGCAGCACCAGTTGCTGGCGCGCTTTGGCGCGCTTGGGATTGACGGCCGGGTTGTGGCGCGCCGGATTTTGCGGCAGACCGGCCAGCATGGCCATTTCGGCGATGCTGAGCTCCTTGAGCGGCTTGCCGAAATACTTTTGCGCGGCGCTGCCAAAGCCGAAGGCGCGCTGGCCCAGGTAAATCTGGTTCATGTACAGCTCGAGGATTTCATCCTTGCTCAGCGATTCCTCGATTTTGAACGACAACATGATTTCGTTGAGTTTGCGGCCAATCTCCTTGTCGCGCGTGAGGAAGAAGTTGCGCGCCACCTGCATGGTGATGGTGGAGCCGCCCTGGCGGTATGAACCGCCCAGGTTGGCCTTGACAGCGCCCAGCGCGCGCCGCCAGTCGATACCGTTGTGTTCGTAAAACCGCTTGTCCTCGATGGCCAGCACGGCTTTTTTCATCAGGTCCGGCATTTCCTTGATCGGGATAAAGTCGCGGTGTTCTTCGCCGAACTCGCCGATCAGGGCGTTATCGGCCGTGTACACGCGCAGCGGAATCTTGGGCTTGTAGTCGGTGATCTTGTCGAGCGAGGGCAGGTTGGGCGCGACCGCCAGCAGCAGATAGGCGACCAGCGCCACCGCGCCGATTACTGCGGCCAGGCCAACGACAATAAAGCCGCGGATGGCGTTGCGGCGTGTAATCCAGCGGGCGATGAAGCGGGAAGGGGCGTTCGGAAGATCACTCAAAACGGGGACTCACGGTAAGTATGGTTGGCCGATTATAGACCATCGAGATTGGCGGTTTCGTTTGCATTTTGTAAGCAAATGCGCACGCAGGCCACATAAAGAGCGGCAAAAATGCGCATTTTGTACGATGGGGAGGCCTGGCCCCTATGATGAAAGTGAAATTTGTCGTAACGTATAGGAATAAGAAACTTTGCCGCATGGTTATTTAAATAATATCGCACAGGGAACCGGAAAGTCATGGCCGAACCGCAGCACACGCTCGATTGCGACGTCCTCATCGTGGGCGGCGGCATCAATGGCGCCGGCATTGCGCGCGATGCGGCCGGGCGCGGGCTGTCCGTGGTGCTGTGCGAAAAAGATGATCTGGCCGCGCATACTTCGTCGGCATCGACCAAGCTGATACACGGCGGCCTGCGCTATCTCGAGTATTACGAGTTCAAGCTGGTGCGCAAGGCGCTGATCGAGCGCGAGGTGCTGCTGCGCGCCGCGCCGCACATCATGTGGCCGCTGCGCTTCGTCATGCCGCATTCCAAAGGCCAGCGCTCGGCGCTGCTGATCCGCGCCGGCTTGTTCCTTTACGATCTGCTGGCCAAACGCGAGCTGCTGCCTGGTTCGAAAGCCGTCAATCTGCGCTGCCAGGCGGTTGGCAAGGTGCTCAAGCCCGAGTATCGCTGTGGTTTCAGCTATTCCGACGGCTGGGTCGACGACGCCCGGCTGGTGGTGCTGAACGCCATCGACGCCGCTGAAAAAGGCGCGACCATCCTCACCCGCGCCCAGTGCCAGTCGCTGGTGCGCAAGGGTGACGGCTGGGAGGCGCTGCTCTACAAACCCAGTTGCGGCAATATCCGCGTCAATGCGCGCTACGTGGTCAATGCCGCCGGTCCCTGGACAGGGCAGTTGCTGCACCAGGTCGTACCTGGCGAGAGCGGCGGCCACCTGCGCCTGGTCAAGGGCAGCCATATCGTGGTGCGGCGCTTGTTCGAGCACGATCAGGCGTATATTTTTCAGCACCGCGACGGCCGCATCGTGTTCGCCATCCCGTATGAGCGCGACTTTACCCTGATCGGCACCACCGACCTCGATTACCGCGGCGACGCCGACGCCGTCACCATCGACGACGAGGAAATCGCCTACCTGTGCCGGCTGGTCAGCGAATATTTCGTGCAGCCGGTGCTGCCTGCCGACGTGGTGTGGACCTATTCGGGCGTGCGCCCGCTGCTGGACGATGGCGCCGACGCCCGCGCCGTCACGCGCGATTACCGGCTGCAAGTCGATGGCGGCGGTGACAGTGCCCCCATCCTCAGTATTTTCGGCGGCAAGATCACCACTTACCGCAAGCTGGCCGAACAGGCCGTGGACCTGATTGCCAAATCACTCGACAACCGCCACGGCGCCTGGACCCACGACGCCTGCCTGCCGGGCGGTGACCTGTTTGGCGCCGAGCCGCAAAACCGTTCAGTGCTGGAATTTGACCAGTGGGTGCGCTCGGTGCAAAACCATTACGCCTGGCTGCCGCCGCTGCTGGTGGTGCGCTACACGCGCGCCTACGGCACCCGCATCCACACGCTGCTGCGCGGCCGCGAGACCATCGCCGACATGGGCGAGGCCGTTGCGCCCGGCCTGTACGAGGCCGAAATCGCGTATCTGCGCCAGTACGAATGGGCGCGCAGCGCCCAGGACATCCTGTGGCGCCGCTCCAAGCTCGGCCTGCATCTGCCGGCCGACGCCGCCGCCACGCTGCAGGCGTGGCTGGATGCCCACCCCATGCAGCAGAAATAACAATGGCGCCCGAGGGCGCCATTGTTTTGAGCAGCAGCTCCGCGCGAACGGAGCATCACTGTCTTTACTTCACACCATGCATCAACTTCTGCACCAGCGGGGCGATCAGGAACAGGATCACGCCGCCGGCCAGCAGCGAGTAGAAGCCGAAGCTGTAGCCCGACAGCGCCGATTCGATCGACATGCCGGCTTCGCCGCTGACGTGCGAGGCGAACATGCCCGACAGGTTGTTGCCGATACCGGTGGAGAGGAACCAGCCGCCCATGCCCAGACCAACCAGACGGGTAGGAGCAAGCTTGGTGACCATCGACAGGCCGATCGGCGACAGGCACAACTCACCGATCGATTGCAGCACATACACGGTGAACAGGGTCCAGAACGGGATCTTGTTGTCCATGTCCACCAGGGCCGACAGCGCGTACATGAGCAGGCCGAAGGCAGCGGCGTTGAACAGCAGGCCAAGGCCGAATTTGCGCGGAATCGATGGATTGTTCGAGCGCAGCGCCACCCAGATGATGGCGATCAGCGGTGCGAAGACGATGATGGCCAGCGAATTGATGGTCTGGAACCAGGCGACCGGGAAGGTCCAGTTGAACATCTCGCGGTCTACGATCTTATCGGCCAGGAAGGTAAACGAGCTGCCAGCCTGTTCGAAGAACATCCAGAACATGATGTTGAAGAAGAAGATGATCAGCATGGCGATCACCTTGTCGCGCGCGACCTTGCCATTCTTGATGCCTTCCACCACCAGCATCACCGACAGGATGATGAACAGGATGGTCAGCACGATCTGCAGGTTGGCGGCGCCGGCGGCCAGCAGGAAGTACATCAGCGGAATAACGGCCAGCGAGCCGAGCACCACGTACAGCAGGCGCTGTGGCGAGGCGTGTTCCGGTTCGGCGACGCCGATGCCCTTGAGCTGGGCGCGGCCGATGAAGAACCATACCAGGCTGATCAGCATGCCGACGCCGGCGGCGATGAATACCACTTTATAGGCAGGCATGCCGTCGGTGCCGAAGATGGTGGCGGCCAGCCACTGGGTCAGCACCGGGGCGACCAGCGCACCGGCGTTGATGCCCATGTAGAAAATCGTGAAGCCGGAATCGCGGCGGCTGTCGCCGGTGGCGTACAGCTTGCCGACCATGGTCGAGATGTTCGGCTTGAACATGCCGTTGCCGACGATGATGGTAGCCAGGCCCAGTTTGAACACTTCTTCATTGGGGACGGCGATCATGAACAGGCCCGCCGCCATGAAGGCGGCGCCGACCAGGATCGAACGCTGGTAACCGAGCACCCGGTCCGCCACATAGCCGCCGAACAGCGCGGCGGCATATACCAGCGCCAGGTAGGAGCCGTAGATCAGATTGGCGGCTGCTTCGCCGGTGGCATCGCCGCTGTAGAATTGCGCAACGATGTAAAGTACCAGCGCCCAGCGCACGCCATAGAAAGCGAAGCGCTCCCAGAACTCGGTCATGAACAACATCCACAATGGTAATGGATGGCCCATGATCTGTTTGAACTCGGGAATGGCAACTTCCGGTTTGTTGATGGTGGCACCGCTCATGCGGGGTCTCCTATTCAATGATCAAAAAAATGGTCTCGGGCCCCCTCGTGAGGAGCCAAATCGGGCGCCATTTTAATCTACAAATCGTATAGAAAGTATTTTTTGCATGGTCGGATGATGAATCTGGCTAATGTGGCAACTAAGGTGGCAACAGAGATGACAACGCGCCGCACGCACGCCGGTCAGCAAACTCCAGCCCATAGTGTGCCGACTTGTCGTATATTGGCAATGCAGCCATTGCTGCGAACATTGACAATGCAACCGCATCTGCGCATCTGAATATAAGGATTTACGCGACATGGAACATGACGTTATCGATACCCTGATTTCGCCCGAGGGCCAGCTGGAAGTGCTGTCCAAGGCCGAAGTAAACAAGCTGCTCGATACCGGCCAGGGCGGCCTCTATAACGTTTTCCGCAACTGCGCGCTGGCAGTACTGAACTGCGGCAGCACCATCGACGACGGCAAGGAACTGCTCGAGCGTTTCGAGTCGTTCTCGATCAGCATCGTGCAGCGCGAACGCGGCATCAAGCTCGATATCAAGGGCGCGCCGGCCAGCGCTTTCGTCGATGGCAAAATGATCAAGGGGATCCACGAGCAGCTGTTTGCCGTGCTGCGCGACATCGTCTTCGTCAGCAACGAGGTGACCCACTCCGACAAATTTGACCTGAGCCGCACCGAGGACGTGACCGACGCCGTGTTCCACATCCTGCGCAACGCCGGTGTGCTCAAGCCCATGCTCAACCCCAATCTGGTGGTGTGCTGGGGCGGCCACTCGA
>JBEVNE010000144.1:0-4690 GCA_040508275.1 Duganella sp.
ACCCACTCCGACAAATTTGACCTGAGCCGCACCGAGGACGTGACCGACGCCGTGTTCCACATCCTGCGCAACGCCGGTGTGCTCAAGCCCATGCTCAACCCCAATCTGGTGGTGTGCTGGGGCGGCCACTCGATCAGCCGCGCCGAATACAACTACTCGAAGGAAGTCGGCTATCAACTGGGCCTGCGCGACCTCGATATCTGCACCGGCTGCGGCCCCGGCGCCATGAAAGGCCCGATGAAGGGCGCCACCATCGGCCACGCCAAGCAGCGCCTGGCCCATGGCCGCTACCTGGGCATTACCGAACCTGGCATCATCGCCGCCGAATCGCCGAACCCGATCGTCAATGAACTGGTGATCATGCCCGACATTGAAAAACGCCTGGAAGCGTTTGTGCGCGCCGGCCACGGCATCCTGGTGTTCCCGGGCGGCGCCGGCACCGCCGAGGAAATTCTGTACATCCTGGGCATCCTGCTGCATCCCGACAATGCCGATGTGCCGTTCCCGCTGGTGTTTACCGGCCCGGAAACTTCGCGCGAGTATTTTGTGCAGATCAACCAGTTCATTCACGATACGCTGGGACCGGAGGCGCAAAGCCGCTACAAGATCATCATCGACGACCCGGAAGCGGTGGCGCGCGAAATGCAGGCTGCCATCAAGCAGGTGCGCGAATACCGCAAGGCGCGCAGCGATGCGTATTACTTCAACTGGGGCCTGAAAATCGACCGCGAATTCCAGCAGCCGTTTGCACCGACCCACGAAAACATGCGCAACCTCAGCCTGCACAAGAACCAGGCCGTGCACCTGCTCGCGGCCAACCTGCGCCGGGCGTTTTCGGGCGTGGTGGCCGGTAACGTGAAAAACGAGGGCATCCGCGCCATCGAACAGCACGGCCACTTCGAAATCCACGGCGACAAGGCCATCATGGGGCCGATGGATGCGCTGCTGACATCGTTCGTCGAGCAAAGCCGGATGAAGTTGCCGGGCAAGGCGTATGAGCCTTGCTACCGGGTGATCCAATAGGCGTTTGCTGCGACTTTGAATCCGTCATTCCCGCGCACGCGGGAATCCATGCTGAATCATCGAAGTCTGTACGTAGGAGCACTCAAAACTCCTATGCCAAGCTATGCAGGCCAGTCCCGTCGACCGTGTGCATCCATCTCACGGTCGATGTAAAACGCCGCACTGACCAGCGCCAGGTGGGTGAACGCCTGCGGGAAGTTACCCATCAGGCGGGCGCGCTCGTCGAATTCTTCGGCGTACAGCTGCAGGTGGTTGGCGTAGCGCAGCAGTTTTTCAAAGATATGGCGCGCCTCGTCCATCCGGCCTGCGCGCGCCAGGCATTCCACGTACCAGAACGAGCAGGCGGAAAACGCGCCTTCCTTGCCGGGCAGGCCGTCGTCGCGCAGGTAGCGGTACACCATGCCGTCGTCGGTCAGCTCGCTGCCGATGGCGTCCAGCGTGGCCAGCCAGCGCGGATCGGTGGCGCTGACAAAACGCACCAGCGGCATCAGCAGCATGGCGGCGTCCAGGTACTTGCTGCCGCGTTCCTCGACAAAATGGCCGGCTTGCTCATCCCAGAAATTTTTCCAGATATCGTCATGGATCTGATTGCGCACCTTGATCCAGCGCGCAAACGGCGCCGCCAGCGAGCGCTTGCTGGCCAGGCGGATGGCGCGGTCCATCGCCACCCAGCACATTAGCCGTGAATGCAGGTGGTGGCGCGCCGGTCCGCGTATCTCCCAGATGCCGGCATCGGCTTCGTTCCAGTGGCGCGCCACGTAGTCGATCACGCGGCACACGCCCAGCCAGCGGTCATGCGAAATCGCTTCGCCGTACTTGTTACTGAGGTAGATCGAGTCCATCAATTCGCCGTAGATGTCCAGCTGTAGCTGGTCCACGGCGTCGTTACCGATACGCACCGGCGCCGCGCCGCCATGGCCGGCCAGGTGATCGAGCGTGGTTTCCCGCTCGATCTTGCCGCCATCGAGTGCGTACATGATTTTCATTTTGCCGCTTTTACCGGCATGCAGGGCGCGGTCGCCGAGCCAGCGATAGAAGTTTTTGGCCTCGCCGTGGTAGCCGAGGCGCATCAGCGCATACAGCGAAAACGAGGAATCGCGTATCCACGAGGCGCGATAGTCCCAGTTGCGTACGCCGCCGGCCGCTTCCGGCAGTCCAAACGTCCCCGCTGCGGCGATCGAGCCGTGCAGGCGCGAGGTCAGCAGCTTGAGCACCAGCGCCGAGCGGGTCACGGCATCGCGCCAGCGGCCCTTGTAGGTGGACTGCGCCGACCAGGCACGCCAGCGGGCGATGGTGGCGTCGATGTCGCGGCCGATGGCGTCGGCGTCCAGCAGTGGTTGTTCAGGTTCCTGTTCTGGTTCGTCCAGCATCAGCGTCATGCACTGGCCGGCTTGCAGGGTCACGCTGGCACTGGCTTCACCGTCACCCTTGATCCAGCCGGTAACACCGGACAGGCGCAGCGTCGGATGGCCGCTGGCCGTGAACATCGCGTTGCCCTGTCTGATCGATACCGATGGCTTGATGCGCGCATAATCGTGGCGCGGCGCGCAGCGGATGCGGATGGTGGCGCTGCCGCGCGTGACCACCAGGCGTCGCACCAGGCGCGTGGGCGTCTGCCGCAGCTCGTCGGTGTCGATCATCAGATCGGTCAGTTCGGCGCTGGCGCTGCTACCCATCCAGCGCGTCAGCAGCACGTTGGTATCGGGGATGTACATCTGGATGATGCGCGGCGCCTCGATATCGGGCGACAGTTCGAACACGCCGCCATTGGCGGCGTCGAGCAGGCCGGCGAACACGCTGGGGCTGTCGAGGTTGGGCCAGCACAGGTAATCGATGGCGCCATCGCGCGCTACCAGGGCGATGGTGGCCAGGTTGCCGATCACCCCATGGTCGGCGATCGCGCGTTCAGCCTGCGGGCCGGCATGGGCATCCGCATCGGCTTCAGCGCCTGCCTTGGCGCTGCCCTTGGCGCGTTTTTCCATCAGCCGTTATCCTCGAATCCCGGGTACAGCGCCATGCCGCCATCGACAAACAGTGTGCTGCCGACCACGTAGTCGGCCAGGTCGGAAGCCAGGAACAGGGCGGCGTTGGCCACGTCTTCCGGCTGGCCCACGCGGCCGTACGGAATCAGTTTGAGCAGCTCTTCGGTGCCGCCATCGGCGGTGACCTCGGCATTGATCGGCGTCCTGATGGCGCCGGGCGCAATGGCGTTGATGCGGATGCGCTCGGGCGCCATTTCCTGCGCCATGGTTTCCATCAGCAAGTGCACGCCGCCCTTGGAGGCAGCGTAGTTGACGTGACCGGCCCAGGGAATGCGCTGGTGGACGGAACTCATGCAGATGATCTTGCCCAGCGCGCGCGACGACGGGCGCTGGCCCTGGCGGCGGAACACGCGCACCGCCTCGCGCATGCACAGGAACTGGCCGGTCAGGTTGGTGTTCAACACGCCTTCCCACTGCGCCAGCGTCATATCGGCGCTTGGTGCGTCGTCCTGGCGGCCCGAATTGGCCACCACGATATCGATGGCGCCAAATCGTTCGATGGCTGCGGCGAACATCGCCTGCACCTCGGCTTCGTTGCCCACGTCGGCCTGGTGTGCAAACGCCTTGCCGCCGGAGGCATTGATCTGCGCCACGACCTCGTTGGCCTGCTCTTCGTTGGCGTGGTAATTGACAACGATCTTGGCGCCGGCATTGGCAAAGGCGATGGCAATCCCGCGCCCCAGGCCGGAATTGGCGCCGGTGACGATGGCGGTTTGATCTAGCAGCGAAATCTGCATAGGTTTGCTCCTTACTCCGTGAACGGTGATCGTTCCATTGTAGGCAGCACGGCTGGTGCGGGAAGGGGGCTTGCGGGGATGAAGGGGCGGCAGCGCACGCAAATCGCTAAAACACGGCCGAAAAAAACCGCCCAGCGGGCGGTTTTCGGTTCAGCGAAACAAACAATTACTCTTCCCGGCGCAGATGCGGGAACAGCAGCACGTCGCGGATGTTCGGCGAGTCGGTGATGATCATCATCAGGCGGTCAATGCCGATGCCGCAGCCGCCGGCTGGCGGCATGCCGTATTCGAGTGCGCGGATGTAGTCGGCGTCGTAGAACATCGCTTCTTCATCGCCGGCGTCTTTGGCCGCCACCTGGGCCAGGAAGCGGGCCGACTGGTCTTCGGCGTCGTTGAGCTCCGAGAAGCCGTTGGCGATTTCGCGGCCGACCATGAACAGCTCGAAGCGCTCGGTGATGCCTTCGCGGGTATCCGAGGCGCGCGCCAGCGGCGAGACTTCGACCGGGTAGTCGATGATGTAGGTCGGTTCCCACAGCTGGGCTTCAGCGGTTTCCTCGAACAGCGCCAGTTGCAGCGCGCCCAGGCCGGCGGTGGCGAACGGCTTGACGCCGAACTTCAGCAGTTCTTTTTTGAGGAACTCGACATCGTTCAACTGCTCGGTGGTATAGCCGGGCGCGTACTTGTTGATCGCTTCGACGATGGTCAGGCGGTGGAACGGCTTGGCCAGGTCCAGCTCGCGGCCGCCGTAGGTCAGGGTGGCGGTGCCGTGGGCGTCGATGGCGGCCTGGCGGATGATCGCTTCGGTAAAGTCCATCAGCCAGGTGTAGTCGGTGTAGGCGGCGTAGAACTCCATCATCGTGAATTCCGGATTGTGGCGGATCGATACGC
>JBEVNE010000291.1:0-4989 GCA_040508275.1 Duganella sp.
TGATAGCCCAATACTATTGTTGCTTTTTTGTGAAAATTGTCACTTTTTATTTACAGTATATCGCGCCAGTGAGACATTGAATGCTCAAAAAAACATCAGCGGCCGCTTTTGTTGACCCATCGAAACTGAACCATCCAACGAAGGAAACAGCGATGATCAAAGAAAGAAATCTGTCCTATGCGGTACGCCTGATCTGCGCTTCCGGGCTGGCCATGGCGCTGCCGCTGGCCCAGGCCCAGACACAGCCCCAGCCCCAGCCCCAGCAAAATACCGCTGAACCAATACAGCAGGTGCAAATCACCGGCTCGCGCATTTCCACGCCCGGCGCCGAGTCGCCATCGCCGCTGCAGATACTCACGGCGGCCGACATTGCGGCATCCGGCGCTACCAATCTGCAAGACTTGCTGCAAAAAAATCCGACCATGGGCACGCCTGCCCTGAGCCGTACCAACTCCAACTTCCTGACCTCGGGCGGCGGCGTTACCACCGTCAACCTGCGCAACCTCGGCGACTCGCGCACGCTGGTGCTGGTCAATGGCCGGCGCTTTGTTTCCGGCGTCCCCGGCGATACGGCCGTCGACCTCAACACCATTCCCACCGACTTCATCGAACGCGTCGAACTGCTGACCGGCGGCGCCTCCGCCACCTATGGCTCGGATGCCGTGGCCGGCGTCGTCAACATCATTCTCAAGAAAAATCTCGATGGCCTGATCATCGACGCCCAGGGTGGCCAGAGCAGCGAAGGCGACGACAGCAAACGCAAGCTGTCGATCACCTACGGCAGCACCAGCGCCGACGGCGCCAGCAACCTGATGGGCCACTTCGGCTATACCAAGCAGGGCGCCGTGTACTCGCGCGATCGCGCGTTTGCTGCCGTGGACCAGACCTCGGCCATCGTCAAGGAGCGCCCTGACCTCGCCTTCGTGCCCAAGCGGCCGTTCTACTCGGGCTTCACGCCGCAAGGTTCGTTCTATCACGACACGGACGGCTATACCTATGACGCTGCCGGCAACCCCGTCCCCATCGACGTCAACGGCGCCAATGGTCCGGCCACCGGCTATAACCGCTCTGCCCTGCGCACGATCGCCGTGCCCACAGAACGCTACCTGTTCGCCCTGAACGGTACCCGGGCGCTGAACGAGAACCACAGCGCCTTCTTCGAAGGCACGTACGCCGCCACCAAAACCCAGACCAGCATCGAACCGTTTGCGCTCGCCTCCGACGATATTTACAAGCCGAACGGCCAGGTGCCGGCCGGCGCCATCGTCAACGGTGTGCTGGTGAAAAATCCGCTGGTGCCGCAGTACCTGTGGGACCGCATCAGCGACACCGACAATGACGGCGTGCCCGACTATTATTTCCAGCGCCGGCTGTCGGAGTTCGGTTCGCGTGGTTCCCAGGCCGACCGCGATACATTCCGCCTGGCCACAGGCGTCAAGGGCACGCTGCGTGACTGGAACTACGAAACCTACATCAGCTATGGTCGTACCAAGGAGGCGCAAACCTCGAACGGCCAGGTCAACATCCCGAGCCTGCGCTATGCACTCGACGCCGTACCCGGCCCCAACGGCACGGTGGTCTGCCGCGACCAGTTCGCCGTGCGCGAAGGCTGCGTTCCGATCAATGTGTTTGGTGCAGGCAGCATCACCCCTGCCGCGTTGAAGTACGTGACCGCGCCGGGTTCGCTACTGACTTCGGTCACCCAGAAACTGGCCGGCGCCTCGATCACGGGCGAACTGTGGGCGCTGCCTGCAGGGAAAATCGGCCTGGCGGCAGGTTTTGAATGGCGCAGCGAGGAATCGAGCTCGGTGGCCGACCCGCTCACGCAGTCGGGCCTTAACGCCGGCAACGCCACCCCGCCCACCTTCGGCAAGTTCCAGGTGCGCGAAGCATTCGTGGAAACCCGGGTGCCCTTGCTCAAGGACCTGGCGCTGGCAAAGGAGCTGACCTTGCTCGCCACCTTCCGCCATGGCGACTATTCGACAGTGGGCAGCACCAATAGCTGGAACGCGGGCGGTGAATGGACCATCACGCCCGATATCCGCTTGCGCGCCACGCGCGCGCAATCGACGCGCGCACCCAATATTAACGAACTGTACCAGGCGCCATCGCAGGACTTCCCCACCGGCCTGGTCGATCCATGCGAAGGCAGCACGCTCGCTGGCAGCGACCCGCGTTCCGTCAATTGCCGTGCGGCGCCCGGGGTCCAGGCCAATATGGCCGCCAACGGTGGCGTCTTCGCACTGGAGCAAGCCGACCTGCAAGGCATCAGCGGCTACAACACTGGCAACCCCGATCTTGGCGCAGAAAAAGGGCGCTCGACGACCGTCGGCCTCGTCCTGACGCCACGCTCGATACCGGCGCTGAGCAAATTCACGTTCACGGCCGACTACTTCAAGATCAATATTTCCGACGCCATCGTCTCCACCGATCGCCAGTACGCGCTCGACCAGTGCTACAGCCAGGGCAATCCCGCGTTCTGCCGATTCATCACGCGCCGCCCCAATGCCGTCGGCAACCTGTCTGCCGGCTCCATCGAGTACAGCGACACCGCGGTCACCAACAGCGGCGGCCTTGGCACCGAAGGCATCGACCTGACCGTGTCATGGGCCGACCGCGTGGGGCCGGGCCGTCTCAGCACGCAGCTAGCCTATACCCGCTTGCGCGAATTGTGGACCCAGGAAACGCCGGGGCCGAAAGAGACGCGCAACAACGACGTCGGCGAGGTGACAGCGCAGCAAGTCAATGCGCCGCGCAACAAGGCCGTGTTCAACGCTGCCTATAAATGGCGTGATCTCGGCATCAACTGGACTGCCAGCTATAACGGACCGGTCGCGCTCGACGACCAGTTCCTGAAAAGCCTCAATATTGCGCCAGGGTCCGTCAAAGTCGGTTCGCGTACCTATAACGACTTCCAGTTCACTTACGACGTCAAGAAAACCGTGCAGCTATACCTGGGCCTGAACAACGCGTTCGACGCCAAGGCGCCGCCCATCATCAGCGGCTTGCCCGGCAATACCACGGGTGCGGAAACCGATGCCTCGACCTACGATCCAATCGGACGCCGCTACTACCTGGGCCTGCGCGTAACGCTGTAAGCGCCTGCCCCACCTGCCCTCCTGATGTGGGCGTGCATAAAAAAAACCCCCGCGCACCGTAAGGCTCGCAGGGGTTTTTATTTGAATGCCGGAAATTACTTGGCGTTCATCAGTGCCACGGTGGTATCGAGCATGCGGTTCGAGAAGCCCCACTCGTTGTCGTACCACGACGATACTTTTACCAGGCGGCCCGACACTTTGGTCAGCGTCGAATCGAAGTTCGACGATGCCGGGTTGTGGTTGAAGTCGATCGATACCAGCGGCTCGGTCTGGTAGGTCAGCACTTCTTTCAGAGCGCCTTCGGCAGCGGCTTTCATCAGCGCGTTGACTTCTTCCACGGTGGTGTCGCGCTTGGCGATGAAGGACAGGTCCACCAGCGAGACGTTGATGGTCGGTACGCGGATAGCGAAACCGTCCAGCTTGCCGTTCAGCTCAGGCAGCACCAGGCCAACCGCAGCGGCGGCGCCGGTCTTGGTCGGGATCATCGACTGGGTAGCCGAACGGGCGCGGCGCAGGTCTTCGTGCATCACGTCCGACAGGACCTGGTCGTTGGTGTAAGCGTGGACGGTGGTCATCAGGCCGGTTTCCAGGCCGATGGCGTCGTTCAGTGGCTTGACCAGCGGGGCCAGGCAGTTGGTGGTGCACGATGCGTTGGAAATCACGGTGTCCGACGCTTTCAGCACATCCTGGTTCACGCCGTAGACGATGGTGGCGTCAACGTCCTTGCCGCCCGGGGCCGAGATGATGACCTTTTTGGCGCCGCCTTTCAGGTGGGCCGAGGCTTTTTCCTTGGTGGTGAAGAAGCCGGTGCACTCGAGCACCACGTCCACGCCCAGGTCGCCCCATGGAATTTCTGCCGGGTTACGCTGTGCGAACACGCGGATCACGTCGCCGTTTACGATCATGTTGTCGCCGTCTACTTCCACGGTGCCCGGGAACTTGCCGTGAGCGGTGTCGTAGCGGGTCAGGTGAGCGTTCGACTTGGCGTCGCCCAGGTCGTTAATGGCAACGATCTGGATATCTTGCTTCTTGCCACCTTCGTAGAACGCACGCAGCACATTGCGGCCGATACGGCCGTAGCCGTTAATTGCAACTTTGATCGTCATACTTTGCTCCTGATTAAAAAAATAGTTAATGCGACAAGCAATTATAGATTAAGCGATCACCAACTTGGCTTTAGCGACAACATTTTCCACCGTGAAGCCGAAGTGCTTGAACAGCACGCCTGCCGGGGCGGATTCGCCGAAGGTGTCGATACCGACCACGGCGCCTTCCAGGCCGACGTACTTGTACCAGAAATCGGTCACGCCAGCCTCGATGGCCACGCGCGGCACGCCTTTGGTCAATACGGTAGCTTTGTAGGCGGCATCCTGGCGGTCGAAGACATCGGTCGATGGCATCGACACCACGCGGGCAGCAATCCCTTCCGCGTTCAGGGCCGAAGCGGCGGCAACGGCCAGCTCAACTTCGGAACCGGTGGCGATCAGGGTCACTTGGGCGTCCGCCACTTCCTGCAGCACATAGCCGCCACGGGCAATGGCGCCCACGGTTTCCGGTGCGCGCGCCTGGAACGGCAGGTTCTGGCGCGAGAAGATCAGCGTCGATGGACCGGTTTTACGCTTGACTGCTTCACCCCACGCCACCATGGTTTCGGTGGTATCGCATGGACGCCAGTTGTCCAGGTTCGGGATCAGGCGCATCGACGAAATGTGCTCGACCGACTGGTGGGTAGGACCGTCTTCGCCGAGGCCGATCGAATCGTGGGTGAACACGAACAGCGAACGTTGCTTCATCAGTGCCGCCATGCGCAGCGCGTTGCGGCTGTAATCGGAGAAGGTCAGGAAGGTGGCGCCAAACGGCAGGTAGCCGCCGTGCAACGCCACACCATTCA
>JBEVNE010000308.1:0-4953 GCA_040508275.1 Duganella sp.
GCCGCTTCGGTGGCCGGCGCGCCGCCAGCCGCGCAAGCGGCGCTTTCCGATCCCTGGGCCTACGCCCAGGGCATCATCGATCAATTCTCCACTCCGCTGGTTTTCGATCAGCGCGAAATCTCCATCACCCGCCACGGCGCCAAGCCATGCAAGCTGCGCGAGGTCGATGGTTTCACCGATATGGACACGCGCGGCAAGGTCGCCACGCCCGTTCGCGGTTCCCACGATTGTTATCCCGCCATTCGCGCTGCCATCGCCGAAGTACACAAGGCTGGCGGCGGCACCGTCCTGATTCCTGCTGGCGACTGGTATTGCAAGGGCCCGATCGTGCTGCTGTCGCGCGTGCGCGTGCACCTGGCAGCCGGCGCACGTGTGCGTTTTTCCGCCAATCCGGCCGACTACGCGCGCAATGGCGACTACGACTGCGGCGCCAACGGCAAGCTGGTGCTGTCGCGCTGGCAGGGCAACGATTGCCTGAATTTCTCGCCGCTCGTGTATGCGCGCGGCCAGCGTCACATTGCCATTACCGGCGCCGACTGGACCAGCGTGCTCGATGGCCAGGCTGGCGTGCCATTCGAGGATGGCAGCGGCAATGGCTGGTGGGGCATGAACCCCAAGGGCGCGCCACCCGGGACCATGCACCAGAGCCGCAACAATCCGGCCAACCCCACCTCGCTGGCGGCGCTGGCGCCGCAACTGGACGCTGCGGTCATCAAGCGCATCGAGGGCGATTCGCCCGACTGGCGCAGTGATGAAAAATTCCTGCCGGCGCTGTCGGAAGCCGGCGTGCCGGTGGAAAAACGCGTGTTTGGCCTGGGCCACTACCTGCGTCCCTGCATGGTCGAATTCATCGATTGCGAAGATGTGCTGATGCAGGGCTACCAGGTGATCAACACGCCGTTCTGGATCCACCACCCGGTCAAGTCGAAACGCGTGCATTTTTCCAAGGTGCGCATGGAAAGCATCGGCGCCAATTCCGACGGCTTTGACCCGGAATCGTGCGACACGGTGCTGGTCGATGGTTGCTGGTTCAATACCGGCGACGACTGCATCGCCATCAAGGCAGGCAAGAACACGGACATCGGCTACGGCCCCACGCGCAACGTGGTGATCCAGAATTCGGTGATGAACAGCGGCCATGGCGCCGTCACGCTGGGCAGCGAAATGTCGGCCGGCATCGAGCACGTGTACGCCCAGCACCTCGACGTGCGCAACCAGCACTGGCAGACCGATCCGCTGAACACTGTGGTGCGCCTGAAAACCAATATGAACCGGGGCGGCTACCTGCGCCACTTCTATGTGCGCGACCTCAAGCTGCCCAATGGCGTGCGCCTGAAACCGGGCTTCTACAAGCCGATTCCCGGCGGCCCGATCAAGCCGGGCACCGTGCCAACCGGCGGTGGCGCCGTGATCACCTTCGACTGCGATTATGCGCCGGCGTTTGACCTGATTCGCAGTCGCCCGCCGGAAGTCTCGCACGTGCACATCTCCGATATCCGCGTCGATAACGTCAAGACGGACAAGGGCAGTTTTGGCTGCTACCAGGCGTTTATCGTGCTGGGGCCGGTCGGCCACAGTTACAACGGACCGGCGGACAAGCCGATTCTGGCGGTGACCGATGTGACCATCAGCGACTGTAATTTTGGCAATCCGGTCAATGCCGAACAGCCTTGGTTTATCTACAATGCCAAGAATATCTCGCTGCGCAACGTCGTTATCGGCGGCAAGCGCTACGAAGAAAACCTGTCAGGATAGATATGAAACGACGCCTGATGATGCAAGGGGCGGCGGCGCTCGCGTACGCCGCCACACTGTTTTCCGCAGGACCGGCGCTGGCGCAAGCGCAGGTGGCCGCCAACCAGTACGGCATGGCGCCGGCCAGCGGGCCGGTGGAGCGCTGGGGCGCGATCGAGTTCGAGTTTGCCGGTCCCGCGGCCGGCAATCCGTTCATCGATGTCGAACTGGCGGCGCTGTTCCGCCAGAATGGCCGCAGCCTGCTGGTGCCCGGTTTTTACGACGGCGATGGCCGTTATAAAATCCGCTTCATGCCCGACAGCGTCGGCGCCTGGGAGTACGAAACGCGCTCCAACGCCCCGGCCCTGCATGGCAAACGTGGCAGCTTTACGGCGCTGGCGCCGGCGCCCGGCAACCGTGGCCCGGTCTCGGTGCGTAACACCTATCACTTCGGCTATGGCGATGGCACCCCATACTGGCAGGTCGGCACCACCAGCTATGCGTGGACCCACCAGAGCGCGCAGTTGCAGGAGCAGACCCTCAAGACGCTGGCCAGTGCACCGTTCAACAAGATCCGCATGGCGGTGTTTCCCAACAACGATGACCAGGTCGCCGGCCAGCATTTTCCGTTTGTCGGCAAGCCGCCGCACGGCTGGGATTTCAGCCGCTTCGATGTGGAATTTTTCCGCAACCTCGACCAGCGCGTGGCGCAGCTGCGCGCGCTCGGTATCGAGGCCGACCTGATCCTGTTCCACCCGTACGACAAGGGCAAATGGGGCTTTGACCGCATGCCGGCCGCCGTCGATGACCGCTACCTGCGCTACGTGGTGGCGCGCCTGTCAGCCTATCGCAATGTGTGGTGGTCGATGGCCAACGAGTTCGATTTTCTGACCGAGAAAAAGACCGATGACTGGGACCGTTACTTCCGCATCGTGCAGGCCAGCGATCCGTATAACCACCTGCGTTCGATCCATAACGCCTTCAAGTTTTATGACCATAGCAAGCCGTGGGTCACGCACGTGAGCATCCAGCACGGCGCCGCCACCGAAGATCCCGAGCGCGCCGTGCTGTTCCGCGACGTCTACAACAAGCCGGTGGTGTTTGATGAAGTCAAGTACGAAGGCAACTGGAGCAAGCGCTGGGGCCAGCTGACGCCCGAGGAAATGGTGCTGCGCTTCTGGAACGGCGCCATCGCCGGCACTTACGTGGGCCACAGCGAAATCTACCGCGACGACAGCGGCAAGGGTGAAATCTGGCTCGGCAAGGGCGGTACGCTGCGCGGACAGAGCGCCGCAAGGCTGGCGTTTTTCCGCCAGATCCTGGCGCAAAGTCCGTCCGAAGGGCTGGAGCCGATCGACAAATGGCAGGATTATCCGTTCGCCGGCAAGCACGGGCAGTATTATCTCGGCTACTTCAACCGCCAGCAGCCGACCAGCTGGCCGTTTGCGCTGTTCAAAACCGGGCTGCAGGATGGCATGCGTTTCAAGGTCGAGGTGATCGATACCTGGAATATGACCATCACGCCGGTGGACGGCGTGTTCGAGATTAAAAAGCAGGACGACTATATGTACACTGAAAAAAATGGCCGCAGCGTGCCCTTGCCGGGCAAGCCCTACATGGCGATTCGGATCGTGCGTATGCCGTAAAGTTTTAATAAATTCATGGGGAGCTTCGGCTCCCCTTATTACACAGCAGGAGCAAGGTTAATGAAACAGCATATTCTGGCAGCCGCGATGGCGCTGGCCCTGGCTGGCAGCGCTGCGCAGGCCAGCGTGATCGGCACCATGGCGCCGCCGCAGGCAGTATCCGAAGCGCGCCTGGCGCAGGTGACTACCATCGGCGACAGCGAACGCGCCGCCTGGCTCGCCTACCTGGAGCGCTCGCGTGCGCTGATGGCGGCCGACAAGGCGGCACTGGAAGCGGAGCGCAAGGACGGCGCTGCTGTACCGTCGCCAAAGCAGCCTGCAGGGCAGGGCAATGGCATGCCCCTCAAGCAGCCGGCAGCCTGGTATGGCACGGCCGAGGCGCTGCACGTGGCCGACAACATCGTCAGCTACCAGACCCCGGCCGGTGGCTGGGGTAAAAACGTCAACCGCAGTGGCCCCGTGCGCCAGCGCGGCGAACTGTATGTGCACAGCGAGACTGGTAGTAGTAAAAGCTGGTCCTTTGTCGGCACCATCGACAACGACGCCACCATTACCGAGCTGCGTTTTCTGGCGCGCGTGATCGCCAGCGGCAAAGCCGGCGCTGGCGATCAGCAGCGCTATGAGCGCAGCTTTGCGCTGGGGCTCAACTACCTGTTCAATGCACAGTACCCGAATGGCGGCTTCCCGCAGGTCTATCCGCTGGCCGGCGGCTACCACGACGCCATTACCTTCAATGACAATGCGCTGGCCAACACGGTCGAACTGCTCGATGACGTGGCGCGGCGCGACGATGATTACGCCTTCGTGGCGCCGCAGCAGGCTGCACGGGCTGCAGCGGCGCGCGACCGTGCGGAAAACGTCATCATGGCCACCCAGATCCGTTTGCAGGGCGTGCTGACCGCCTGGTGCCAGCAGCACGATGCACTGACCCTGGCACCGGTGGGCGCCCGCAATTTCGAGCCGGTGGCACTGACCAGCTTCGAAAGCGCGCGCCTGCTGGCCGTGCTGATGCGTGACCCGGCGCCCACGCCCGCCGTGGTGACGGCGGTGAGCGCTGGCGCCGCCTGGCTCCAGCGCACCGCTATTTACGACAAGGAATGGACGCGCGGCAAAGATGGCGCCAGCCTGATGTCGAAGCCGGGCGCCGGGCCCTTGTGGGCGCGCATGTATGACCTCGATTCGATGCAGCCGATTTTTGGCGATCGCGACCGCACCATCCACACCGACGTCAACGAACTGTCGCCTGAACGCCGCGCCGGTTATGCCTGGTACGTCAACAGCCCGGCCTCTACGCTGCAGAAATACGCACGCTGGAGCACACGCCACAAGGCAAAGTCCTAGAGCTGTGTTCATCCGATAACGTATTACATCATAACGTATTACGTAATTACATAATACGTTATGGTGTAATGTTCTTGATGTGATTCTCAAGAATGGCTGGCTCACCAGCATCCATCTCACGCGATGGTCATGGTATGCTGGCCACCATTACATAATTACAGCATATGTAATGCTGTAATGTGCCGTTTACTTATCTGGAGTGCCCATGGCCCGAACCGGACTGTCCAGGCTG
>JBEVNE010000332.1:0-3794 GCA_040508275.1 Duganella sp.
CACTTGATGCGGCGGCAGTAGGTCGTCTTTTCATGATTCCCGACGGTTCCGTTGTCAGCACTCTGCATGTCAGCGCAAATGCAGAGGCACCTGCTGGTCTTGATGTGAGCTCACGTAACATGTTCATCGGTAGCGATGAGCCCAACAGCGTCATCGTCTATCGCGACGAGGTCGGCCCGGCCATATGGATTGAGGGGTTGCATATCAACCAGTTGATGCTTACCCCCCATACCTCGGAACGACTGGCGACCATAGCTTTCGGCCTGATGGCAATCGAAGCCTACCGGCTGGGCTTTCACCAGATTCAGCTATATGCCGCAGGGGAGGACCGTTGAACGCCGCTGTCCCTGACTCCTTGATCGGCTATATGGTGTGGCCCAAGTTCGGCTTCGATGCTCCTGTTGTGCCAGTAGAGCTACATCGCTTTCCAGTGCCGGCGATCATGAAGGCAGCCACAGTCCAAGACGTACGCAATATCGCGCCCGATTGGTGGGACCAGCACGGCAGCGCACGCGTAATGGTGTTCGACCTGGCTGCACACAGTCGTAGCTGGAGGATACTGCTATACTATTTGTACGAAATTTTGTGGGAGGAAGTACCATGACCACCGCAACGAAGCCCTTGTTCGATATCGAGGCATATAAGGTGGCCGCTGCTGCCTACCGCGCCCGCGTCACGGCAAATTATCAGCCCCGTCCCAACGAAGTCTTGCCCGTCAACGGCAAAATACATGTTGTATTGAGCGGTGAAGCTTTGCCTGCAGCTATTAAGGCGGACCTGCTGAGCAAGTCGCGTATAGACATTCCTGAGTTTGCTGCAGAGCGTCGAAAACTCAACAACCGCGAATAGTTCGGCTGAAGCCATTGCCTTTTTAAAACTCTCTCCCGTGGCCTCTTAGCCCGGATTGCTGGCTTCACAAAATGTTGCGCTGTCGAGTTTATTTTTCTGTGCATGCGCCAGTTGGCGATCCACCACCTCATGACGGTACCGCAAGCGTTCTTTCAACGTTCCCATGGCCAGCGCGCGGAAACCGTGGCCGGTCATGTCGCCCTTGTATCCCATGCGCTCCAACGCTTTTAGTAAAGTGTTGTTACTCATGGGGAGCTCAGGCTGGCGCATGTTGGGAAACAATAGCGTCCCACCCCCTGTGTAGCTGTGCAGTTCCTTTAACAGCAACCTGGCCTGCCGGGGCGGGCATACTTGGTGGTCGTTCGTATCCGGGTTGACCCGGCGCTTGCCGCGCTTCATGCGCTGCCATGGAATGACCTTCCAATTGAACTCGCCGCCTTCAACATCTATTTCACTCCATGGCGTCTCGATCAGTTCCGATGTCCGCACGAACAGCAACAGCATCAGATGCATGGCGATTCTGACTATCGGCCCCATGCAGGCATTGTTACTCGCGAAGGTTGCCAGAAAGGCCGGCAGTTCGTCGGCGTCGATTGCTGCAAAGTGCCCTTTTGCGGGCGGCTTTAGCACCTTGCCGAGCGTCGCTGCCGGGTTGCGGTCAATTATTCCACAATGCATGGCATGGACGAAAACGCGTGAGACGTCCGCCGCCATTCGCTTGGCCACTTCGCGGGCACCGCGCTGTTCGATACGGCTCAGGACGGCCAGCAAATCCGCCGCCGTGAGGTCGTTGATGTGGCGCTTCTCCAGCGCAGGAAAGATATCCACTTCAAAGCGATGCAGGATGTTCGCCGCAGTGCCAGGTTGCCATTGATCCAGCGTTGCAGCGTGCCAGTCGCGCGCCACGGTTTCAAAGGTGTTCAGCGGCGCCCCATAAGCGGCCTTGGCGGCTCTTTTGGCCTCTACAGGGTCCTGCCCACTCGCAAGCAGTTTGCGCGCTTCGTCGCGCTTCTGCCGTGCCTCCGCGAGTGTAACGTCGGGATAGCGGCCGAAGCTGATGCGTGTTTCGCCGCCGTTGGGTCGCCGGTACTTGAGCCACCAGACTTTATTTCCGCTGGAAGTTATTTCGATATAGAGGCCGCCGCCATCGAACAGGCGCTGAAGGCGCTCGACAGGCGCAGCGTTACGTACTTGCCGATCAGTGAGGGGAGCAATGGGCTTAGACATTTTGAGGGTCCTAAAAAGTGGGTGGATAAAAATGCCCCCCAATACGCCCCCCAAACGCGCTGGCTGCAGATAGACGCTCTGAGCCGTAGTAAAACAAAAAAACCGCTGCCCCAGAGTGGGAACAGCGGTTTTTTTGATGTCCATCGAGCAGACTGGACAGTGTTCTGGCGGAGACGGTGGGATTCGAACCCACGATACAGGTATAAGCCGTATGCATCCTTAGCAGGGATGTGCCTTCGGCCACTCGGCCACGTCTCCTAGTCGATTACTCAACTATGTCTGCTTGCTTAACTGCGCTGCAGCAGACGACCGTTATAATATCGGCCGAGACCAATTCGGTCAAGGCAACATAACGGTTTTTTTGAAATATTTATGCTTTTTCCAGTTCGAACGCTTTGTGCAGCGCGCGTACGGCCAGCTCCATGTATTTCTCGTCGATCAGCACCGAGATTTTGATTTCCGAGGTCGAGATCATCATGATGTTGATGCCCTCTTCCGACAGCGTGCGGAACATTTGCGACGCCACGCCGACGTGCGAGCGCATGCCGACTCCAACTACCGAGATTTTCGATACCTTGGCGTCGCCGGTCACGCTGGCGGCGCCCAGTTCTTCACGGGTGCCGTTGAGCACGTCGATGGCGCGCTGGTAGTCGTTGCGCGATACGGTGAAGGTGAAGTCGGTTTTGCCTTCGACCGACTGGTTCTGGATGATCATGTCCACTTCGATGTTGGCATCGGCCACCGGTCCGAGGATGTGGTAGGCCACGCCCGGACGGTCTGGCACGCCCAGCACGGTGATTTTGGCTTCGTCGCGGTTGAAGGCGATGCCGGAGATAACTGCTTGTTCCATGTGTGTGTCTTCCTCAAACGAAATCAGGGTGCCGGAGTTGGCTTCTTCTTCGATGTCGAGCATCGGGTCGGTCAGCGACGACAGCACGCGCGTTGGCACGCGGTAATTGCCGGCGAATTCCACCGAACGGGTCTGCAGGACTTTCGAGCCCAGCGAGGCCAGTTCCAGCATCTCTTCAAAAGTGATGGCCTTCAGACGGCGCGCTTCCGAGACCACGCGCGGGTCGGTGGTGTAGACACCGTCGACGTCGGTGAAGATCAGGCATTCGTCGGCCTTCATGGCGGCGGCGATTGCCACGGCCGAAGTATCGGAACCGCCGCGGCCGAGCGTGGCGATGTTGCCCAGGTCGTCAACGCCCTGGAAGCCGGTGATGATGACGATCTTGCCGTCGTCGAGGTCGCGGTTGACCTTTTCGTTGTCGATCGACTGGATGCGGGCCTTGGTGTAAGCGGAATCGGTTTTAATCGCGACTTGCCAGCCGGCGTAGGACACGGCTTTTTTGCCGATCGCCAGCAGCGCCATCGACAGCAGGCCGACCGAGACCTGTTCGCCGGTGGAGGCGATCATGTCCAGTTCGCGCGGGTCTGGCTGCGCTTGAATTTCCTTGGCCAAGGCGATCAGGCGGTTGGTCTCGCCCGACATGGCCGACGGTACGACGACGATGCGGTGCCCGGCGTCATGCCACTTGGCGACACGCCGCGCGACGTTCTTGATACGGTCCGTCGAACCCATCGACGTACCGCCATATTTGTGCACGATTAAAGCCATAACAGAGAGTTTTCCGCTCAATAAAGGTAAATAGAACCCTAAACTCTACATGCGGCAGTGCAAAATAACAAGTCAAAAAGCTCATATTCTCATACCGAAT
>JBEVNE010000395.1:0-11555 GCA_040508275.1 Duganella sp.
GGCCGGGTCTCCGGCAGCCGCAGCAGCACGTCGAGCAGGGCCAGCGCGGCGCATGCCGCCATCAGCAGCAGTGGCGCGCGTGCGCCCCCGAAACCGGCCAGCGCCGCGCCCAGTGGCGGACCGGCCAGCGCGATCACGCCCACCCACGAAAAGCCGATGGACAGCAGGCGCACGCTTTCCATCGGCTGGTACAGGTCGCGCAGCATGGCACGTGCGCAGACGGCAGCGGCGGCCACGCCCAGACCTTGCGCGCAGCGTCCCACGAGCAGGGTGCCAAGTCCGTTGCTGGCCGCGACCATCACGCTGGCGGCCAGCAGCATCGTCAGCCCCGCCAGCAGCACCGGGCGCCTGCCGTAGCGGTCGGCCAGAGGCCCCCACACCACCTGTCCCAGTCCGAAGCTGAGCACCAGTACCGACAACGTCAGTTGTGCGCTGGCGACCGATATGCCAAGTTCCCTCTGCAGTTGCGGCAGCGCCGGCAGATACAGGTAGCCGGCCACCGGGTGCAGGCCAAGCAACAGCACCAGGGACAGGATCAGGCCACGGGGCGTGTGCGGCGGTAGCGGGGTTGGTGGCACTGCGGGCTTTCGGGCGCGTTGCGGTGGAAGCGCCATTCTGCTGCTTCGCCGTGCGACTTGCAATCGCTGGCGTTCTCCCGATTTACGCAGGCTGGTTCGCCAACAACAGTTGCGGCCGGAACTCCAGCATATCGTCGAAATAGGTGAACTCGGGCGCGCCCAGTTCGATCAACGGCGACCGGGCGATAAAGTCGGCCAGCAACCGTTGGTGCAATGCCATCAGCCTGGCGCGGCGGGCGTCGTCCAGTGGCGCATAGACGTAATCGAGCGTGATATGGAAGCGGTAGTCGTCGTGGCGCGGTGCGCGTAGTTGCAGCGTGTCGGCCAGCCGGTCACGTAGCCGGCGCAGCTTGCGGTTCTCCGGGGCGTCGACCGCTTCGAGCAGAATGCTGGCCGGGTTGGTCTGCTGCGCCAGTGGCACAGGACGCATGCGGATCGGCAGCGCGGTGCGCAGGTCGAAGCGGCGCAGCTTTTCCAGCATGGCGGCGTTGCAGTCCGCCTCGCTGGTCTCAGGTGGCAGGTCGGCCGGGAAATACTTGTGCCGCGCCGGGTAGGCGACTCCTTCGAATACCGTCATGTGATAGCTGGCCGGCGGCAGCGGTGCAATGTGGGCATGCAGGCCGCTGCGCATCAGCGCCACGTGGATATCCAGCAGCGCCATGAACGCGGGACTGCGCCGGTCTATATGGCAGATGATGGTGTTGCCGGGCCAATTGGCGGCGCTGCCATCGGGCAGGAACTTCGGCGGCACGGCAAGCTGTGCGGGCGTGGCTATCGCCTGTGCTTCAGCGCCCCCCGCCTTCCCTGCGGTGGCCATTGCCAGGGTTGAGTAGAGCATGGTGCGCAGGGCATTGCGGCGAGGAGTGAAGGTCATAAGGCGCTTTCTGAAAAGAATAGACTGCGGCTTATTTTACTAACGTTGGGTGAGTTAATCAACATTCACTTGACGTGTGCTATTGCGCCACGCGCAGCAGTACGTCGGCGTGGTGATGCCCGGTAAAACTTGAGAATAATTGTCCCCGCACCTGCACCTGGCTGCCAACTTTTGGCCCGAGTGAGGCGTACTGGGCTTCGGTGAGGACCAGTTGAATTTCTTTCACTGCAGCATGCGCCTGACGCTCGGGACCACTATCTCCGCGGGTACATATGGGCTGCCCGAGTGTTAGGTAAAAACCGGTCTCGGGCTCATCGCCGTCGGCGACACTTTCAAAGTTGGGTTTGCCCGGAAAGGTAGCGCGATGAAGCGAACCGGTCAATGTGACGACTTCAGGCTCATATCTCAGGCAGTCCGCTGCATGAGCTGATAAATACAATAGGCTGGTGAACGATATGCCAAGCAGCCTTGTCCAGATAGCCATGGTCGAAATCCTTTCTTCTATTGGCCGCATCATATCGGTGTTTTAACCTCTTTTTATCAACCTTACGCATCTGTAACGGACCCCATTTAGGTGTAACGAGTCGTCCGGGATCATGAACAGCTTGCCTACAGCTGCTGATAATGGAGGATGGCACTACCGGAAAACAACATTGCTTGTTCCCTGACGCGTCCTGCTTGCTGGCTCACGCCACATTTTGTAGAATGAGAATTATTATCATTCTCAACTTGGTCAGCGCATCCATGCCGGACGTCGATGACGCTTCCCTCGTACAACCAAGAAAGTTCCGCTTATGTCACAACGTGTCTCTTCGTTTCAACCGCGCCGCCTGGCGCTGGCCGTATTGCTGGCTGAGCTGGCCGTCGGTGTGACCACCCCGGCGCTGGCCCAGGTCGGCGTCACCGCGCCAGCCGATGCCGATGCCGCCACATTGCCAACGGTGCTGGTGACGGGGCAGACTGAAACCGCCACCGGCCCGGTTGCCGGTTACCTCGCGAAGCGCAGCGCTACCGCCACCAAAACCGATACCAAACTGTCGGAAACGCCGCAGGCGGTCACCATTGTCACGCGTGACCAGATCATCGACCAGGGCGCCGGCAACCTGCAAGATGCGCTCAACTATGCAGCTGGCGTGCGCTCCGATGCCTATGGCATCGATTCGCGCAACGACGCCATGCTGGTGCGCGGCGTCTCGCCCGACGAATACCTGGACGGCGTGCGCAAGTCGATGAGTTACTACACCAGCACCGCCCGCACCGATCCGTACACCCTCGAACGCATCGAGGTACTGCGCGGTGCCGCTGCCATGCTGTACGGGCAGGGTGGCACCGGCGGCGTGGTCAACATGGTCAGCAAGCGCCCGCAGGCCGTGGCTCAGAACGAAATCGGCGTGCAATATGGCAGCTACCAGCGCAAGCAGGTGCAAGCCGACTTTACCGGCCCGCTGACCGAAGACGGCAAATGGCTGTATCGCCTGGTTGCGGTCAAGCGCAACGCCAATACCCAGGTCGATCATGTACCGGACGACCACGCGCTGGTGGCGCCATCGCTGACATGGAAACCGAACGCCGACACTTCGCTGACGCTGCAGGCCTTGTGGCAGGACGACAAAACCGGCTCCACCTCGCAGTTTTTCCCGTGGTCCGGTGTGTTGACAAGCAACCCGAACGGCAAGATTCCGGCCAACCGCTTTATCGGCGAGCCTGGCTTCGACCGCTACGATACCAAGCGTAAAACCATCGGCTGGGCCTTCGAGACAGCCTTGAACAGCGACTGGAAATTGCGTCAGAATATGCGTTATTCGTACAACAAAAACGACTACCGCACGCTGTATGCCGACTCCTTCTCGTTGCCCGGTGGCTTCAATGCCGACCAGATCAACCAGCGCGTGGTGGACCGCTTTGCCGGCGCCTCGCTGGCGCAGACCAAGGTGTTCGGCATCGACCAGACGCTGGAAGGCAACCTGGTCACTGGCGCCGTCAAGCACAAATTGCTGCTCGGTGTCGATTATCTGCATTACAAGCAGACCGGCTCGGCGGGTTACCCGGCGGCCACCCAGATCGACGTCTACAACCCTGTCTACACCGGTTTCACGTTCAATGATCTGTCGCTGCTGGCGGCCAATACCCAGAAGCAGAACGGCCTCTACGTGCAGGATCAGATGCATCTGACGTCGAAACTGTTGCTGACGGTCGGCCTGCGCCACGACAGGGCGCGCAACGAGACCGAGGGTGCGCAAACCCAGCGCTCGAGCGCCACCACCAGGCGCGCAGGGTTGATGTATCTGAGCGACAGCGGCGTGTCGCCGTATGTCAGCTACAGTGAATCGTTTACGCCGGTGGCCAACAGCGCCCAGGGCCAGGTATTCAAGCCGCTGCGCGGCGAGCAATGGGAGGCTGGCGTCAAGTATGAGCCGGTCGGTCGCAACCTGTCGCTGAGCGCCGCTGCCTATCGCTGGAAAGAAAAAAATCAGCTGGTCGCGATCACCCCTGTACTGTCGGCGCAGCTCGACAGTACCAGCGCCCGTGGCGTGGAACTGGAAGCGCGCGGCCAGGTGGCCAAAGGTCTGGAGCTGATTGCCCACTACAACTACATCGATCTCGACAAGCAACTCAACGGCATCCCGTCGCAACAGACCTCGCTGTGGACCAAGTACAGCTTTGCCGCTGCCGGCGTGACGGGCCTGTCGGCAGGCGCTGGCGTGCGCTACATGAATTCCTTCCGTGACGGCAGTGCGCCGACCACGCCGGACGTCACCCTGGTGGACGCGCTGCTGGCGTGGGACAGCCCGAGCTGGCGCGTGGCGCTCAATGTCAACAACCTGGGCAACAAGACCTACGTCGCCACCTGCCTGAGTCGCGGTGACTGCTGGTTTGGCGCACAGCGCAATGCGGTATTGTCGGCCACGTACCGCTGGTAGGCGCGGCGTCGTGCAGGTCGGCCTTGCCTTCAAGGCCGACAGGGCAGGTCGGGCATGGTGACGTAACGACCGTCCACTTCAGGTTTTTACTCAAGTGCTCACCAGGAATAGCGCGCACTGAGCTGCACCGTGCGCTCCGGGTTCCAGAAACAGGTGCGGGTCGGCTCGGCCAGGCAGGTGGTTTGTTCCTTGTTCGCCAGGTTGCTGGCGTTGAGGGCGTAACGCCATTTGCCGCTGCTGTAGTGCAGTACCGCGTCGACGATGGTTTGCGTACCGTTTTCAGTGAGGTTGGTGCTTTCGGCCCAGGTCTTGCCGGTGTAACGCGCACCGACGCCCATGCCCAGGCCCGACAGGGCGCCATCGCGCAGCACATAGTCGAGCCATAGCGAGGCCGACTGCTTCGGCACCAGGATCGGCGTTTTACCCAGCGTGTTATTGGTGCTGCGCGTGACTTCGGCGTCGGTGTAGCTGTAGGCTGCCGTCAGGCTCAGGTTTCTGGCCACTTCGCCCTTGGCTTCCAGCTCCAGGCCGCGCGAGCGCGCCTCACCGGTCAGTATCGAGAAGTTCAGGTGTTGCGGATCGGGCGTGGCGACATTGGTCTTGGTGAGCTCGAACAAGGCTGCGGTGAACAGCGTTTTGCCGTTGGCCGGCTGGTACTTGATGCCGGCCTCGAATTGCCTGGCCTTGCTCGGCTCGAAGGCCTTGCCGTTGAAGTCCTGGCCTATCTGCGGCAGAAACGAGGTGCCAAAGCTGACATACGGCGCCAGCTCCGGCGTGACCAGATAGGTCAGGCCAACCCTGCCGCTAAGAACGTTGTCGTCCGAGCGGGTAGCGGCCCTGGTCAGGAAGTTGTTCAGCGTATCCCTGGCACGGTCGTAGCGGGCGCCGACGGTGACGATCAGCTTCTGGTCGAACTTGATCTGGTCTTGCGCATAAATGCCGGTCTGGGTCTGTCTTTGATCGAGGTCGCCAAACGGCTGGGTTGGCGTGGCGATGGCCACGCCATACACGGGATTGAGCACATTCAGGCTGGGCGCCACGCCGCGGTAGCGGTTTTCGCGGTCGGTCATGCGCAGCCAGTCGATGCCGACCAGCAGCGTGTGCTGCACGCCGCCCCAGGCGAAATCGCCCTGGAGCTGGTTGTCCAGTGCGGTGTTCTTGACCCGGCTGTAATAGTGGGTGCTGACGCGCGCCAGATTGTTGCCGGTCAGGGAGCCGGGGTTGAGCGCGCCATAAAACGAGCGCAGGCCGGCGTGGCGGAAGTTCTGGCGCAAGCGCCAGTTACCGTTCAGCTTGTGCTCGAGCAGGTAGCCGGCCGACCACTGCTCGTTTTCCTGTTTGTCGAAATGCGGATCGCCCATCATCACGTGGCTCTGGCTGCCGTCGCGGTTCTGCAGCGTCCAGCGGCCGCTGCCGCTACGGTCGTTGGTGTATTCGCTCAGCAGGGTGAGCGAGGTGTTGTCGGAGATTTTCCACAGCAGCGAGGGGGCGAAGTACTGGCGGTCGTTGCCGCCCGATACGCCATTGCCGTAGTCAAACTGGGTCTCGCTGTCGAGCGCCAGGCCGACCACGCGATACTGCAGATTGCCGGCGGCGTCGATATTGCCGTTCAGGTCCGCCGCCAGCTGGCGCCGGTCGAACGAGCCGACATCGACCCGGACTTCGTTCGGTGCACCGGCGCCGGGAAGCTTGCTGATGCGGTTGATGGTGCCGCCCGGGTCGCCCTGGCCGAACAGTACCGAGCCGGTACCGCGCAGCACCTCGATGCGCTCGAGGCCATAGGGCTCGCTGCGGAACATGCCGAAGCCGCCCGGCGCCTGGCGCAGGCCGTTCAGGTAGTTGCTGGTGACCTGGGCGTTGATGAAGCCGCGCAGGTTGAAGTATTCGTAGCCGCGCGGGTCCACGCCGTGGGTTTCGGTGACGGCGCCGGGCATGTAGCGCAGCACCTCGAGCACGCTGGTGGCGGCGCGTGCATCCATTTCATCGCGCGTGACGACCGACACCGATTGGGCAATTTCGAGCAGCGGCGTATCGGTCTTGGTGGCCGAGGCGCTGCGTTTGGCCAGGTAGCCGCGCACCGGACTGATGGCGCTTTCGGCCTGGCCGATAATATCCACCGTGGGCAAAACCGCCATGTTATCGGCGCCGGACTGCTGGCCGTCGGTCGTCTGCGCTTGAGCCTGAGCCTGGGCTGCGGCCAATGCCAGGCCGGCAATGGCCAGCTGGACGATCAGTGCGCCGCGCTTGACGCGGAGATGGCGAATTTTATTATGCATATACCTGTCTTGTTGATAATTTAATGGAGACGTGGGTGTTTGCTGACTATGGGCAAACCCGTCCGTACGATCCAGACGAATGAGGGCGCAGAAAATTCAGGAAAAATGGAGGGAGCGACGGGGATGGGTGTCGCAAAATGGATTGCAGCACCCCAAGCAGGCTTGGGGGCATTGGTGTCCAGCCCGAGTTACGGCTGTGGTAGTACCTGCAAAAATCAGCGCATCGAAGAGTACGCAGTAGGGGTCAGGAAGGAGTTCTCGATATGCGCCACGATGGGCGCCTCGGCTTCCGAGGCTGCGCGTTTGGTGATCCACTCGGGGTCTGCCGTGAAATTGTTCCACCTGGTTTCGCGCTCGGCCAGGCTGTTCCACTTGAGCAGGTAGGTGAGGGTCTGGTTGCTGGGGCCCACGAGCGTGGTGAAAAATCCTGCCTGCTCGATACCATGCTTCTCCCACAACGCCAGCGTGACGTTCTGGAATCGTTCATGCAGGGCGGGCAGGCGACCCGGCAGGCAGTGATAAACCCGTAATTCGACGATCATTGCGCATCCTTTAAAAGTAGTGTGAAGACAAGAATACCTGCGGCGGCGCCTGTCGTCCAGTTGGCTATCGTCCGCGTGCTGCCGGGGTTTCAGGCAGCAACTGCTGTCAACCGCGCGCTGCTTGATTTATCATGGCAGTTCTTCCGAGGAGAGCCATGCCCAACCGCAGATCCGTATTAACCATGCTTGGCGGCGCCGCCGGCGCAGCGCTATTTCATGCGCCGGCCTTCGCCGCCACGACCGAGCCATTAAAAGATATCGCCGCCAGAAAGGGTCTGCGTTTCGGCTGCGCCATCGGCCGCCGTGGCGGCGCCGGCGACGGTGCGCGCTTTGCCGATACCGCTTACGGACAACTGCTGGCGCGCGAATGCGGCATGATCGTTGCCGAGAACGAAACCAAGTGGCCGGCACTGCAGCCGCAACCGGGACCGCATCGCTTCGCCGCTGCCGACGAAATGGTCGCATGGGCCAAGGAGCAGCGCATGCTGGTGCGGGGCCATACCCTGCTGTGGCAATCGCGGCGCTGGCTGCCGGGGTGGGTCAACCAGTACGATTTTGGCGCCTCGCCTGCACGCGTGGCCGAGCGCCTGATGAGCGAACATATCAAGGCGGTGTGCACGCACTTTGGCCGCGATATGTTCAGCTACGACGTGGTCAACGAAGCGGTCGACCCCAAGACCGGCGAGCTGATCGTCAATGTGCTCAACGAGAAGATGGGTGCGCTGGAGCAGATCGACATGGCCTTCGTGCTGGCGCGCCAGCACGCGCCCAATGCGCAGCTGGTCTACAACGATTACATGGGACCGGGCCCCGGCAGTGCCAAGCACCGTGCCGGCGTGCTGGCGCTGCTGGCCGCGCTGCGCGCACGCGGCACGCCGATTGATGCCCTCGGCCTGCAAAGCCATATCGGCAACACGCTGCCCGCAGCCGCCACCGCCGCCGGCAGCGAGTGGCGCAAGTTTCTCGATGAAGTGTCGGGCATGGGATATGACCTGTTGATCACGGAATTCGACGTCAACGACCGCCAGTTGCCGGCCGATGTCGCTGCACGCGATGCCGGTGTGGCTGCGCTTGCGCGCGATTATCTCGACCTGACGCTGAGCTATCCACGCTGCCGCGATTTTCTGCTGTGGGGCATGGCCGACCATGTCAGCTGGCTGCAGCAATGGCCGGAAGCGCGCCGCGCCGACGGCTTGCCGCAGCGGCCCACGCCGTACGACAGCGAGCTGCGGGCAAAACCGCTGCGCGAGACCATTGCCTATGCGCTGAAAGCCATGCCGGCGCGATTGAACTCTGCGCAAGGGCAGGTTTATCGTCCGGAAGGACGGCCGATGTCGCGGTGAAGAACATCGTCTTGCGTCGTGCCGGTTCGTCGCCGCGCTTGATTTCTATTCTCTTTGATAGAGCAAATTGATATGGCAAACATCAAAAAAATGATTGGCCCGCTATCTGACGCCATTGATACATTGCGCCTTTTAAGGCCGTGACAACACGGCGACAGCAAGTATCAAAGAGGAGATAGAGGAATGAAAAAAACACTGCTGGCCATGCTGATGGCGGTTTCCATGTCGGCCTATGCCGGCCCGTTCGTCAAGGGTGCAGACATTGGCTGGCTGGCGCAGATGGAAGCGACCGGCTACAAGTTCTACAACAAGGATGGCAAGCAGGAAGATGGCCTGAGCATCCTCAAGAGCTATGGCATCAATACCGTGCGCCTGCGCGTGTGGGTCAATCCTTCGCAGGACCGCGCCAGCGGCCACAACAGTAAGGACGACGTGGTGGCGATGGCGCTGCGCGCGCAACAGCAGGGCATGCGCGTGATGATCAATTTCCACTACAGCGACAGCTGGGCAGACCCGCAGCAGCAGCGCAAGCCGGTCGCCTGGATCAAGTACAGCTTCCCGCAATTGCTCGATGCCGTCTACCAGCACACCCATGAGGTGATGACGGCGCTGAAAAAAGCCGGTGTGCAGCCGGAATGGGTGCAGGTCGGCAATGAAATCCGTACCGGCATGATGTATCCGGAAGGGCACACGCTCAATTGGCCGCTGCTGGCGCAGTTGCTCAACAAAGGTTATGACGCCGTCAAGGCCGTCAACCCCGATGCCAAGGTGGTGCTGCACGTTGACCGTGGCAATGAAAAGCAGTGGTTCCGCACCTGGTTCGACAATGCCGTGGCCAACGGCGCCAAGTTCGACGTGATCGGCATGTCATATTACCCGTACTGGCTGGACGGCAATCCCGATTACACCGAGTCCATCGGCGACCTGACCGACAATATGAACGAGGTCGCTGCGCGCTATGGCAAGGAAGTCATGATCGTGGAAATCGGCGGCGAGGACAGCAAGCCGCAGAACACCTACGACATGCTGGTGGCCGTGCAGCGCAAGGTCAAGGCGATTCCCGGTAACAAAGGCCTGGGCGTGATCTACTGGGAGCCGCAAGGGGCGCGCAGCTGGAGCAAGTACGAGCTGAGCGCCTGGGGCGAGGATGGCCGTCCGACCAAGGCCATGGAAGCCTTCCTCGCCGAGTGAGTAATTAACGCATCAGGCCCGGCGCCGCACTGGCGTAGCTTCGATCGCCGCAACAGCCTGTGCCGGCCGGTGCGCCAGGTTCTTTACCACGTGCAGATCACGGCCGGCGTGGGCGTGGCCCGAGGGCTGTCTGGACAGTTGAAATACCGAGACCAGCGCGCTCAGTTCGGTGGCTTGTTGCTGCATGCTTTGCGAGGCCGCCGAAGCTTCCTCCACCAGGGCAGCGTTTTGCTGGGTCACGGCGTCCATGCCGGCGATGGCGGTATTCACCTGCTCGATGCCGGCGCGCTGTTCGGCGCCGGCGGCGCTGATCTCGCTCATGATATCGGTTACGCGCCGCACGCTGACCACCACATCTTCCATGGTGGCGCCGGCCTGCTCGACCAGCTTGCTGCCGCTCTCGACCTGGTTGACCGAGTCGCTGATCAGTTCCTTGATTTCCTTGGCCGCCGCCGCCGAGCGCTGCGCCAGGTTGCGTACTTCGGAGGCGACGACGGCAAAGCCACGACCTTGCTCGCCGGCACGGGCAGCTTCCACTGCGGCGTTCAATGCCAGAATGTTGGTCTGGAATGCAATGCCATCGATCACGGCGATGATGTCAACAATCTTGCGCGACGACTGGTTGATCGAACCCATGGTCTCCACCACCTGCGATACCACGGCGCCGCCTTTTTGCGCCACGGCCGACGCGCTCAGCGCCAGATCATTGGCTTCGCTGGCGCTGGCCGAGTTCTGTTTGACCGTGCTGGTCAGCTCTTCCATCGATGCGGCGGTTTCTTCCAGCGATGCAGCTTGCTGCTCGGTACGTGCCGACAGGTCCACATTGCCGGCAGCAATTTGCTGCGACGCGGTGGCGATGGTGTCGGTGCCGCTGCGCACCTGTTCAACCAGGCCGGCCAGGCTGTCGCGCATCGATTTCATGGCAAACAGCAGGCTGTCCTGGTCGCCGCTGCGGGTGTCGATGGCGACCGTCAAATCACCGCTGGCAATTTTTCCGGCAATCTTTACCGCGTAATCGGGTTCACCACCGAGTCGCTTGACCAGCCAGCGGGTAATCAGCGCCGCGCACAGGGCGCCCAGTATCACCGAACCTGCCAGCAGCGTGATGATCCAGGTGCGCGCCGAGTCATACAGCGCATCGGCGCGGTCGGAGGCAGCATCGCCGCCGTCGCCGTACAGCGTGACCAGCTTGTCGATCTGGCCGCGCAGCGCGACGATCAGTTTGTTCGACTCGCCGCGCAGCAACCGCTTCGCAGTGTCGCCATCGGCGGCGCGGGAGGCGGCGCGGATCTTGCCGTCCTCAATCATGTAGCGGTCCCACAGGGACAGAAACTCGTCGTAGAGCGCTTTTTCCTCGGGTGTGGAGATCAGCTTGACGTAGGTATCCTGCATCTTGCGCAGGTCCACCAGGTCGTTGGCGATGACTTTGTCGTACTTGTCCATTTCGGCCGGGTCGGTGGAAATGATGTACTGGAATTCACGGGTGCGCACGCGGGCGATCTGCGCCTTCAGATCCTGTACCACGCGCATCGCCGGCATCCAGCGCTCGGACAACTCGGTGGAGGCGCGGTTGATTTGCGCCAGCTTGACGATGGCGAAGATATCGACCGCTGCAGCCAGCACCAATACCAGTGCAAATGCCAACCCCAGCTTGGTTGCCAGCTTCAGATCACGTAACGAAGTCATAAAAGATTCCTTCAGGAAGTGGGCGACGGCGCGCCCTGTTTTGTTATACGAATTGTTATAAAAGTGATAGGTAGAAAAGTTACATAATTACCTAAGGGAAACATATCATATCACGAGGTAATTATTCATGTATGTAGCATCTCT
>JBEVNE010000048.1:0-18900 GCA_040508275.1 Duganella sp.
ACTTCCTGCGTGTGTACCTGTCCAAAAAGCTGGCGCAGCGCATCATCATGCATGGCGTGTTCATGGACGTGCTGGGTGTGGGCGTGCTGATCACCGGTGACTCGGGCCTGGGCAAGAGCGAGCTGGGGCTGGAGCTGATTTCTCGCTCGCACGGCCTGGTGGCCGACGATGCCGTGGAATTTTCGCGCATCGCCCCGAATATGATCGAAGGCCGCTGCCCGGCGCTGCTGCAAAACCTGCTCGAAGTGCGCGGCCTGGGCCTGCTCGACATCAAGGCCATCTTTGGTGAAACCGCCGTGCGGCGCAAGATGCGCCTCAAGCTGATCGTGCACCTGGTCAAACGCGGCGCCCAGGATGAAGAAGTGGAGCGTTTGCCCTTCCAGTTCCCGACCGAAGACGTGCTGGGCCTGCCAGTGCGCAAGGTCGTGATCCCGGTGGCGGCCGGCCGCAATATCGCGGTGTTGCTGGAAGCAGCAGTACGCAACACCATCCTGCAACTGCGCGGTATCGACACCCTGCAAGAGTTCATGGAACGGCAACGGCTGGCCATGAGCGGAGATTAAACCATGCGTATCGTCCTTATTACCGGTATTTCCGGCTCCGGCAAATCGGTGGCGCTGAACGTGCTCGAAGACCTCGGCTACTATTGCGTTGACAACCTGCCGCCGGCCCTGCTGCCACAATTGACCACCACGCTGGTGGAGCAAGGCTTGCAGGCGCTGGCGGTCGCAGTCGATGCGCGCAGCGCCGAGTCACTGGCCTCGCTGCCGGCCGACGTGGCGCAACTGCGCGTGGACGGTCACGACGTGCGCGTGATGTTCCTCACCGCAAATACGCATTCGCTGGTTGCCCGTTTTTCAGAAACCCGGCGCAGCCATCCGCTGTCGCACGAGCTGCGTCCCGGCTACAATCCGGCCGGGCGCCGCACGCTGATCGAGTGCATCCTGGAAGAACGCGAACGGCTGTCGGCCATCGAACAGCTCGGCCACGTGGTCGATACGTCGGAACTCAGCGCCAACAAGCTGCGCGCCTGGGTCAAGGACCTGGTGATGATCGAGCGCGCACCGCTGACGCTGTTCTTCGAATCGTTTGCCTTCAAGCTCGGCGTGCCGATGGACGCCGACTTCGTCTTCGACGTGCGGGCCCTGCCCAATCCCTATTACGACCTGACGCTGCGCCCGCTGACGGGACGCGATGCACCGGTCATCGAATTCCTCGAAGCGCAGCCCAGCGCCAACGAGATGCTGCACGATATCCGCACATTTGTCGAAAAATGGCTGCCCTCGTTCAAAACCGATAACCGCAGCTACCTGACGGTGGCGCTGGGCTGCACCGGCGGCCAGCACCGCTCGGTGTATATGGCGGAGAAGCTGGCGGCGTACTTCAACGCCAACGAGCGTGTGGTGTTGCGCCACCGCGAGCAGTGATTTAGTGCAATAGAGTCGGCGCCTGCCCTGGCTTTACGGCGCCGGGTGCTCCAGCGGATTAGGCAGCGTCAGGTCGCCGCCCAGGCGTGCCTGCCAGGTGGCTTTGGCCGCAGCGGCGGCGGGATCGGTGGCGGCGCTGGCGGCCTGGCCATGGTGGCGCTGGTAAATCAATACGAACGGCATGCTGTCCGGTTTTTCCTGCTTGAAGCCGGTGGTTTTTTTCAGGGCTGACGAATCGCTCGCTGCGGCCAGCGTAAACTTCACTACGCGCTCAAAGCTCAGCGATTGCAGGTCCAGCATCGATTCGATCATGGCCAGCGGTGCGGCGGCAAACACATGGTAGTGCAGCGCCTTGGCGCCACGCGCCATTTCGGCCGGTAGCGAACCATCTTCGGCCACCTGCCCCATCGCAAAATCGAATACCTCGCGGCCCCACGCCAGGTAACGCTGGTTCTTCGTCACCGCCCCTACTGCCGTTACCGCCATGCCTTCCCAGTAGTAGTGATTGTTGCGCACGCCCTTGCGCACCTGGGCATGGCTGATGGTGGCGTCGGCCAGTGCGCCCAGCCAGGCATCGATGGCCTGGCGCTGCGCCGGCGTTGCCGCCTCCCGTACCCGCGCATAGCTGAGGGCCAGGCCACCCAGCGTCCATTTGCGCACCGAATACGCCTGCGCGCTCGACATGCGGCCCAGCATGGCGCCGCTGCCGGCCCATTGCGCGAGCCAGCCCAGCGCACAGGCGGCGTCGGCCGGTTTGCCGCTCGCCTGGTAGCGACTGGCGCTACGCGCCACGCCGGACAGAAAATCTTCCACAGGGCGCGTGCTGGCGATATTTTTTGCGCGCCGCGCCGGATCGATGACCGAATGATTGGCGTCGCTGTAATAGCTGTTGGCGTCGATATCGATGATGGCGCGCGGCGCCTGCTGGCAAGCCCATGCCGGCGCTGCCGCCAGCAGCGAGGCCATAATCAGGTAAACAGTTTTCATGGATAGCAAAAACAAGAAAGGGCGCCATCGTTGCGCCCTTTGTTGGTAGGTGCCGCAGAAAGTTTATGCGGCGGCGGCAGGTTCGAAGTTGTCAGGCAGATGCTTGATCGCATCGTGGCCGTGCTGCTGGACTTTTCCCTTGTATTTCATGACCTGGCGGTCCAGCTTGTCGATCAGGGTGTCGATCGCAGCGTACAGATCCTGGGCCAGGCTTTCTACGTAGACCGTTTTACCGGCAAGGCGCAGATTGATTTCAGCCTTTTGACGCTTGGTTTTTTCTTTAAGGTTATCTACAGTCAGGATGACAGCAATATCAATCACTTGATCAAAGTGCCGTGTAACACGCTCAAGCTTGTTTTGCACGTATTCGCGAATGGCGGCGGTCACTTCGAGATGATGTCCACTGATGGTGAGATTCATACACACTCCTAAAGATAAATGTCGCTGGCGGTTAGTGCGGCGCCCATTGCTGCCGGGCGGGCAGGAACCCATGCACTACTTACTACAAGGACTTGCGGAGGCTGACTGGCGGGATTTTCAATGCTTCGCGATATTTGGCAACAGTGCGTCGCGCAATCACCATGCCTTGTTCTCCCAGCATGTCTGCAATCTTACTGTCGGATAAAGGATTTTTAGGGTCTTCAGCTCCTGTCAGTTGCACGATCAGTGCCCGTATCGCCGTCGAACTTGCTTCACCTCCCGCGTCGGTGGCGACATGGCTACCAAAGAAATATTTCAGCTCAAACATGCCGTGCGGAGTCAGCATGTATTTTTGCGTGGTCACGCGAGAGATGGTGCTCTCGTGTAAACCCAGTGTATCAGCAATTTCGCGAAGCACAAGGGGGCGCATGGCAACCGCGCCATGCGAGAAAAAGTTCTTTTGTCGTTCTACTATCGCTTGCGCCACGCGCAGGATGGTGTCGAAACGCTGGCGCATATTCTTGATCAGCCACTTGGCTTCCTGCAGCTGCGCGCCCAGCGCGCCGTCGCCCCCTTCCCCCTTTTTCTGCTTGAGCAGGTTGGCGTACATGGCGTTGACGCGCAGGCGCGGCATGACGTCGTTATTGAGGCTGACCTGCCAGCCATTGCGCGCCTTCTTGACGATGACGTCGGGCACTACGTAATCCGATACATCGGCTGCAAACGCTGCGCCCGGATGCGGATTGCACTGGCGGATCACGGCCTGTGCTTCGCGCAGGTCTTCGTCGTCGCACAGCAGCGCTTTTTTCAGCTTGTTAAAGTCGCGCTGGGCAAACCAGGCCAGGTGTTTTTCGACGATGGCCAGCGCCATGCGCCGCGTGACCATGGGCACGCCGGGCAAGCGCTTGATTTGCAGCGCCAGGCACTCGGCGGCGCTGCGCGCACCGACGCCCATCGGGTCGAAGCTTTGCAGCAGCGACAAGGCGGTCTGCAATTCGTCGATATCGACTTCCAGCTCTTCGGGCAGGCGCGCATGGATGTCTTCCAGCGGCTCCTCGAGATAGCCGTTGTCGTCGAGCGCATCGATGATCAGTTCGACCAGCGCGCGGTCGCGCTGCTCCAGCACCGTCACGCGCATCTGCTCCATCAGGTGTTCGCGCAGCGTGCAGTGATGGGCTTCGAGCTGCGGACGCGCGTCTTCATCGTCGGGCGCCTTGCTGCGGCCGGCGTCGCTCCAGTCGACGTCGGCGTCAGGCGTGGTGCTGTCGGTATCGGCGGCCGGGCCATCGTAGGCATCGGCGTCGGCGGCCGGCGCCGCCTCCTGCTGTGCGCTGTCTGGCGGTGCCTCGCCGGGCGAGGCTTCGCCCACCGGCGCCTGCTGGTTGATGGCGCCGTCCGACAACAGCCGCAGCGAGTGGTCGAGCGGATCGTCGAGCCGTTCGAGCAGCGGATTGTCGGTCAGCAGTTGTTCGAGTTCCTGGTGCAGCTCCAGCGTGGACAGCTGCAGCAGGCGGATCGATTGCTGCAGTTGGGGCGTCAGCGCGAGATGCTGCGAGGTCCGCAGTTGCAACGACTGTTTCATGGTGCGGCTTACATCCGGAAGTGTTCACCCAGGTACACGCGGCGCACCGACTCATTGGCAATGATGTCGTCGGGACGGCCCGAGGCCAGTACCGCGCCCTGGTTGATGATATATGCGCGGTCGCAGATGCCCAGCGTTTCGCGCACATTGTGATCGGTAATGAGGACGCCGATTTTCCGCTCTTTGAGGAAGCGCACGATGCGCTGGATCTCGATCACGGCAATCGGGTCGACCCCGGCGAATGGTTCGTCCAGCAGCACGAAGCGCGGGTTGGTCGCCAGTGCGCGCGCGATCTCCACGCGGCGGCGTTCGCCGCCCGAGAGGGACAACGCAGGGTTGTCGCGCAGCTTTTCGATTTGCAAATCGGCCAGTAGGGTATTGAGCCGTTCATCAATGGCAGCCTTGGATAAAGACTTGCCGTCTACTTTCTGGATTTCGAGTACAGCACGGATATTTTCTTCCACCGTCAGCTTGCGGAACACCGACGCTTCCTGCGGCAGGTAGGACAGGCCCAGCGCCGCGCGGCGGTGGATCGGCAGCGACGAGACGTTGGTGCCGTCGATGTCGATGGTGCCGGCGTCCGACGGCACCAGGCCGACGATCATGTAAAACGAGGTGGTCTTGCCGGCGCCGTTGGGGCCGAGCAGGCCCACCACTTCGCCGCACTCCACCTGCAGCGAAACGTCATGCACGACCTGGCGCTTGCCATAGGTTTTTTGCAGACCACGAACGATCAGGGTGCTGGCGCAAGTTTCAGTCATCATTTCCCCGCTGGCTGGGCCGGTGCGATCGGCGGACGCTTGGGCGATGGCTGGATCACCATCGTGCTCTGGCCGCCGCCAACCTTGCTGTCGCCGGTCGGGGTATTTTTGACGGCAAACACTTCGCGGCGGCTGTCGTAGGAGATAAATTCGCCATCGACCTGGCTGGTGACTTTGCTGCCTTCCAGGCGCTTGATGCGGCCCTTGGCAAACAGTTTGACCAGCTCGGTCTTGTCGTCGTATTCGATGCGGTCGGCCTGGCCTTCCACCCACTGGTCGCCATCGCCATCAAGGCGCTGGCGGAACGTCGCCTGCACGCCGGGGCCGCCGGTCAGCACCACGAACTGGTAGCCTTCCGGGTCTTGCGTGACCACGGCCTTGGGCGAGGTCATGCGAATGGTACCGCGCGTGAACACCACGTTGCCGGTAAAGGTCTTGATCTGCTTGACATCATCGGCGTCGAGCTGGCCGAAGGTGACTTCGATCGGCTTGGTGGAATCGGCTTTTTCGGCATGGGCCGGCATGGTCACAGCCGCCAGCAGCAGCGCTGCCGATAAGATCGTGTGTTGCATCATTGCTTTCATTGGATTTCCTTTAGCGTGCCGCGCGCGGCGGCATGGTGATCTTTCCGCCGCCGCCCAGGTGCATCTGCAGCGTGGCGTTATTGGCGCGCATGCCGGTGCCGGTGGCGACGGTGTCGCCCAGGTGCAGCACCACGGGGGCGTCGGTTTCCATGCGTTCTTCGTCGGGGAACACGGTCAGCGTGGGCGCCTTGAGGTTCATCGCCTGGTGCTTGCCGCTGGCGGGGCGCACCACATCGACATTGCCGTTCAGCTTGACGCGGGTATTGCCCTGGTCAACCACGGCGGTATCGGCGCGGATGGTCATCGGCGGATGCTCGCTGGACAGGCTGTTGACGAAGGGCTTGTCGATCAGCGACGAATCATCGACCGGGTGGTGGGTGAGCTTGTCGCCGGAAATGATATACGCCGGCTTGCCTTCCTTGGTCATGCGTACGGTGCTGAAGCGGTCGATGATGTAGTCGGGCTCATTTTTGAACAGGTCGTCCTCGGTCTGCGGTCCCGACTGGTTAATCAACTGCACCATCCATCCCGTACCGACGGCCACGAACACGCCGATCGTCATCATCCACGTCAGTTGCCAGCGATGTGCTGTTCTTTTACGCATGCCCGGCCTCCGTTACACCATGAATTGCGCCATCACCGCGGCGTGCGTGCCTTGCGCCTGCAACAGCAGTTCGCATACTTCACGCACGGCGCCGCGGCCACCGTGGGCGCTGGTCACGTGATGCACGCGCGCCAGCACTTCCGGGCGGCCATTGGGCACCGCCACCGCAAAACCAACGCGGGCAATGATCGGCAGATCGACCACATCGTCACCGATGAAGCCGACCTGTTCGGCCGTGAGGCCGGTCTTGTCGAGCAGCGCGCGGAACGGCGTGAGCTTGTCATGCCCGCCCTGGTGCAGATAGCTGATGCCGAGGTCGGCCGCGCGCTTGATCACCTGCGGCGAGGTGCGCGCGCTGATGATGGCGGTCTGTACGCCCGACTCCTGCAACAGCTTGATACCGAGGCCATCATACACATTGAAGGTCTTCAGCGCTTCGCCGTCGGCGCCATAGTGCAGGCTGCCGTCGGTGAGCACGCCATCGACATCGAAAATCATCAGTTTGACGCGCGCGGCGCGTTCGAGATAAGTGGGTGCAGTCATCAGATCACCTTGGCGCGGGTCAGGTCGTGGATGTGCAGTGCGCCGACCAGCTTGCCGTCGGCATCGGTCACCAGCATCTGGTTGATGCGGTACTGCTCCATGACGGCGACGGCGTCCACCGCCAGTTTTTCCGGCGCGATCGAACGCGGGTTGGCGTGCATGACGTCGCGGATCACCACTTGCGTGAAGTCCTGGACTTTTTCGATCATGCGGCGCAGGTCGCCATCGGTAAACACGCCGACCGGCTTGCCATCGGCATCGACCACGGCGGTCATGCCCATGCCCTTCTGGGTGATTTCCAGCAGCGCATCGGTCAGTTTGACGTCGGCCTGCACGCGCGGCACGGCATCGCCGCTGCGCATGACGTCGCGCACGTGCGTGAGCAGGCGGCGGCCGAGCGCGCCGCCTGGGTGGGAACGGGCAAAGTCGTCTTCCCTGAAGCCGCGCAGGTCGAGCAGCGCCACCGCCAACGCATCCCCGAGCGCCAGCGTGACGGTGGTCGAGGTGGTCGGCGCCAGGTTCATCGGACAGGCTTCCTTGGCCACCGCCACGTTCAGGTGGACGTCGGCGATGTTGGCCAGGCTGGAGCCGGGTTTGCCCGTCATGGCGATGACCTTGCTGCCCATGCGCTTGACTACCGGCAAGATGGTCATCAGCTCGGAGCTTTCGCCCGAATACGAAATGGCGATGAAGGCATCATCGGCGGTGACCATGCCGAGGTCGCCGTGGGCGGCTTCGGCCGGGTGCACGAACAGCGCCGGCGTGCCGGTGGAGGCCAGCGTGGCGGCTATCTTGCGGGCAATGTGGCCCGACTTGCCGATGCCGGATACCACCACCCTTCCCTTGCAATTAAACAACAGTTCGATGGCGCGCACCACGCTGTCGTCAGCGTCCAGGCGGCGCTCGAGCGCCGTGATGGCCTCTGCCTCGTTTTGCAACGTTTCACGGGCCAGTTGCAAGGCGTGCGCGGCCATTTTTGCGTCAAAAGCTTTCAGCATTGTTTTTTCATGGGTTACACTCATACCCAAGTATAGCCGAATTGAGAAAGCAAAAAACTTGCCAGTCAAAACACAGGGTGTGCGGCGCCCCCGCCACCTCGACAAAATCGCTTAAAAAAATCCGACGACTACGGCAACATGACGTTTTCCCCGCTTGAACTGACCCTGATTTTGCTTGGCAGCGCCGTACTGGGCGTGGTGGCGTTCCGCATGATGCACCTGCCGCCCATGCTCGGCTACCTGGCGGTCGGCATCCTGATTGGCCCGCACGCGCTCGGTTGGGCGGTGGAAAGCGAAGCCACCCACGGCCTGGCCGAATTCGGCGTGGTGTTCCTGATGTTTTCCATCGGCCTCGAATTTTCCCTGCCCAAGCTGCTGGCCATGCGCGGCATCGTGTTTGGCCTGGGGCTGGCGCAGGTAGTATTCACCATCGCCGCCACGCTGGCCTTCGGCTGGCTGATGTCCACCCAGTTGCCGGCTTCGCTGCAGATCAGCTGGCAGGGCGCGTTTGCGCTCGGCGGTGCGCTGGCCATGTCGTCCACCGCCATCGTCGTCAAGATGCTGACCGAGCGGCTGGAGCTCGACAGCGAGCATGGCCGCAAGATCCTTGGCGTGCTGCTGTTCCAGGACCTGGCCGTGGTGCCGCTGCTGATCCTGATCCCATCGCTGGGCAAGCAGCCCGATGTGCTGGCCGAAACCCTGGCCTGGGCCGGCGTCAAGGCCGTCATCGTGCTGACGCTGCTGCTGTTTGTCGGTCACCGCCTGATGCGCGGCTGGTTCACCATCGTCGTCAAGCGCCGTTCGCAGGAGCTGTTCATGCTGAACCTGCTCCTGATCACGCTGGGCGCGGCCTGGATTACCGAGCAGGCCGGCCTGTCGCTGGCGCTGGGGGCGTTTGTGGCCGGCATGCTGATTTCCGAAACCGAGTACAAGCACCAGGTCGAGGAAGACATCAAACCGTTCCGCGATGTGCTGCTGGGGCTGTTCTTCATCACGGTCGGCATGCTGCTCAACGTCCGCCTGGTGCTGGAGAACTGGTGGCTGGTGCTACTGTTGCTGGCCGGCCCCGTGCTGGTCAAGTTTGCCCTGATTGCCGCGCTGGCCAAGCTGTTCGGCGCCAGCGACGGCGTATCGATCCGCACCGGCCTGGCGCTGGCACAGGCCGGCGAATTCGGCTTTGTGCTGCTGAATCTGGCCAGCGGCAACAAGCTGATCGACCCGTTCATCACCCAGCTGGTGCTGGCCTCGATGGTGCTGTCGATGCTGCTGGCGCCGCTGATCATCGCCAAGTCCGACCGCATCGTCATGAAACTGGCCAGCAATGAATGGATGATGCAGTCGCTGGCGCTGACCAGGATCGCCAGCCGCACCATGTCCACCAACAAACACGTGATCGTGGCCGGGTTCGGGCGCAGCGGCCAGAGCCTGGCGACCCTGCTGGCCGAGGAAAAAATCGACTACCACGCGCTCGACCTCGACCCCGAGCGGGTGCAGGTGGCGCAGGCGGCCGGCAAGCAGGTCTCGTACGGCGATGCGGCGCGCCGCGAAAGCCTGGTGGCGGCCGGCATCTACCGCGCCAGCGCCGTGGTGATCACCTACGCCAGCACGCCGTCCGCGCTCAAGGTGCTGCACCAGGTGCAGGTGCTGGCGCCGCATTTGCCGGTACTGGTGCGCGCGCACGACGATACCGATCTCGACGTGCTCAAGGAGGCTGGCGCCACCGAGGTGGTGCCCGAGCTGATGGAAGGCAGCCTGATGCTCGCCTCGCACGCGCTGGTGATGCTGGGCGTGCCATTGCGGCGCGTGGTGCACCGCGTGCAGAGCGCACGCGAAGAACGCTACGCCTCGCTGCGCGGCTTTTTCCACGGTTTCAGCGATGTCGGCGAAGACGCCGACCTGGACCGCCTGCACCCGGTCATGCTGGCCGCCAACGCCACCTGCATCGGCAAGCCGCTGCGCCAGTGCGCGCTGGCCGACAGCGGCGCCGAAGTCAACAGCATCCGCCGCGGCAAGCAGGTGCTGGAAGTCAGCGCCGACACGGTGCTGGCAGCGGGCGACGTGGTGGTGCTGCGCGGCGGCGCCGAAGCGGTGGCGCGCGCAGAAAACCTGCTGTTGCGCTAAGCTGCGGCATTCAGCTGTTGCTGCGCCAGGCAGCTGTTACACCAACCTCTTACCTCCCCGAAAGCCATGTCCGTCACCTTTACCGAGCAGGAAATCGATACCGTCTACCGCGTGATCGCGCAGCGCCGCGATGTGCGCCACTTCGTGCCCGGCGCGATTGACGAATCGGTGTTGCAACGCCTGCTGCAGGCAGCACACCAGGCGCCCAGCGTCGGCTATATGCAGCCGTGGCGCTTTATCCGCATTGCCAGCGCCGGGCTGCGCCAGGCCATCGTGGCACTGGTCGAGGCCGAGCGCGACCACACAGCGCAGGCGCTCGGTGCGCGCGGCGACGAATTTTTACGTTTGAAGGTGGAAGGTATCCGCGAATGCGGCGCCGTGTTGGTGGCAGCGCTGGCGGACGGGCGCGAGTCCTTCGTGTTCGGCCGCCGCACGCTGCCCGAGATGGACCTGGCCTCGGTGGCTTGCGCCATCCAGAACATGTGGCTGGCCTCGCGCGCGGAAGGGCTGGGCATGGGCTGGGTGTCGCTGTTCGATCCCGAAGCGCTGGCGCGCCTGCTGGACATGCCGCCGGGCGCCCGGCCGGTGGCGGTGATCTGCCTGGGCCACGTGGAAGAATTCTATCCGCGCCCCATGCTCGAGATGGAAGGCTGGGAGCAGCGCCGCCCGCTCGATGCAATGGTGGCGGTTGACCGCTGGCCTCAACCTCAATCAGCTACGGCGACGGCGATGGCGACGATAGCGGCGAGTGACTGACCACGCGGTTGCGGCCCGCTTCCTTGGCCGCGTACAGGCGCAGATCGGCCTGCGCCACCCAGGCGCGGGCCAGAGCCACCGGATCGCCTTCAGCCTCGCCCGCGTGCAGGGCCGCCACGCCGATCGACACCGTCACCGACAACTGCAGCTCGGGCGATAGCGCAAACAGGGTGTTGGCCACGCTGGCGCGGATGCGCTCGGCCACGAAGGCTGCGCTGTCGAGATTGGCGTCGATCAGCAGCACGACGAATTCTTCACCGCCAAAACGGGCCAGCGCGTCCGACGCGCGCAGCTCGTTCTTGATGCGGGTGGCCACTTCGCGCAGGACGTCGTCGCCGCCGCCATGGCCGACGGTATCGTTGACGCGTTTGAAGTGATCGACATCGATGTACATGAATGCAATCGGATACGCCTGGCGCCGCGCGCGGGCGATTTCTTCCAGCAACCGGCGGTCGATATAGCGCCGGTTGTACACGCCCGTCAGCGAATCGGTCAGGCCGATGTACTTGAGCATTTCATTACTGATCACGTTTTCCAGGCAGATGGCGATGATGGAGCCCATGTGCTCAACGAAATCCGTGCCCAGGCTGGGCGTGAAGCGGGTGGGGTCGCGGCTGGCCAGGTTGAGGCAGCCGATGATGCGCTTGTTGCGCAGCAGCGGCACCAGCGCCACGCTCTGCAAGCCGGCCGGCGCGTGGGGAAACGCCGGCGCATGGCGGCGTCCGTCATACATGCCCAGCAGCGGCTTGGGCGGCGTACCTGCGGCGCGGGACGCCGGGTCGATGCCGAGCGCATCGAGCTCCTCGACAAACATCAGGCCGGGAAAGTCCTCGAACACCACCTCGAGCTTGAGCATGACGGTACGGATGTCGGCGCCCTCGTCGAGCAGGGTGAGGGTGACGGCGTCGAGTTCGGAAATAACGGGCAGTACGCTGAGGATGGTGCCGACCAGTTCGGGGAAATTGCCGGCGCTGACGATGTCGAGATCGAAGGCCTGGTGGCGCGTCATGATCGAGTGGTTGCGTTCGGCCTGTTCCAGCAAATAGGCCATGCGGGCACGCAATGCCTGGTTTTCGGCGGCCAGCTGGTCGGCGCGGACAGCGGGATCCGTCCCTTGCTGCGCGTGCGCCAACGTGCCTGTTGCAGTTTGCGTCATATTTGCCCTAACTCCAACCGATGTCTTGTCGCCCATAACATTACGCCAAGTTGTGCCGCTTGGGAATGCCCAAGCGGCCGGAAGTGCGTCAAAACGCCAACGCTACCTCAATTTCCTGGCCAAGCCGCACCGACAGGCCGTCTCCGGCGGTGACGATGGCATTCATGCCGAAGCACAGCGCACCGTCCAGCTCAGGCTTGGCGCGGTAGCGCTGGAGGATATCAAGCGGGTCAGGACCGAATTCGCCGGTACTCTGGTCCACCGATGGCATCGGGCAGCGCGGGCACGGCTTGACGGGTTTCAGCGTCAGGTCGCCGATGTGGAACGCCTCGGCATAGTCTTCCTCGAACGCTTCAATGCCGTCGATGACCATATTCGGACGGAAGCGGTTCATCGGCAGGGCAGCCCGGCCGGCGGCGCGCAGTTTGTCGTTGAGGTCATCGAGCGAGGACTGGCCGATGACGAGGATGGGATAGCCATCGGAAAACAGCGTGGTGGCCGCCACGCCGCCGGTCCACTTCTGGCTGACATCGCGGGTGACGGCAGCATCAAAGCGCACCAGCCGGCACGCTACGCCGAGCGCTTCGCTGAACCAGGCGGCGATGCTGTCGCCACAGTCCCAAGCGCGCAATGTTTCATCCCAGATATGCACGCGGCGGGTGGACGCCGTCGCCTCTGGCGGGGCCAATGGCAGCGCCAGCACCGGCATGCCGGGGAAGCGCAATTCCAGCGTGCTGGCGGTGAGGGTTGGCACCATCAACGCCATGCGCGGAAAGTCGCGCTGCGTCATGTAGCCGCCATTGACATCGACCACCATCCATTCGCGGTCGCCAATCTGGCCGCTGCGCAGGCCAGCCGTGGTCACGGTGGCTTCTTGCAGCGCCAGGCCGGCGCAGGATTTGATCGGGTACAGGGTCAGGGCGGACAGGATAGGCATGGCCATTGATGCGGCGTGCGCCGCTTTTTTGATTGATACACAAAATGGTGATTTACTCAACAGCAGCACAGCGGCTGGCGCGCCGTTGTGCTGCCTTGATGATCACCGCTTACTCGTCTGCCGCTGGTGCTTTCGGTACTTTCGGTGCTTTGGGTTTCGGCGCCCTTGGTGCGCGCGTGGACGGCTTGCGGGCCGGTTTGGCGGGCTTGCTTTCCGTTGTGCTCTCAAGACTCGCTGACGTTGTTTCGATCACAGGCGTGATGACCGGAGCATCGACAAGCGGAGCAGCAGCCTCGGCGGCTACCACGGCTTGCGCAGCACCGGCGTCACGCGCCTGGCCGCCTTTGGCGCCCTTGCCCGGTTTGGCGGGCGCCGCGTCTGCCGGCGCCTTGGCGGCAGCCTTGAGTTTGCGGGCCGGCGGTTTGGGGCCATTTTTCTTCTTCACTGGCGCGGCAGTGGCCGCTGCGCCGCCGTCCGCTGCCTGTGCTTCCGGCACGGCTGGCGCAGCAGGGGCATCGTGGATCACGGCAGGCGGCACGCTGGCGGCAATTTCCGGTGCAGCGGCCACCCCGGACTCGACGGCGGCGGGCAATGCTGATGTTTCCTGCGCGGCAGCAGCGCGCTCATGGCGGTCGCGGCCGCCACGATTGCGGCCACGTTCGCGCTCACGCTGGCGGCCAGATTCCACTGGCGGCGTGACCGGCGTGACTGGTGCTGCTTCGCCAGCAACGACGACTTCGATTGCCGGCAGCGCCTCGGCGCTGGCTTCGCTGGATTCGCTGGCTACGGTGGCTGCGGCGCCCTCGACGGCTGCAGCGTTTTCATGCGGCTGGCCGTTGCGTCCCTGGCGCGCGTGGCGCTCTGCCTGGCGTTCGGCAAAACGCTCGGCGGCCGTGCGGCCACGATTGCGGCTGCGGCGCGATTCCTGGTCCTGGGCGCCATGGGCGGCGTGGTCGCTCTGGCCTTCCGCTGCTGCGGCAGCTGCGCCATTGGGCACGCCGTTGCCGCGATAGACATAGGCGCCCGATTTTTCATCGCGGCCGAATTCCAGCAGGCCGCGCGCCTTGCATTCCTCGATCAGGTTGCCGAACGTGCGGAAGCCATAATACGACTCGCTGAAGTCCGGCTTGCGGCGCTTGATCGCTTCCTTCAGTACCGAAGCCCAGATCTTGCCGCTGTCGCCACGCTCGAGCACCAGCGCCTCGAAGGTATTGATGGCGATTTCCACCGCTTGGTCGCGGCGCTTTTCCATTTCTTCGCGGCGTGCGCGCTCTTCTTCGGGCGAGCGCTTGACGGCTGGCTTGGCCTCGCCGGCATCGCGACGCGCGCGGCGGCTCTCACGCACCAGGTCGTCGTAGAAAATGAATTCGTCGCAGTTGGCCACCAGCAGGTCGGAAGTCGATTGCTTGACGCCGACGCCGATCACCTTCTTGGCGTTTTCGCGCAGTTTGGACACCAGCGGCGAAAAATCGGAATCGCCCGAGATGATGACGAAGGTATCGACGTGCGACTTGGTGTAGCACAGGTCGAGTGCATCGACGACCATGCGGATGTCGGCCGAGTTCTTGCCCGACTGGCGCACGTGCGGGATTTCGATCAGTTCAAAGTTGGCTTCATGCATCGGCGCCTTGAAACCCTTGTAGCGGTCCCAGTCGCAATACGCCTTCTTGACCACGATGCTGCCCTTGAGCAGCAGACGCTCCAGCACCGGCTTGATGTCGAACTTGTCGTAGTTGGCGTCGCGTACACCGAGCGCCACGTTTTCAAAATCGCAGAACAGCGCCATGCTGACGTTATCGTTGGAAGATGCCATGAGGAATATTTTCTAGTGAAGAGTAAGGCGGGGGGACAAATGCAAGGTCCGACGGTCGGCTAATCCGGCGATTATACCGAACAACGCCGCCCCTCCGACGTACTGGTCTATAATCATCGCTCTTCCCAGCCACCGAGGTATTCGTCCCATGCGCCATTGATGCCGCCGTCTTGTTGACGGCCAGTCTCGACTTCTCCCGTTCACAAGGGGAGTTTCTGGCATCTTTTGGAGTGACGCATGACGCAATCCTCATCCACGCCCGCCACGCTTATCACGCTGGACGGCGTCTCTTGCAGTCTGCCCGACGGCAGAATATTGTTTTCGGATCTACATGAGCATTTCGACCAGCGCCCCACCGGCCTGGTCGGGCGCAACGGCGCTGGCAAGACCGTGCTGGCGCGCATCCTGGCAGGGCAACTGGCGCCCTCTTCCGGGCGCTGCGTGCGGCATGGTTCGGTCCATTACCTGGCGCAGCAGGTTGCGCCCACACCCGGCGCCACCATCGCCGACCTGGCTGGCGTGCGTGCTGCGCTGGACGCGCTGGCGCGCATCGAGGCCGGCAGCGTGGCGGTGGACGACTTCGATCTGGTGGGCGAACGCTGGAGCCTGCCGCAACTGCTGCAACACGAACTGGAGCTTGGCGGCCTGGGCCACCACGATGCCAACACGCTGGCCAGCAACCTCAGTGGTGGCGAAGCCATGCGCGTGGCCCTGGCCGGCGCCCTGCTGTCGGGCGCAGACTTGCTGATACTCGACGAGCCGAGTAATCACCTCGACCGCCAGCACCGGCAAGCGCTGATCGGGCAATTGCAGCGCTGGCCGCACGGACTGCTGGTCATCAGCCACGACCGCCAGTTGCTGGACAACATGGCGCGCATCGTCGAACTGTCGCCGCAAGGCTTGCGCAGCTATGGCGGCAATTACCGCTTTTACGCGGACGCCCGCGCGCAGGAGCGCCAGCAGGCGCTCGACCAGCTCGACCAGCGCAAGCTCGAACGCCAGCGCGAAGAACAGGCGATGCGCACCCAGCGCGAGCGCCAGGACAAGCGCCAGGCGCGCGCAACCCGCCAGAGCCAGGACGCCAACCAGGCCAGGGTTCTGCTGGGGCGCCAGAAGGAGCGCAGTGAAAACTCGTCCGGCAGACTGCGCCAGCAGCAGGACGCGGCGCGCGAGCGGCTGTCCGAACGGGTACGCGATGCCGCGCAGCAGGCAAACGACGATGCGGAAATCGTGCTGCACGCGCTGCCCGTCATGCGCGGCGCACAGCGGCGCGTGGTCGAACTCGATGCCGTGGTATTGCCATTCTTATCGTCCATGCCCGCCGCCACGCCAGCCATCAGCCTGACCCTGAGTGCGCAGCAGCGCGTGGGCGTGACCGGTCCCAACGGCTGTGGCAAATCGACCTTGCTGCAAGTGCTGGCCGGCCGTCTGGCGCCACTGGCAGGTCTTTGCCGCGTAGCCAATGCCTGCGTACTGCTGGACCAGCGCCTGGCCAATCTCGATCCCGCCCGCACGGTACTCGAGCAGCTGCGCGAGGCCAACCGCAGAGAGGAAGAAGGCAAACTACGCACCTATCTTGCGCAACTGGGGCTCGATGCGCAAAAAATCGCCATCCCCAGCGGCGCGCTCAGTGGCGGCGAACGCCTGAAAGCGGCGCTGGCTTGCGTGCTGTATGCAGATCCACCCGCACAACTGCTGCTGCTCGACGAGCCCGGCAACCACCTCGATTTACCATCGATGCAAGCGCTGGAAACCATGCTGCGCAGCTACCGGGGGGCGCTAATGGTGGTATCGCACGACGATGCATTCCTGGACAGCCTGGAATTAACCGACCGGCTGTCGGTTAGCAACGGAGAATGGCGGCTCGATCCTTGGTAAGTGCTTGACTTGGAGTGCGCTCGAAGCGCCAAGGACCTAGATCATGAAAAATCAGCAGGCTGAATTTTCATGATCACACGCTGCGGCTCAAACGCAATGTCGGCGGCGTCGGGCATCGCCAGTGAGTTAGAAATATTGCGACGTTGCCAGGCTTGCCACCATCCGTGATAAATACCGGACCATTGTGGACAGCCCTTTTCGCACGTGCAATGTTTTGATTGAAGTCCTGACTGGATAAGGTTGTGCTGCTCATAAAGCCCCTCCTGCTGGAACTACCAATGCAGGTGATGCGATATGAAAAAGTACAGTCTACGATTTTTAACACGATAAGACAGCTGCAAACATCGCAGCTCTCGGTGGGGTAACGGCATGTCATGCAAATGCGATGACAATGCCTTTGCCATTTATACGTTGAACAAGAAGTTCAACACATCCCCATCCTTGACCACATATTCCTTGCCCTCGGCGCGCATTTTGCCCGCTTCCTTGGCGCCGTTTTCGCCCTTGTACTGGATGTAGTCGTCGTAGGCGATGGTTTGCGCGCGGATGAAGCCGCGTTCGAAATCGGTGTGGATCACGCCGGCAGCTTGTGGCGCGGTGTCGCCGATGCGGATGGTCCAGGCGCGGACTTCCTTCACGCCGGCGGTGAAGTAGGTTTGCAGGCCCAGCAGCGAGTAGGCGGCGCGGATCAAACGGTCCAGGCCTGGCTCTTCCATGCCCATGTCGGCCAGGAATTCGGTCTTGTCGGCATCGTCCAGATCGGCGATTTCTGCTTCGATGGAAGCGCAGATGGCCACGATCGGCGCTTTTTGCGTGGCCGCGTAAGCGGTCAGCTGGTCCAGCAGCGGGTTGTTGGTGAAGCCGCTGTCCGACACGTTGGCCACGTACATGGCAGGCTTGGCGGTGATCAGGCACAACGGCTTGATCAGGGCCATTTCAGCTTCGTCCAGACCCATTGCGCGCACTGGTTTGGCGTCGTTCAGGTGCGGCAGCAGGCGCTCGAGCAGGGCTACCAGCTTGATGGCGTCCTTGTCGCCGGAGCGCGCTTTCTTGTTTTCGCGGTGGACGGCTTTTTCCACGGTGCCCAAGTCGGCCAGCGCCAGCTCGGTCTGGATGACTTCGATATCGTCGAGCGGGCTGACCTTGCCAGCCACGTGGATCACGTTGTCATCTTCAAAGCAGCGCACCACGTTGACGATGGCGTCGGTTTCGCGGATGTGCGACAGGAACTGGTTGCCGAGGCCCTCGCCTTGCGAAGCGCCCGCCACCAGGCCGGCGATATCGACGAACTCGACGATGGCGTTGACCATGCGCTCAGGCTTGACGATCTCGGCCAGCGCCGCCATGCGCGGGTCCGGTACTTCCACCACGCCGACGTTCGGCTCGATGGTGCAGAACGGATAGTTTTCCGCCGGAATGCCTGCTTTGGTCAGGGCGTTGAACAGGGTGGACTTGCCGACGTTGGGCAGGCCGACGATGCCGCATTGGAGACTCATGAAAAACCTTTAATGATCAATAAGTTAGGCGGATGCAGATCGTGGCAGACAAGACGACGCCAGACAAAACTCTTACTTCAACCACCTTCACTACTATAAATGACAACAAAACCCCAAAAAATGCAGCGTGAGCGCCGAATTTCATGCGAGCTTTGTCAAAGAGATGAGTATTGTAACCCTCCGCGTCATCCTTCTCCAAAAGCATACTGCACGAGATAGCGCAATTCGTGCCTGACGGATTTCTGCCGAAATGTACACAACCAGGCGGAGGCATCCCGCCGAAGCCGGAGCAGGCTAATCAAGTGCGCGCCCCCTGCACTCAATAAGCATCCTTACGTGATATCATAAGGAGATGATAATTGGACGATTTTATCAAGTGGAAAGTGTCCTTTCACGATGAGTTCGATCCAGAGTTCGAAGCTTTTTCAGAGGACGTTCAGAATGAGCTACTCGCAGTTGCGCTCGCCGTGCAGCAGCTCGGGCCGACTGCAGATCGGCCACATGTAGGAACGCTGAAAAACCCGAGGCATCCCAACATGAAAGAGCTTCGATTCAAAGCCAACCATGGCGCGGAAGTCTGGCGCGCCGCATTTGCTTTCGACACTCATCGCGAGGCAATCATTCTGGTTGCTGCAGATAAGCAAGGTGTTGATGAAAAGAAGTTCTACAAGGACTTACTGAAAAAAGCCAACGAGCGTTTTGATAAGCACCTTAAGAACCTGAAACCGACTGACGTTACTCGCTCGCCCTCGAAAAAGGGCCGAAAATGAACAAACCAGGAGATCGACATGGGAAGAAATCTGGACGACGTCATCAAGAGCTTGCCGGTTGAACGTC
>JBEVNE010000080.1:0-13938 GCA_040508275.1 Duganella sp.
CCAGTTCACGGGCGATGATCGCTGCGTGGCAGGTACGCCCGCCGCGGTTGGTGACAATCGCCGAAGCGCGCTTCATCACCGGTTCCCAGTTCGGGTCGGTCATGTCGGCCACCAGCACGTCGCCCGGCTGCACGCGTTCCATTTCCGACGGGTCGGTAATCACGCGCACCGGACCGGCGCCGATCTTCTGGCCGATGGCGCGGCCGGACGTGAGCACGGTGCCGGTCGATTTCAGCTTGAAGCGCTGCTGCACATCGGTGGCTTTCTGCTGCGATTTGACGGTCTCGGGACGCGCCTGCAGGATGTACAGTTTGCCGTCGCGGCCATCCTTGCCCCACTCGATGTCCATTGGACGGCCATAGTGGTTTTCAATGATGACGGCGTACTTGGCCAGCTCCACCACTTCCTGGTCGTTGAGCGAATAGCGGTTGCGCAGCTCGACCGGCACATCGACGGTTTTGACCGAACGGCCAGCCTTGGCTTCGCTGGTGAATTCCATCTTGATCAGCTTGGAGCCGATATTGCGGCGGATGACCGGCGATTTGCCTTTTTCCAGCATCGGCTTGTGGACATAGAATTCGTCGGGATTGACGGCGCCCTGCACCACGGTCTCGCCCAGGCCATAGCTGGAAGTGACGAATACCACGTCCTTGAAGCCCGATTCGGTATCGATGGTGAACATCACGCCAGCGGCGCCCAGGTCCGAGCGCACCATGCGCTGCACACCGGCCGACAAGGCCACTTCGGCGTGGGTAAAGCCCTTGTGCACGCGATAGGAAATGGCGCGGTCGTTGTACAGCGAGGCGAATACATGCTTCATCGCGTCGAGCACGTTGTCGATGCCGACCACGTTGAGGAACGACTCCTGCTGGCCGGCGAACGAAGCGTCAGGCAAATCTTCGGCGGTGGCCGACGAACGCACGGCAAACGATACCTCGGTGCTGGAATCAGCCACCAGGCGTTCGTAGAAGGCCGTAATTTCGGCCTGCAGGCGGGGCTGGAACGGGGTCTCGATGATCCAGCCGCGAATCTCGGCGCCCGCTTGCGCCAGTGCGCGCACGTCGTCGATATTCAGGTCGGCCAGACGATCGGCGATACGGTCAGCCAGCGGCTTGCCGCCTTCTGCGCTATACGACAGGAAATCACGGAATGCCTGCGCCGTGGTGGCAAAGCCACCGGGCACACGCACGCCGGCGCCAGCCAGCTGGCTGATCATTTCGCCGAGCGACGCGTTCTTGCCGCCGACCGCCTCGACGTCGGTCATGCGCAAATTTTCAAACGATGCAACGTAAACCGCTACGCCATCCTGCTCCTTCAGTGCTGCGTTAGACATAAAAAACACCTTTTTGATGATAGAAATCTTTCAGCCGGGTGCAGGCGAGCGATGCTGCTTGTTCTTGTTATTCTGATCCTCGTGCACCACAATCATGCTATTGGCAACCATTCTACAGCCTGTAGCGACAATTGACGATTCACAATCAACACAGGCCCAAAAAACATGACACAAGAACAACGACCTATCTTCCCCTCGTCCTCACGCACGGTGTTTTTCGTCTCTGACGGCACCGGTATCACGGCAGAAACCTTTGGTCACTCGGTGCTGACCCAGTTCGAACTGCGCTTTCGCCAGGTGAGGCTGCCGTTCATCGATACGCTCGACAAGGCACACGAAGCGGCGCGCAAGATCAACGAGGCATCGGTCACCGACGGTAAGCCGCCGATCATCTTTTCAACGCTGGTGCAGACCGAATTGTCGGACGTGATCCGCCGTTGCAAAGGCATGTATATGGACCTGTTCCAGACCTTCGTGGCGCCGCTGGAACAGGAACTGGGCATCAAATCGACCCACACCATCGGCCGTTCGCACAACATCGTCGATAGCGAGGAATACAAGAACCGCATCGAGGCGATCAATTTTTCGCTGGCCCACGACGACGGCCAGTCGCACAAGAACCTGTCGTTTGCCGACGTGATCCTGGTCGGCGTGTCACGCTCTGGCAAAACCCCCACCAGCCTGTACCTGGCCATGCAGTACGGGATCAAGGCCGCCAACTACCCGCTTATTCCCGACGATTTCGAGCGCGGCAAGCTGCCGTCCTCGCTGTACGAATTTAAATCGAAGATTTTTGGTTTGACGATCACGCCCGAGCGCCTGTCCGAGATCCGCAACGAACGCCGCGCCGGCAGCAAGTATGCATCGATTGAAAACTGCCGCTATGAAGTCAACGAGGCGGAACTGATGATGAAACGCGAAGGCATCCGCTGGCTGTCCTCGACCACCAAGTCGATCGAGGAAATTTCGACCACGATTTTGCAGGAGATTAAACCGGATCGGCGGGAGTATTAAAAGAAATGGCGCCAGTCCGAGAGCCAGTCCGGGAACTCCTGCACCGGCATCGGCTTGGCGATGTAATAGCCCTGGGCGTAGGTGCAACCCAGTCCCTGTAGAAAGTCCCAGTCCTGCTTGGTCTCCACGCCGACGGCCACCGAACGCCGCTCCAGGCTGCGCGCCAGCCCCAGGCAGGAGCGCAGCACGGTGGCAATCGCCGGTTTGCGGAACGCGCCATCGACAAAGCTGCGGTCGATTTTCAGCTCGGAGAATGGCACGCGCGCCAGCAGCTGCAGGTTGATCAAACCGGTGCCGTAATCGTCGATGGCCAGGCCAAAACCCTTCATGCGCAGGCGCAGCAGGCGCTCAAGAAAATGCGGCGTGGTGGTCAGCACCGCTTTTTCCGTCATTTCAAACGTGATGTAGTCGGCCATGATGCGGTGCCGCTCGAGGCAGGCCGTCATCTGCTCCATGAACTGCGGATGCGCCAGCGTGCTGGGATCGACGTTGACGGAAAATGAGATCGGAATGCCGTCATCATGCAGGCGGCGGCAGGCCTGCACCGATTTTTCGATCATGGCCCAGTCGAGAAAATCGATGCGGTGGTTCTCGATCAGCGCCGGCATGAAGGAGCCCGGACCGAGCACGCCATAACGCGGGTGGCGCCAGCGCGCGAACATTTCCAGCCCTTTTACGCGGCCGGTTTCCAGTTCGATCTTGGGCTGAAAATACGGATCGAATTCGCCGCCCTGCAGGCCGTTGCCCACTTCGGCGAACGACAGCGTCGGCAGGCGCTCGGTATGCACCTCGGGTGGCCGTAAATGGTTGGCGATCACCGCTTCCAGGCGGCCGGCGATCAGCGGTTTGGTCATCACTGCCAGCACGTTCAGACCAAAGGCATCCGCCATCGATTCGATGGAAAACAGTACCGAGCTCGTTTGCGAACCAAAAATGATCACGGCGGCGCGGCTCTGCACTTCGCCCATGCGGCGGATCAGTTCCAGCGCATCCATGCCCGGCAGCGACATGTCGATGATGGCGACATTGACGGCCGGCTGGAATTTGCCGCTGATGTAACGCAGCGCCGTGTGACCGTCCGGCGCCTCGGTGATTTGCAAGGCGCCGCTGCGATGCAGGATATCGATGATCACCCGGCGCTGCGCGTCGTCTCCTTCAGCTATCAGAAAGTGCAACTGCCCGATATCCATACCCGCTCCGAGGAAATCTTCCTAAACCTGATTCTGCCTGACTTGTTCGAAAAAGCATACTGCTGCGCACGCGGCGACGTTGAGCGACTCCACCTGGCCCAGGTGCGGTATCACGATCTGGCGCGTGGCCAGCGCCAGCAGGTCGTGCGCCACACCCTGCCCTTCGTGGCCAAACAGCCACGCCACGGGCTGGCGCAGGTCGACATCGTACAGCCTTTCGCTGGCGTAGCCGCTGGTGGCCAGGCTGGTAATCGGCGTCGCCTGAATCAGCGCGGCCAAATCGACATTCTCGAAAATATCAAGCACAAAGTGAGCGCCCATGGCGGCGCGCAGCACCTTGGGCGACCAGCAGAATGCGGTACCGGCGCTACAGTACACTTGCGTAATGCCAGCCGCTGCCGCGCTGCGCAGGATCGAACCGACATTGCCGGGGTCCTGCACGCCGTCGAGCAGCACGGCCGACACGGCCAGCGGCGCCTCGACCGTACGCTCGGGCGTGGGGATCAGGAATAACAGTCCAACGCCGTGTTCCACCTGGCTCAGGGCGTTGTACAGCGCGTCCGGCAGTCCCAGCACATGGGCGTGCTGCGCTTCGAGCTGGCCGATAATGTCCATCACTTCCGGGTTGTGCAGCGCGGTTTCGCTGACAATGCACTGCTCGGGCGCCCCGCGCAGCGCCAGCCAGGACTGGCACAGGTGCACGCCGTCGAGCAACGTGCGGCCGGCCTTGCGCCGCGCCTGGGTGCTGCCGGCCAGTTTGACCAGCTCCTTGTACTGGCTGTTATCGCGCGAGGTGATGGTTTTCATGCGCTGATCTCCACCTGGATGGCGACAGTTTGCAGCGGGGTTGCGGGCAGCGGCGCTGACGCCACCATTGCCGGCACTGCCAGCACCGCACGCACCGGCGCAAACGAGCGCCGGTGCACCGGGGAGGCGCCGAACTCGCGCAGACGCGCCAGGTGCAGCGCCGTGCCATAGCCCTTGTGCTGGTCGAAGCAGTAGTGCGGATATTGCGCGTGCAGCGCCACCAGGGCAGCGTCGCGCGCGGTCTTGGCCAGGATCGAGGCGGCGGAAATCGCATCCACCTTGTCGTCGCCACCGACGATCGCCATCGAGGCGATCGGCATCACCGGGCAGCGGTTGCCATCGATCAGCGCCAGCGTGGGCACGGTGCTCAGTGCTTCGACGGCGCGCCGCATGGCCAGCATCGACGCCTGCAGAATATTCAGACGGTCGATTTCCTCCTCGGATGCCTCGGCAATCGCCCAGGCCAGCGCCTGCGAGCGGATCAGCGGCGCCAGCAGGTCGCGTTTGGCTTCACTGAGCTTTTTCGAGTCGCGCAGGCCGGCAACCGGCCGGTTCGGATCGAGGATCACGGCGGCGGCAAACACCGGGCCGGCCAGCGGACCGCGGCCAGCCTCATCAACGCCGCAGATGATGGCGTCCGGGTCATGGGGAAGGTCGTCAAAAAGACCTGGGCTTGGTTTGTTCACGGTTGTACTTTACTCATTTAAGATGGAAGCGACTAAGCATCAGTGCATCATCAGGGATGAAGGCGGTCAGCCTTTGCCGATCACCTTCAGCACCGCCGCCGCACTCTCCTGCGCGCTGTTGCGCAGCAGGCTGTGGTGCATGTCGGTGAAGCGCTGCAGCAGGCGCTGGCGGTGCGGCAGGTCGCTCAGTTGCTGCCACAGAGCATCGGCCAGCGCCTGCGGACTGGCGGCGTCCTGCAGCAGTTCCGGCACCAGGAATTCGCGCGCCAGGATGTTGGGCAAGCCAATCCACGGCTGGTAACCGCAATGGCGCAAAATCTGCCATTCGAGCGCCATCATTTTATAGGCGATCACCATCGGCTTTTTAAACAGCGCCACTTCCAGCGAGGCCGTGCCGGAGGCTACCATCACCGCATCGGCCGCGGCAATGGCAGTGTGCGACTGGCCGTCCGTCAGCTGTATCTGCACATCCTGCAGGCCGGCCTGCGCCACCAGTTCCTGAAAATAGCGGCGCTGGCGCTCACCGGCCATCGGCGCGACGAATCGCAGCGCAGGCTCGCGCTGTTGCAGCAGTTTGGCGGCGCCGACAAAAGCCGCGGTGTTGTACTTGAGCTCGGACATCCGGCTGCCCGGCATGATGGTCACCACCCGTGCACCGTCGGCCAGGCCAAGCTGGCGGCGTGCGCCGGCCACGTCGGGGTCCAGCGCTATCAGCTCGGCCAGCGGATGGCCGACATAGCTGACCGGCACGCCGGCATCGCGGTATATCTGCTCCTCGAACGGGAACACCACCAGCATGTGCGACACTGCCTTGATGATTTTCTTGATGCGGCCGCCGCGCCAGGCCCAGATTTGCGGCCCGATGTAATGGATGGTCGGGATGCCAGCCGCCTTTAGCTGCATTTCCAGCCCCAGGTTAAAACCCGGATAGTCGGCGCCGATAAAGGCGGCCGGCCGCTCGGCCAGAAGGCGGTCGCGCAACTGGTTCTGGATGCCCTTGATCTCGCGGTAGCGCGGAATCACGGCCAGCAGGCCGCGCACGGTCAGCTTGTCCATCGGCCAGTGCGACTCGAACCCCTGCGCCATCATGTGTTCGCCGCCGATACCGTGCAGGTAGGCGTCCGGCAGATGCGGGCGCAGGCCGGACAGCAAACGCGCCGCCAGCAGGTCACCCGACGGCTCGCCGGCGACCAGCGCCAGTGACAGCGGGCGTACGCCTGCGCTGGTGACCGGCGTGACCGGGGCAATGCTGTCAGCGGACGATGCCACGCGAGGCCGTATCGAGGAAGGTGCGCATGTCGCGTATGTGCACCGCTGCCGCCGGCGTGGCTGCTTCTTCGGCCAGCAGGGCGGCTTTGGCTTCTTCCAGCGTCAGGCCAGAACGGTACAGCAGCTTGTAGGCAGTGCGGATGCCGTTGATCTCTTCGCGCGAAAAACCGCGCCGTTTGAGGCCTTCGATATTCACGCCGTGGGCCTGGGCCGGATTACCGTTGAGCAGCACGAACGGCGGCACGTCCTGGGTCAGGCTGGTGCTCATGCCGACAAAGGCGTGGGCGCCGATCTTGCAGAACTGGTGCACATTGGCGAAACCGCTCATGATCACCCAGTCGCCGATTTCGACATGGCCGGCGATCTGCGCATTGTTGGAAAAGATCGTGTTGCTGCCGACCTGGCAATCATGCGCCAGGTGCACATAGGCCGAAATCCAGTTGTCGTTGCCCAGCGACGTCACACCCTTGTCCTGCACGGTGCCGGTATTGAAAGTGCAGAACTCGCGGATCGTGTTGCGGTCGCCGATGGTCAGACGGGTCGGTTCGCCGGCCCATTTTTTATCCTGGGGCGCCGCACCGATCGACGAAAACTGGAAAAATTTATTGTCCTGACCGATAGTGGTATGGCCTTCGATCACCACGTGCGGACCGACCACGGTGCCAGCGCCGATCTGCACATGGGGGCCGATCACCGAGTACGGGCCGACATCGACGCTGCTGTCGAGCTGCGCACGCGGATCGATGACGGCGGTAGCGTGGATGGCGCCCATGCTTACTGCCCTGCTGCCGGCTGGCTGGCATCGGCCACGCTGCGGATGGTGCACATCAGTTCAGCTTCCACCGCGACCTGGCCATCGACCGTGCCAACGGCCTTGTATTTCCAGATGCCGCGCGCATTGCGCAGGATTTCCACGTCCATTTTCAGCTGGTCGCCAGGACCGACCGGGCGCTTGAAACGGGCGCCGTCGATGCCGACAAAGTACACCACCGAATTTTCATCCGGCTTCAGGTTCATGGTCTTGAACGACAGCAGTGCGGCCGTCTGCGCCATGGCCTCGATCATCAGCACGCCCGGCATCACCGGCTTGTGCGGGAAGTGGCCGTTGAAGAATTCTTCATTGACGGTGACGTTCTTGATGGCGGTGATGGACTTGCCTTCTTCGTACGAGAGCACGCGGTCCACCAGCAGCAGCGGGTAGCGGTGCGGCAGGTAGGACTTGATCTCGCAGATGTCCATGGTTTTGGAAGTGTCGGTAGTGGTCATGATTCTTCGTTTTCTGTTTTGGTCTTGATGGTTTTTTCCAGCGCGCGCAGCTTCTCGCGCATGGTGGGAAGATTACGCACGATGGCGGCCGATTTTTCCCAGTCGGCATTCTTGGCCAGCGGGTAAAAGCCCGTGTACTGTCCTGGTTCCGTGATCGAGCGCGACACCATGCTGCCAGAGCCCACGTGCACGCGGTCGGCAATGGTCAGGTGGCCCAGCACCATGGCGGCGCCGCCAAACGTGCAGTATTTACCGATGATTGCACTGCCGGCCACGCCCACGCAGCCGGCCATGGCGGTATGGGCGCCGATGTGGCAGTTATGGCCGATCTGGATCTGGTTGTCGAGCTTGACGCCGTCTTCGATGATGGTGTCGGCCAGCGCGCCACGGTCGATGGTGGTATTGGCGCCGATATCGACATCGTCGCCAATCACCACGCGGCCGGTCTGCGGAATGCGGATATACACGCCGCCTTCATTGGCAAAGCCAAAGCCGTCGGTGCCGATCACGGCGCCCGAATGGATAATGCCGCGCGCGCCAATGCGGCAGCGTGCCTGGAAGGTGACGTTGGCAAAAAAGTGCGTACCCTCGCCCACCTCGGCCTGGCGGCCGATGTAGCAGCCTGCGTCGATCACGGCGTGAGCGCCGATCACGGCGCCGCTCTCGATCACCACGCGGGCGCCGATATGGGCGCTGGGATCGATCACGGCGTCATCGGCCACCACCGCGCTCGGGTGCACGCCAGGCGCCGGCACGATGGCCGTCAGCGACTCGAAGTACTGCGCCGCGCGGGCAAAATAGACGTAGGGGTTGGGCACGACGATACGTGCCCCGGCGTAGCCGGCGGCGATAAAGGCGTCGTCGGCGCTGGAGACGATCAGCGCCGCTGCCTGGCTTTGCAGCGCCTGCGCGCGCAGTTTGCTATTGCTGAGAAAGCTGATGTGCGAAACGCCGGCGTCCGTCAATGGGGCGATCCCGGCTACTTCCAGGTTCGCATCCCCCATCAACTGGCCGCCCAGGCGTTCGACCAATGTTCCTAGTCGAGTGCCCATCGATGGTCCAATCTGTAAAGGTGTTTATTTGTCTTTGTCGAGCGCGGCAAGCACCTTGTCGGTGATGTCGATACGCTTGCTGGCCCACACCGCATCCTGCAGCACGATGTCGAAGCCTTCGACGTCGGCCATCTGGCGGATGATCTTGGTAGCGCGGTCGGAGATGGCCTGGCGCTCTTCGTTGGTGCGCTGGCTCAGGTCTTCGCGGAACTCGCGCTGGCGGCGCTGGTATTCCTTGTCGAGCTCAAACAGGTCGCGCTGGCGTTTCAAGCGTTCCGGCTCGGCCAGGGTCGGCGAGTCTTTTTCCAGCTTGACGGAAGTAGCCTTGAGACGCGCTTCCATTTCCTGCATGGCTTTTTCACGCGATTTGAACTCTTCCTGCAGTTTTTCGCTGGCCAGCTTGGCGAGACGCGATTCGTTATAAATGCGCTCGGGACTGAGCCAGGCAATGCGCGATGCCGCGGTCTGCGCCTGCGCCGGCGCCAATGCACACCAGCCCAGGGCAAGCGCGGCGAGAGATTTGCTCAACGTGGCGGATGCAGTATTCAACGTATTTCTCCGAATAAATATTAATGCTCTTTTTACAACCATGCAGCAATCACTACGCTATAGCAACTAAGCAGCAACTAAGCGGCACCAGCCAAACAACAAGCGGTGCCGGCCGATCAGAAGCCGCTACCCATCTGGAACTGGAAGCGTTCCAGGCGGTCGCCCGGTTTGGAGTTCAGGGGTTTAGCATAACTCAACTTGAGCGGACCGACAGGCGAAATCCAGCTGATGCCAAGACCGGTCGAGTAGCGCAGCTGCGAATAACGCAGCTTTTCGCCTTCCTGGTACACCTGGCCCGAATCGAGGAAGCCGAACCAGCGCAGGCTGCGGTCCTGGCCCGAACCGGGGAACGGCATCTGCAGTTCAGCCGAACCGATCAGGCGCGCGGCGCCGCCGAGCGCGTCGCCAAAGCGTGGATCGACCGCGCCCAGCGACGAGCTCAGGTAGCCTCGCACGGAACCGATGCCGCCGCCATACAGGTTTTTGAACACCGGGTATGGGGTGTCTCCCAGGCCGCGGCCATAATCGATCACACCGCGCAGGGCCAGCGTGACCTTGGAGAACAGTGGCTTGTAGTATTGCTGCTCGTAACTGGCCTTGTAATACTTTTGCTTGCCGATCAGATCGATCTCGAGATTGACGCGCTGGTAGCGGCCCATACTCGGCGTCAGGCCGGAATCGCGGCTGTCGCGGCCCCAGGCCAGCGTGAACGGCACGGCGTTCGATTCCGCCCGACCAATACCATCGGCGCGGCCGGTCACGTCACTAACATACTGGCGGAAGCGGGTTGGCGAGGACAGGTCGGTTTCAATCGACGAGCGCTCCAGGCCAACACCGAGGAACACCGTATCGTTTTCCGAGAACGGCACGCCGTAGCTGATACGTCCACCCTTTTGCTTAATGGTGTAGCTGCCGATATTGAGCGCCGGCGGGCGCTGGGTGCGCAGATACAGCTCGTACGAGCGCGAGATGCCGTCGTCGGTGTAGTACGGGTCAACCTGCGACACCTGGATGGTACGGCTGTACTTGGAGGTATTGAGTTCCATGCCGACGGTGGTGCCCGAACCGGCAAAGTTGGCCTGCTGAATACCGGCCTGGAAGCTGAATTTTTCCGCTTGCGAGAACGCGCCGCCGATGGTGAAGTTACCGGTCGGTTTTTCCACCACGGTCAGGTTCACATCGACCTGGTCGGAAGTGCCCTGCGCCTCCGGCGTGTCGATGGTCACGTCCTTGAAGTAGCCGAGGCGGTCGACGCGGTCGCGCGACAGCTTGATTTTATTGGCGTCGTACCACGACGATTCAAACTGGCGGAATTCGCGGCGGATCACTTCGTCGCGCGAAGTGGTGTTGCCGGCGATATTCATGTGGCGCACATAGGCGCGCTTGCCCGGGTCGATAAAGAAGGTAAAGCCGACCTCGCGTTTTTCGCGGTTGATGTCGGGGTTGGCATTGACGTTGGCGAACGCATAGCCAAACGTGCCCAGGCGGTCGGAAATCAGCTTGTTGGTGGCGGTCAGCAGTTCGCCCGAGTACACGGCGCCACGACGCAGCAGCACCAGCGAACGCAGTTCTTCTTCGCGGCCAAAGGTTTCACCTTCAAACTTGATGTCGGCAACGTTGTACTTCTCGCCCTCGGTGATGTTGATGGTGATGTAAATGTCTTTTTTATCGGGCGTGATCGACACCTGCGTCGATTCGATATTCATCTCGATGTAGCCGCGATTGAGGTAGAACGACTTGAGCGACTCGATGTCGCCGGTCAGCTTGGTCTTGGAGTACTGGTTGGACTTGGTATACCAGTCGAACCAGCCGCCCGTATCGAGCGCCAGCTGATCCTTCAGCTCCTTGTCCTTGAAGACCTTGTTGCCGACGATATTGATCTGCTTGATCTTGGCGATTTCGCCCTCGTCCACGGCAAACGTGATGTTCACACGGTTACGTTCGATCGGCGTAACGGTGGTCACCAGCTTGACGCCATACAGGCCGCGCGACAGGTACTGGCGCTTGAGTTCCTGCTCGGCGCGGTCCACCGACGCCTTGTCGAAAATCTTCGCTTCGCCCACGCCAATGTCCTTCAGAGCCTTGGTCAGCGTATCTTTTTCAAATTCTTTGGTGCCAGTAAATTTCACCTTGGCGATGGCCGGGCGTTCCTCGACCAGCACCACCAGCACATTGCCGTCCGCCTCGAGGCGCACATCCTTGAAGAAACCGGTGGCGTACAGCGCCTTGATGGCGGTAATGCTCTTGTCTTCGTTGAAGGTCTCGCCCACGCGCACCGGCAGGTAGCTGAAGACCGTACCGGCTTCCGTCCGCTGTATGCCCTCCACGCGGATATCCTTGATGACGAAGGGATCGAGCGCCATGGCCTGGCCGGCGCACAGCGCCAGTACGGCGGCGCCGATCAGGCTGCGGCGGAAGGAAATGGCGGTAATACGGTCAGAATATAATTTCATTGGGGGTATTCAATGTCTCTATCAACAAACGACGCTAGTCACAATCGGCACGCAACACAGGATCAAACTCAGGAGGGTGCTATAACAGACGGCTGATATCGTTAAATACCGCCAGCACCATCAAGGTCATCAATAATCCGATGCCAATGCGCTGGGCGATTTCGCCTACGCGCTCCGGCACAGGGCGCCCGGTTAAAACTTCCAGCGAATAATACAGCAAATGCCCCCCGTCTAGAACCGGAATCGGCAGCAAATTCATAACACCGAGACTGATGCTGATGAAGGCAATGAAGCTCAAATAACTGGCCAGGCCCAGGCGTGCAGTCTGTCCGGCATAGTCGGCAATCGTAATCGGTCCCGTCACATTCTTCAGCGACGCTTCGCCGGTGATCATTTTGCCGATCATCTTGAGCGTCATCGCGCAGGTATCCCAGACACGCTGCACAGCCTTGCCGAGCGCCGTCAGTGGGCCGGAAGGCACGGTGATCATATCGGGCTGCAGGGCGATGTAAGCGCTGATCTTACCGACTGTTACAGCTTCTTTGCCTGCTTTATCGTCGCCGGGGGCCTTACTCGGCTCGGCCGCAGGCGTGAGCGCCAGCGTGTGCGGCTGGCCGGCGCGCTGCACCACCACATCCAGGGTCTTGCCGGGCGACGCGCGGATGATCTCGATGAAGGCAATGCCGTCACCGACCGCCACGCCATCGACGGTTTTCACCAGGTCGCCCACCTGCAGGCCGCCGCGCTCGGCCGCACCGCCAGCCAGCACCTGCTGCACCACCGGTGCCGGACGGGCCACGTCGATCCCCAGCTTGCCTACAATATCGCCTTCCAGGTCGAGGCCGGACATGGCGTCGGCCGGCAGTACCGCGTTCACGCGGCCATAGCCGGGGCGCTCAACCGTCAAGCGCGCTGCGGTCTTGTCGATGGCGGCCTGCATCAGGTGCCAGCGCAGTTCGGACCAGGCCGTGACCGGCTCGCCATTGATGGCGCTGACGCTGTCGCCGCTGCGCAGCCCGGCCAGCGTTGCCGCCGAAGGCCGGCCATCGTCGGCGCGCACGCTGATCTTGCTGGTCGGTTCGGCCACGCCATGCATGTACAGGCCGGCAAACAGCACAATCGCCACCAGGAAATTGGCCAGCGGACCGGCGGCAACGATGGCGATACGCTTCCAGACGTTCTGGCGCGTAAATTCGCGCGCAAGGTCTTCCTTGGACAATTCGCCGATATCGGGCTCGCGCGCATCGAGCATCTTGACGTAGCCGCCCAGCGGCAAGGCCGACACGGCCCACTCGGTCTGGTCGCGGCCAAAACGGCGCGACCACACGACCTTGCCCATGCCTACCGAAAAACGCAGCACCTTGACGCCGCACCAGCGCGCCACCAGGTAATGCCCGAGTTCGTGAATGACGATCAGCGAACCGAGACAGACGGCAAAGGCGACGATGGTTTGCAGAAAATTCATCGCACCAGCCCGGTGATGTAACTTTCAGCAGCCGCGCGCGCCGCGCCATCCTGCGCCATCACGGCGTCGATACTGTCGGCGGCGCCGTGCGGCAGCGCTTCAACCACGTGGGCGATTACACGGTCGATCTGGCGGAAACCGATGCGCAAGTCAAGGAATGCCTGCACCGCCACCTCGTTGGCGGCATTGAGCAGCGCCGGCGCCGTGCCGCCGGCGCGCAGCGCTTCGAAGGCCAGCGCCAGGCAAGGGAAACGCTCAAAATCGGGACGCTCGAACTGCAGTGTGGCAACCTGCGTCAGGTCGAGCGGCGCCACGCCTGAAGCAATGCGCTCCGGGTAAGCGAGTGCATGGGCAATCGGCGTGCGCATGTCGGGGTTGCCCAGCTGCGCCAGCACCGAGCCATCGGCATACGACACCATCGAATGGATCACCGATTGCGGGTGGATCACCACCTCGATCTGCTCGGCGGGGGCGCCAAACAGCCAGTGCGCCTCGATCACTTCCAGGCCCTTGTTCATCATGGTGGCCGAATCGACCGAAATCTTGCGGCCCATCGACCAGTTCGGATGCTTGCAGGCCTGCTCGGGCGTGACGGCGTCCAGCGTGGCGACGTCGCGCGTGAGGAAGGGACCACCGGAAGCGGTCAGCAGGATTTTCGATACGCCGGCAGCGGCATCGCGCACGGCAGGCATACGGCCGCCAAACTGCGGCATAGACTGGAAAATGGCATTGTGTTCGCTGTCGATCGGCAACAGCACGGCGCCGGACTGGCTGACCGCGTCCATGAACAGCTGGCCGGACATGACCAGTGCTTCCTTGTTGGCCAACAGGATTTTTTTGCCGGCGCGGGCCGC
>JBEVNE010000089.1:0-9159 GCA_040508275.1 Duganella sp.
TGAATCGCGGTGGTGGTTGGCGGCAGCGCTGCCACCGGCGGCGCCGGCGGCACGCTCACCGAGACCAGCACAATGTCGTACACCAGCGGCGTACTGGCGGGAATTTCCGGGTAACCATTGACGGCCAGGCGGACCGCAGCGCCGTAGGCCAGGTCGGCCGGCAAGACGACGGTGCGGGCGCCGCCTACGCGCATGCCGGCCACGGCCTGGTCCAGGCCGTTGAGGAAGGTCGAATTCGGAATCGGACGGCCCGAACCCAGCAGGAACGGCGGCGCCGAAGCGCCGGCGGCCGGGCCATCGACTTTGGCGCCCTTGTTATCGGCCCTGGTGGCGTCGTACAGGTAGCCGCTGTAGGTAATGGTCACCAGGTTGCCGGCTACCGCCACATCGCCCGTACCGACGGTGGTGTCGGTCACTTTGTAGGCCGGCTGAACCGCTGCGGCCGATTCCGGCCGTTTGTAATGGCCACCGCAGGCCGTCAGCGTCGCGGCGCCGATGACTGCTGCAGCAAAAATTTTCAACATCGATTTCATGATGACCCTTGAGATAAGTTCGTGTTCCTTGCAGCTTTACAGCTTTTCAGGAGCAGAAGTGTAGCAGACCGCGCCCGCGCTGATCCGGCAACAACATTCAGTTACATTATTTTGCGCCGCCTTGTTTTAAATTTCCACCTGGGTGCCGAGTTCGATCACGCGGTTGGGCGGAATCTGGTAATAGTCGGCGGCGCCGCGCGCATTGCGCGACATGGTCACGAACAAGTGCTCGCGCCACGGCGCCATGCCGGAGTCGGGCGCCGAAATCACGGTCTGGCGGGCGATGAAGAACGAGGTTTCCATCATCTCGAACGGCAGGCCCAGGCCCTCGCACTGGCGCAGCGCCTTGGGCACGTCCGGCTCATCCTTGAAGCCGTAGTAGACATCGACCTGGTAGCACTGGTGGCCCAGGTCGGTTATCCGCACCTGCTCGTTTTCCGGCACATACGGTTCCTCGACAATGCGCACGGTGAAAAACACCACGCGCTCGTGCAGCACCTTGTTATGCGACAGATTGTGCAGCAGCGCATGGGGCACGCCGTCGCTCTCGCCGCGCAGGAAGATGGCGGTGCCATACACGCGGGTGGGCGGCGCCACGAACAGCGAAGCCATGAACTCCTCGAGCGGAATCGCATGTTTTTGCAGGTTGCTGAAAACCAGTTCGCGGCCGCGCTTCCAGGTCAGCATGATGGTAAACAGCACGATGGCCAGCAGCAGCGGGAACCAGCCGCCGTGGAACAGCTTGAGCGTGGTGGCCGAGAACAGCACGATGTCGATGGTGAGGAAGAAACCGGTGGCCAGCAGGCATACCCACAGCGGCAGGTTCCAGCGGTAGCGGATCACGAAGAAGGTCAGCAAGGTGGTGGCCATCATGGTGGCGGTGACGGCAATGCCGTAAGCACCTGCCAGCTTGTCGGACGAACCGAAACCGATCACCGCCATCAGCACCACTACCAGTTGCAGCCAGTTCACCGCCGGGATGTAAATCTGGCCAATCTCGGTCGCCGACGTATGGTTGATGCGCATGCGCGGCAGCAGACCGAGGGCAATCGCTTGCTTGGTCATCGAGAAGGTGCCGGAAATGGTGGCCTGCGAGGCGATCACCGCCGCCGCCGTCGACAGCATCACCAGCGGGTATACGCTCCAGGCGCCGAGCTGCTTGAAGAACGGATTGGAAATGGCTTCAGGATGCGTGAGCAGCAGTGCGCCCTGGCCCAGGTAATTGAGCGCCAGCGCCGGAAACACGATCAGGAACCAGGCCATGCGAATCGGTTTTTTTCCGAAGTGGCCCATGTCGGCATACAGCGCTTCGGCGCCGGTAAACGCCAGCACCACGGCGCCCAGGGCGACCAGTGCGATCATGCGGTTTTCCAGCATGAAGTGGAAAGCGTGTACGGGATTGAGGGCGGCGACGATTTCGGGTGCGGCGACGATGTTAATCACGCCCATCACCGCCAGCGCGCCAAACCACAGCAGCATGATGGGACCGAACCAGCGGCCGATGCCGGCCGTGCCCTGGTGCTGCACTGCATACAGCGACACCAGCACGATGATCGTCAGCGGCACGATGTACTGCTCCAGTCCGGGCGCCGCCACTTCCAGGCCCTCGATGGCGCTCAGCACCGAAATGGCGGGGGTGATCACGCTGTCGCCATAGAACATGGTGGCGCCGAACACGCCCAGCATCAGCAGCGGCAAATGCCAGCGCGGCGCCGCCTTGTGCACCGAGTTGAGCGCCAGCGCCATCAGCGCCATCACCCCGCCTTCGCCGCGGTTGTTGGCGCGCAGCACCAGCGTGACGTACTTGAGCGAAACGATGATCGTCAGGCCCCAGAAAATCAGCGAAATGATGCCGAGCAGATTGGCCTCGTTGAGCGCCAGCCCGTGTTCTTCATCGAAAATGGTTTTGAGGGTATAGAGGGGGCTGGTACCGATATCGCCATAGACGATGCCGATGGCCGCCATGGTCAGCGCGGCGACGCTGCTTTTCTTGTGTTGCTCGGTCAAGATTGCACCTGTTGTTGTTTTGGTGCGTTGCACAGTAGGTCAAGGACAGGCAAAACGCAAGGAGATTTTGGCATGGATGTGCTTGGAAAAATAACAATAATCAGGAGATCAGCTAGTTCCAATTCGTCAATAACGCCAGTGTACGCCGCCGCCGTGCAGAGTGCGAGTCTGTTGCAATATGCCGCGCAGAAACAAGCTGAGCATGCGCGGAATATGCCACACCTCGGGCTTGCCAGCGGCCATCGCCCGAATCGGTCATAATGTCAGACCGACCACAAGTTTTCGCCGCTGCGCACCATGAACCCAGGAATTCTCTACGCCGCCCTCGCCTTTATTCTCTGGGGTATTTTTCCGCTGTATTTCCACGCCCTCAGAGAGGTGCCGCCGCTGGAAATCCTCGGCCATCGCATGCTGTGGTCGCTCGCCTTTCTGCTGCTGGTGCTGGCCGTGCGGCGCCAGTGGAAATGGCTGCCGCAAGTGCTGCGCCAGCCGCGCGTGCTGGCCGCTTTCGTGGCCAGCGCCCTGCTGCTGTCGGCCAACTGGTTCGTGTATATCTGGTCGGTCAACAACGGCCATGTGATCGACGCCAGCCTCGGCTACTTTATCAATCCGCTGATTAATGTCGTGCTGGGCATGCTGGTGCTCGGTGAAACGCTGCGCCGTGGCCAGTGGATCGCCATCGGTGTGGCCGCCTGCGGCGTGGCCTGGCTGACCTGGTCGGCCGGCCAGGTGCCATGGATCGCCCTGATACTCGGCCTGTCGTTCGGCGCCTACGGCCTGCTACGCAAGACGGCGGCACTGGCGGCGCTGGAGGGCCTGTCGCTGGAAACCATGCTGCTGTTTCCGCTGGCGCTCGGCTATGTGCTCTGGCTGACCATGCACGGCCAGAATACCTTCGTCAACACGGAAGCGGACGGTATGCGCTGGCTGCTGGCCGCCGCCGGGCCGATCACGGCGATACCGCTGCTGCTGTTTGCCGCCGGCGCGCGCCAAATACCGATGGCGGTGCTGGGCATGCTGCAATACATCTCGCCCACACTGGCAGCATTGCTGGGGATATGGGTATTCCACGAACCCTTCCCCACCGAAAGGCTGATCGGCTTTTCCATCATCTGGGTGGCGCTGGCGCTGTACGTGGCCGAGGGCCTGTGGACCAGCCGGCGCGCTCAATAGTGGGCGGGCGGCGGGATTTGTCGTATCCTGTCGTCCTTCCCCGGATTTATCCATCTGGGCGCCTCGCTACGGTTTTTCGAGCTGCCCATATTTCACTGAGACACTAAATAAATGGCCAATTACGTCTATACCATGAACCGCGTGGGCAAAATCGTCCCGCCCAAACGCCAGATCCTCAAGGATATTTCGCTGTCCTTTTTCCCCGGTGCAAAAATCGGCGTGCTGGGCCTGAACGGCTCCGGCAAGTCCACCTTGCTGAAAATTATGGCCGGTATCGATACCGACATCCAGGGCGAAGCACGGCCGATGCCGGGGCTGAACATCGGCTACCTGCCGCAGGAGCCGCAGCTCGATCCGGAAAAAACCGTGCGCCAGGAAGTCGAATCGGGCCTTGGCGAAGCGTTTGAAGCGCAGGCCAAGCTCGACGCCGTCTACGCCGCCTACGCCGAGGAAGACGCCGACTTCGACGCCCTCGCCGCCGAGCAAGGCCGGCTGGAAGCGATCATCGCCTCGTCCGACGGCGGCAACCTGAACCTGCAACTGGAAATGGCCGCCGACGCGCTGCGCCTGCCGCCATGGGATGCCAAGATCGGCGTGCTGTCCGGTGGTGAAAAGCGCCGCGTGGCGCTGTGCAAGCTGCTGCTGTCCAAGCCCGACATGCTGCTGCTCGACGAACCCACCAATCACCTCGATGCCGAATCGGTCGAATGGCTCGAACAATTCCTGCTGCGTTTCCCCGGCACCGTGGTCGGCATCACCCACGATCGCTACTTCCTCGACAACGCCGCCGAATGGATTCTTGAGCTCGACCGTGGCCATGGCATTCCATGGAAAGGCAATTACTCGTCGTGGCTGGACCAGAAACAGGCGCGCCTGAAGCAGGAAGAAGCCACCGAGTCGGCACGCCAGAAAGCGCTGCAGAAAGAACTCGAATGGTCGCGCCAGAATCCGAAAGCGCGCCAGGCCAAGTCGAAAGCCCGCCTGGCCCGCTTTAACGAGCTGAGCGAGCACGAATACCAGAAGCGCAACGAAACCCAGGAGATCTTCATCCCGGTGGCCGAGCGCCTCGGTAACGAAGTCATCGAATTCAAGAATGTCTCGAAAGCCTTCGGCGACCGCCTGCTGATCGACAACCTGTCGTTCACCGTGCCGCCTGGCGCCATCGTCGGCATTATCGGCCCCAACGGCGCCGGTAAATCGACGCTGTTCAAGATGATCGCCGGCATCGACAAACCCGATAGCGGCGAAGTGGTGATCGGCCAGACCGCGCGCGTGTCGCTGGTGGACCAGAGCCGCGACGAACTGGGCAACAGCAAGACCGTGTTCGAAGACGTCTCCGGCGGCGCCGACATCCTCAGCGTGGGCCGCTTCGAAATGCCGTCGCGCGCCTACCTGGGCCGCTTCAACTTCAAGGGCGGCGACCAGCAAAAAATCGTTGGCAACCTGTCCGGCGGTGAACGCGGCCGCCTGCACCTGGCCAAGACCCTGCTCAAGGGCGGCAACGTGCTGCTGCTCGATGAACCGTCGAACGATCTGGACGTGGAAACCCTGCGCGCACTGGAAGACGCGCTGCTCGAATTCGCCGGTTCGGTCATGGTGATCTCGCACGATCGCTGGTTCCTCGACCGTATCGCCACCCACATCCTGGCATTCGAAGGCAACTCGCAAGTCACCTTCTTCGATGGTAACTACCAGGAATACGAAGCCGACAAGAAGAAACGCCTCGGCGAAGAAGGCGCCAAGCCCAAGCGTATTCGGTACAAGCCGCTGACCACGTAAGCCCCTGGCAAGGCGCCCGGTGTTACTGGGCGCCTTGCTGCTTCAAAGGAATCCAACCCTGGAAACCTTCAATGATGCCCCACAGCTTCGGTGGAATCGCCAGCGCTGCCACCTTGGCAGGATCGAGCGCGGTTTCCACTGGCTGCCCCTCCTGCACCAGGCTCACCCAGTCCGGATTGATGATCAGGCCACGGCCGATCGCCACCAGCGATAAGCCGGTCGCAAGCGCTTCGCTGGCCTGCTCGGGCGTGACAATACCGCCAGCGGCCAGCACTGGCACGCGTTGGCCAACCCGCTCGACAATGCGCGCGATGATCGACGGGCCGTCCTGGTCGTCGATCGGCCGGTCGGTCAACAGATTGGCCAGCGAAGCGTGCAGGTAGTCCACACCGAGTTCCAGCAAACGGTCAACCAGCGTCAGCGTCTGCTCGATGCGGTAGCCATCATCGCCCGGCTCTTCCGGCGAAAGACGCACGCCAAGGGCAAACGGCCGGTCGGCGTGCTCGGCAATCACGCGCTTGACTTCTGCGACCACGGCCAGCGGGAAGCGCAGGCGGTTCTCGAGCGAGCCGCCCCATTCATCGGTACGGGTATTGGTGGCCGGCGAGAGGAAGTTTTGCAACAGGAAGCCGTGGGCGCCGTGGATTTCGATGCCGTCAAAACCTGCTTCGATGCCGCGCCGGGCTGCATCGCCAAAGGCCTTGATCATCTGCAGCACTTCATCACCGCTGAGGGCGCGCGGCGTCAGCGGCGCCACGAAGGGCGTGGCCTTGGTCAGCACGGCGCTGGCACTCACCACGTCGCCACCAGGGACCAGCTCCGGTATGGCCTTGTTACCAGCATGGAACAGCTGAAGCACGGCTGGCGCACCGCCGCTCCTGGCGGCGTCCGCCAGCCGCTTGAGGCTCGGGGTGAAACTGTCGTCGGCTGCCGAAAACTCGTGCGTAAAGCCGATGCCGTTGGCAGTCACCTGGCCGCAGCCGCTGACCACCAGTCCCACGCCCTGGACGCGGCGCCGATAGTAGGCTTCTTCCTCCACCGAAATCTCGAGATGATCGGTGCCCGACCAGGTCGTCATCGGCGACATCACCACGCGATTGCGCAAGGTGATGCCAGGGGCCAGTTGAAGCGGTTGAAACAAGGTGCGGTTATCGAAGGAAGACATCGCCATAAACTCCATAAAGGTTGAGAACCCCCATGGTATATATTTTATACCTGATGTCAATTAGGCACCTTGAGTAGTGCAGGTATCTCCGGGGAAACTTGGCCAGCGTACCATCATGGTATAAAATTTATACCTGGATCTCCATCGGAGGCCAAGCATGCACGGGAGCCAGCCATGGGACATTCGACCTTACCAATAGAACCGCAGTGCTTTTCCTCGGAATGCCCTAGCCGGGCCTTGTTCGATCAGATCGCTGACAAGTGGTCGATGATGGTGCTGACGGTGCTCGATGAAGAGCCGCATCGCTTCAATGCGATCAAGCGCCGGCTGGAAGGCATTACCCAGAAGGCGCTGACCCAATGCCTGCGCCGCCTGGAGCGCAACGGGCTGGTATCACGCCACGTGATAGCGATGCCGCTTGCGGTTCAATATGAAATTACCCCGCTGGGACACACCCTGCTACCGCCCATGCGCCAGCTGTATGCATGGACGCTGGATAAGCTGCCGATGGTGGAAAACGCCCGAAAAGCATTCGATCAGCACAATACGCCGTGAATCGCTGCTTCATCGCGCGTCCGCATAAAAAAAGCCACCGAACCGGTGGCTTTTTTACTGGAGAGAATCGCTTAGAAGGCGTAACGCAGACCCGCCGTCACAGCACCGCTCTTGCGGCCGGTGTCGATGTCGTTCTTGCCGTAGTGCTCATACTCGAGCGCCACTTTGACATTGTTGTTGATCGCGTATTCCGCACCCACCGCAGCGTACAGCGCGGTTTTGTTCTTGTCGCCGTTGACCGACGCAATGCCGGAAGTGCTGACTTCATTGGTGTTGCGGGCGACGCCCAGCTTGCCGGTCAGGGCGATTTGCTGGTTCACGGGCCAGGTGCCTTTACCGGCCAGGTAGTAGGAGTGCGCGTCGCTGCGCACACCGCCTGGCAGGCCGGCAGCAGTGTAGTTGTACGATTTTTTACCGAAGTCGGTGTAACCGCCCTCTACCGCCCAGGTCTGGTCGATATTGTAACCGCCGTAAATCTTGGCGCCGGTTTTGTAACCGCTGTGGTTTTCGCCGCTGACAGCGCCAGGAGCATTGAATTCGTATTTGCTGCCGACGGCGCCAACGCCGACGTAAGCGGTGCCTGCCTCATCGGCAAAAGCGGAAGTACCAGCCAGGGCGGCGGCAGAAGCGACAACGGCAAGGATAATCTTTTTCATGATCTTGATCTTTCAGCAAAAGTGGTTGGACTTGCTTGGGATCGCAATTCTTTCTATGTTGAATCGCGATGTAAGCAAGATACCACCAGCGCGCCTGAACGTCACGACCGAATTAGTAATAAGTGTAACGAGATGTGAACCGAACGATTATCTGCATTTTATTGCAACCACCAAACTTAAGTGATTCTTAAACGGACGTGGCAAAACGCCTTGCAGTTTGCCAGTATGGTGCGGCGGCGCTCACTCGATCAGGCGGAAAGTCAGGTTGATCCGTGGCCCGCGCGGTGTGCGTTCCTTGTTGATGCCATGCAGCCAATGCTGCTGGAGTGCGCCTGCCATCAGCAGCAGGCAGCCGTCGCCCAGCGCCAGCTTGACGGTTTTGGGCAGGCGCCGGTGCTTGAGGATGAAGGTGCGCGGCGCGCCGAAGCTGAGCGAGGCGATGGCGGGCTCGGGCCCCAGTTCGCGCTCGTCATCGGCGTGGAAGCCCATGCTGTCGCGTTCGTCGCGGTAGTAATTGAGCAGCACGCTGTTGAAGCGGCGGCCGGTGGCCTGCTCCACGGCCTGTTTGATGTGGCGTTGCAGCGCTGTAAACGGCTGCGGATGGAAGGTCTTGCCGGAATAGCGATAGCTGGCGTCGCCATGCCAGGCCGACAATCGTGGCTGCAAATGGAGTTTGCCCCATACCTGTATCTGTTCGGCACGCCAGTCGGTGTCGTCACGCAGGCGGCGGAATACCTCGTCAGGGGCGAGCTCGAGCGCCAGCCGCTGCTGGAACCATAATTCACCGTCTTCGATGGGGATGGGGGTCAGAGCGGCATCGTCAGCAAACAGGTCCATGACCGCCATGATAGCGGTCCTGGCGCGCCTTGGTGCAGAGACTTGCCGCTACCGTGTGCCTGGCTTAAGCGTACGCTTCAGCCAGCGACATCACGCGCGGGGTGATGGTGATGCCGACGCCGTTGAACAGCGCGTTGATGGCGGCCATGTTGGCCTCCATTTCTTCGGCTTTCCAGCCCTGGAACAGGTCGGTGCCGTCTTTCTGGAAGTGCAGGTCCAGTACCTTGCCGCGATCCTTGTGGGTGTAGCCGCCGCTATAGGTATTCTTGAAGCCCAGTTCAGCCAGCTTGGCCAGCACATCGGCCGGTGGGTTGTCGGGGTCGGTGGCGAGGAATACGCCAAAAGTCTTGCCTGGCGGCTTGGCTGCGATGTCGACGTCATAAATACCTGGCGCCTTCGTCACGGTGGTGCTTTTCAAAAATAACATGGTTAACCCCTATACAATTGGCGCCCG
>JBEVNE010000151.1:0-16407 GCA_040508275.1 Duganella sp.
CGACCGCTGCGCCAGCGCCGCGAAGTCGACATGCTGCTCCAGCACCCGTAGCGTATCGCCAAGCTCGTTGAGCTTCGTTTCGCGCTCCTGGTCGGCAAACAGGCTGCCTTTGATCATCGGAATCAGGTCAGAATCGGGTTGACGACATCATGCCAGAGCTGGCGCGGTTTTTCGAGGCTCCCATTTGTTTAAGCAACTCAAGCGGTGGCGGCTGGACCACATCAGTCTCGCCGCCACTCCCCCCCCTCCCAGCAAGCTGTGGCCGCCGATTAGTTAGGTGCAGGCTCACCGGCATTCGTGCCACCTCACACTACGCCCCCGCCTGCAACACCGCCCCCCGAATCTCCGCCACCGTCTCCACACCCGCCAACTGCATCGTCATCGCCAGCTCGCGGTTGAGCAGTTCCAGCACCGACTGCACGCCTTGCCAGCCGCCCAGGGCCAGGCCGTACAGTACCGGGCGGCCGATGGCGACCACGTCGGCGCCGCTGGCGAGGGCTTTGAAGACGTCCTGGCCGCGTCGTATACCGCTGTCGAAAATGATGGGGACGCGGCCGTTGACGGCCTTGGCGATGGCGGGCAGTACGGTGTAGGCGGCCGGGGCGCCGTCGAGTTGGCGGCCGCCGTGGTTGCTGACCTGGATCGCGGCGGCGCCGGCTGCGATGGCTTTTCTGGCGTCGTCGGGATGGCTGATGCCCTTGATGATGACTGGCAAACCGCTCTCGCGGATGACGAACTCGATGGTTTTCTGGTCGATCTTGTGGGCAAAGGTGCGGCGCGCCGGCGGGATCGGTGCGCTCGGATCGTCGCCCAGCAGATTGCCGGGCTGGAGCGGAAACTGGAAGCGCTGGCGCAGGCCGTCTTCGCGGTTGCCCACCACGGTGGTGTCCACGGTGAGGACGATGGCGCGGTAGCCGGCGGCCCGGGCACGGCGCAATAGTTGGGCGCTGTAGTCGGTGTCTTGCAGCATGTACAGCTGGAACCACTTGGGACCGGCTGCTGCACGCGCCACCTGTTCCAGGTTCAGCGTCGATACCGTGCTCACGCCAAGTATGGTGCCCGCTGCCGCCGCAGCACGTGCGGTGCCGGCTTCGGCGCTGGCGTGGGCCAGGCCGTGGGCGGCCACCGGCGTGATGATGACGGGCGACGTAATTGCGGTGCCAAGGATTTGCGTGCGCAAGTCGGGCGTGCCCTTGCCGGACAGTACGCGCGGCACAATCAACTGGCGGTTGAAGGCGGTGCGGTTTTCGCGCATGGTCCATTCGTCGCCGGCGCCGCCGGCGATGTAGCTGAACGCGCCAGCAGGAATCACGCGGGCGGCCTGCGCCTCGATCTCGATCAGGTTGATCAGTTCGAGTGGACCTTCCCGGGTGCTGCTAACAAAGCCGCCGCTGGCAGGGGGCGGCGCTGTATTGGCGGAAGAGGCCGGCCGGGCCAGCGCTGGTTCTGCCGCCTGCCCGGTAGCGGCAGCCATGCCTGGCAGGGCTGCCAGGGCGGCGCTGGCGCCGAACGATTTGATGAGGTGGCGGCGAATGTCATTGGTCATGAACGCACTCCTGTCTTGATAGCAGTAGAGGCGATTCTAGGGGTTTTAAGATTATGCTAAAAGGAATTATTTATCATGCGAATATATGAAATATCAGCATGGAGATGGCGGCCTGGCCGCCGTTTGACAGACGAAAAAAATCCGCCCCTGTCACCAGAGGCGGATTCCGGGCGCCAGTGCAGGCCTAAGCTGTATCAGTGCTGGCGACGGCGGCGCAGCGTTGCGCCCATCAGGCCCAGGCCTGCCAGCAGCATGCCGTAAGTGGCCGGCTCTGGTACGGCGCTGACGTTGCTGATGTTGAGCGTGTAGCTGCCGCTGCCCAGGTATTCGGTCAGGGCGAAAGTGCCGAGTCTGAATACGGGATTGTCTTCCGTACCGGTGTAGAGCTGGGGACCGTCGGTTTGCAACAGTGGAATACCGGTCCAGTAGTCCTCAATCACCAGTCCGCCATTGTTAGCGCTGGAGAAAAAGCTGATGTCGGCAACCCCGAAGAAGGCGTCGGGAAAGCCTGATACGTCATACACAATAAAGCCCACGCCATCTTCACTAACATCCGGGGTCACATTCGAGTCCAGCGTCCACTGGGCTGTGTAGTCTCCCGTCAGATTGAATTGATACAACGCCGCATTGGCTACACCCGTCCACAGCAACGCGGCCGAAACGGCAACCTGGCTCAAGATACGCTTTACATTCATCGGATTACCCTCTCAGTTGGTCAGTCTTGTAAGTACATCAATATCCCGCCTTTGCTCTGCAACAAGCTCTATGCGGCATTGTCATACTATCACTTACCTAAAAATAAGTATAAATTATTTACTAACTATGTTGTCTTTGCACTCAGTCGCACTAAAAACTGCGGGATGCGATTTTAAACTTTTCTTATCAAGGCAAGGGAACTTCATCGGTTGCTGCACGGTCCAACCCATTCCGCCGCTACGTGCCTGCTCACCATGCAGGCACGAGCACGAGCCGCCAGGCATCGCATAACGACTGCCGGGCGGCTCACCCTGCTCACCTTACTCACCCTGTACAGGGGCTTCTGCATATCCACTATCCGCATGTGCTTGTGCAAAGAGATTCGTGGGCAGCGCCCGTCATTCGCTCTACGCTGGCACAACTACCAACATGGAGGAGACATGAAGCTTGAAACCCTGGCCGTGCACGGCGGCTACCGGCCCGATCCCACCACGCGCGCGGTGGCTGTGCCCATTTATCAAACCGTGGCCTATGCGTTTGACGATACCCAGCATGGCGCCGACCTGTTCGACCTGAAAGTGCAGGGCAATATCTACACGCGCATCATGAATCCGACCCAGGATGTGCTCGAGCAGCGCCTGGCCGCGCTCGAGGGCGGGGTAGGGGCGCTGGCGCTGGCCTCGGGGCAGGCGGCGGTTACCTATGCCATTCAAACCATTGCCGAGGCTGGCGATAACATCGTCTCGGCCTCCACGCTGTACGGCGGCACTTACAACCTGTTCGCCCATACGCTGCCGCAGTTCGGTATCGAAACCCGTTTTGCCGACGCTGCCGATCCGCAATCGTTCGGCGCCCTGATCGACGCGCGCACCAAGGCCGTGTTCATCGAGTCGATCGGCAACCCGCTCGGGAATATCTCGGATATTGCGCAGATTGCCGCGGTGGCGCACCAGCATGGCGTGCCGCTGATCGTCGATAACACGGTGGCCACGCCTTACCTGCTGCGCCCGTTCGAGCACGGCGCCGACATCGTCATCCATTCGCTGACCAAGTACCTGGGCGGCCATGGCAATTCCATCGGCGGCGTCATCGTCGATTCGGGCAAGTTCCCGTGGGCCGAGCACAAGCAGCGTTTCCGCCGCCTGAACGAGCCGGACGTGTCGTATCACGGCGTGGTGTATACCGAGGCGCTGGGGGCTGCGGCGTATATCGGCCGGGCGCGGGTGGTGCCGCTGCGTAATACCGGCGCGGCGATTTCGCCGTTCAATGCTTTCCTGATTCTGCAGGGGATTGAAACGCTGGCGCTGCGCATGGAGCGCATTACCGAGAACACGCGCAAGGTGGCGCAATTCCTGCGCAGCCATGCCAAGGTCAAGTGGGTCAATTATGCCGGACTGGAAGACCACCGCGACCATGCGCTGGCGCTCAAATATCTCGGTGGACGTCCGTCCGGCGTCCTGACTTTCGGCGTGGAGGGCGGTGTGGCTGGCGGTACGCGCTTCCAGGATGCGCTGCAGTTATTTACCCGGCTGGTCAATATTGGCGACGCCAAGTCGCTGGCCTGCCACCCGGCCTCCACCACGCACCGCCAGCTCAACGAAGCGGAACTGGCCAAGGCTGGCGTGACGGTCGATACGGTGCGGTTGTCGATCGGTATCGAGCACAGCGACGACCTGCTGGCAGACCTTGAACAGGCGCTCGCTGCCGTGTAAAAATTAAGGTTTGGTTTTTTCCGGCACGCGTACCACCTGCACCAGGCCATCGGCAATGGTGCAGTCGAGTATATGCTGGCGCGAGGCGGGCACGTGGTTGGAGACCAGCTCGTGGTATGGGTTGTCGTCTTCCAGTCGCAAATCGATGCGGAAACTTTCGAGCTTGTTGGACTCGTGCAGTTCGCGCAGGCGCTGGCGCCGTACGTCGGCTTCGCGGTCGCTGCGGCCGTGCATCTGCGGCCCCTCAAAATAGCGGATCAGCGCGCATTCAATCGCGTCCACGCGGTCTTTCAGCAGCATGTCGGCCGCTACCGCGTTCTGGTTGATGGGCAGCTCGCCAGGGTCGCCGTCGTCGCACAGCACTTCTACCTGCATGCGCTGCACCAGCAGCAGCAGGTCGTTGTCCTCGTTGTTGTTCTGGTGAATACGCTGCACAGCCGTCAGGCGCGCGCGCGCCAGGCGGCCGGCCGGGTCCTTGGTCTGGCCCACGTATTGCACCTTGCTGGGGAAGGCGACATCGTTCTCGTAGTACTGCAGCACGTCGTGGATCGACAGCGCTTCCACCAGGCCGCCCCAGTTGAGCGTGATAAAGCGGTCGGTCATGGTGACGGTCGGCTTTTTCAGCGTGGCGGCAAACGGCACCGTCAACTCCATCTGCACGGTATCGCGCTTGCCGTCCACGCCGACCAGGATCGGCACGGTCAGCTTGAGCGAGAAGAATGCCCAGCTGACGTTGCGGCTGGGGTCGAAGCGGACGATGGGACGGTTGACGGCAAAATAAATCAGCCGCTTTTCCATCGTTGCTTCCAGGTCAAACTGCATGCGGCGCAACTGGCGACCGACGGGGTCGCGTATGTCGGGACGCTCGGGAAAACCGGCAAACAGGTCGTACCAGTGGTACTTGGCGTCGGACACGGTGACGCGCCAGGTTTGCGGCGCGTTGCTGCGCTGCGGCAGCAGAGGCAGCAAATCGTCGAGCGGTTCCGGCGGCGGCGCCAGCAGATCGTGGAACGGTTCCGGTGCTTCCGCCGGCGGTGCTCCCAGTCCCAATTCCTCTAGCGAAGGCTCATCATCTTCGCTGGCAATCAGGTCGGGATAATCGCTCGTCATATTGCGTGCTCCACCAGGTTATGAGGACGGATCCCGGAAGGATCTCGAAAACGACGGCGCCGCCCGTTGCGGCGCCACTCGTCAGTATAGCCGCTCCCATCCACAATTTCCACGCGGGAAATATGCGTGTGTGACATTCTGCTGCACGCCAGCTCAGGCTGTATGCGCTTTGGCGCCTTTCCCTGCAGTCGGCAATGACATTTTCGACACAATTGTTTCACCATCGGCGATGAAGCAGCTGAGCAGGTGATGTGATGCAGCCGCCGTTTGCTGCGATCCGATTTTGGCATAGGAACCGGCTTGCGGCCATTGTAAATCGAGGGTGAACTGCACCAGGTTGTTGCTTTGCTCTACGTCGGTCATGCGCTCGCGGCGCTGCTGGCGTTCTTCCGGCTTGCGCGCCAGCGGCGCCGCGCCTTCAAAGTGACGGATCAGCGCCGTTTCGATCACATCCATGCGTGCGCGCTGGAGCGCGGCGGCAGCCGTCGGGTGAGCATGTTGCGGCAGCCCGGCCGGATCGCCATGGGCGCTGCTGGCCACCAGGTCCAGGCTGTGCACCAGCAGCAATGTGTCGACGTCTTCCTTGTGTCTGGCATGCAGCTTTTGCAAGGCTGGCAGCCGTGCGCGCGCCAGCCTTGCCTCGCTGTCGCGCGTCTGGCCCACGTAGAACACCTGGCTGGGCGCCTGTTCGGGGGCGTGGGCTTGCAGGATGTCATGCACAGAAAATACTTCGGCCAGCCCACCCCAGTTGAGCGTGACAAAGTTGGGCGTCAGGCTGACGATCGGCTTTTTCAGCGTGGCGGCAAACGGCACCGTCAGCTCGATGGTCAGGCTGTCCTTGACTTGCTCCAGGCCGACCAGCAGCGGCAGGGTGAGCTTGAGCGAAAAAAAGCCCCATTGCACGGCTACGGCCGGGTTAAAACGCACGCGCGGCCGGGTGATGGCAAAGAACAGGTGATGTTGCTCGGCTGTCGCTTCCAGCTCGAATTGCATGCGCCGCTGGTAGCGGCCTATTGGATCATGGATGTCCGGCCGCTCGGGAAAACCGGCGATCAGGTCATACCAGTGAAGTTTAGCGTCGGCAACGCTGGCGAACCAGCTTTGCGCAGCGCAAGGAAGCGCGGGCAGTTGTGCGATGAAATCAGCCATCTGCTCCGGACCGGGCTGCGACGTTTGGGCAGCCAGTTCAGGAAGTATCATGATGTGCCTGAAAAAAATTGATTGTTTGTCCCCACCGCATCTTGATGAAACTGAATTCATTATTTCCGTGCGGCAATGCGAAGGCTACGCCTGCTTGCGGGTTTAAGCAATCAAATTCCAGCGTCACTAGCAGATTTAATGCTGCATGCAACGGCCTTCAGGGCAAGATTGTTTTTTGTGCTTATCGATCTGATAGCGCTTGTTGCATCAGCGACAGCAATTGCTGCGGATGTTCGAGTACCACGTCCGCTTGCCACTGCAGCGGTTCGACGGCGCCGCAATAGCCCCAGGCGGCGGCTATCGTCGGCATGCCGGCGGCTTTGCCGGCTTCGATATCGCGGCGGTCGTCGCCCACGTACCAGCAGTGCTCCGGTGCAAGTCCCAGTTGCGCCGCCGCCGCCAGCAGCGGCGCCGGATGCGGCTTGGGATGGGCGGTGGTATCGCCCGAGATGGCGCAGGCCGCGTGCCCGAGGCCGATCAGCGGCAGCAGCGGATTGGTGAAGCGCTCGGGCTTGTTGGTCACCACGCCCCATTGCAAGCCGGCCTGTTCGATGCCGGCCAGCAGCGCCGGCACGCCGTCGAACAGCGTGCTGTGCACTGCGATGGCGGCCTGGTAATTGTCAAAAAAACCGTCGCGCAGGGCCAGGTAGCCGTCGTCCTCGGGCTTCAGGCCAAACGCCACGCCTATCATGCCGCGCGCCCCGGCCGAGGCGGTAGGACGCAGCAGTGCGTAGTCGGTGGGTGGCAGGCCGCGCGCGCTGCGCAGCAGGTTGACGGCGGCGGCCAGGTCGGGGGCGGTGTCGGCCAGTGTGCCGTCCAGGTCAAACAGGATGGCGCGCGGCGCGGCGAGGGGCATGGTCATAGGCAATCAAGTGGGCAAGGGTCAATCGAGCGGACGGGTAGTGGCGATCATGTAATTGACGCTGGTGTCGTCGTTGAGCGAATAAATCTTGGTCAGCGGGTTGTAGGCCAGGCCCTTGAAGCCGCGCGTTTCCAGGCCGGCGCTGCGCACGTATTGCGACAGTTCCGACGGCGTAATGAACTTGTCGTAGTCGTGCGTGCCCTTGGGCAGCATGCGCAGCACGTATTCGGCACCGATAATGGCAAACAGGTAAGACTTGGGGTTACGGTTGAGCGTGGAAAAAAACACGTGGCCGCCCGGTTTCACCAGGGCCGCAGCGGCGCGCACGATGGCGCCAGGGTCTGGCACGTGTTCCAGCATTTCCATGCAGGTCACCACGTCGTACTGGCCGGCTTCCTGCGCCGCCATCTCTTCGGCGGCGATCAGCTTGTAGCGTACCTGCACGCCCGATTCCAGGCTGTGCAGATCGGCCACTTTCAGTGCCTTTTCGCCCAGGTCGATGCCGGTCACGTCAGCGCCCTTGCGCGCCATCGACTCGGACAGGATGCCGCCACCGCAACCGATGTCGATCACCTTTTTGCCAGCCAGCGGCACGCGGGCGTTGATCCATTCCAGGCGCAGCGGATTGATTTCGTGCAGCGGACGGAACTCGGAGGTCGGGTCCCACCAGCGGTGGGCCAGGTCGGAGAATTTTTGCAGTTCCAGGGGGTCGGCGTTCATGGTGCAGCTTTCATGAAAAGATATCCCGCTATTCTAAAGCAGCAGGCATAAAAAAACCCCGCTGAGGCGGGGTTGTTACGAATCAGGACCCTCGAAAAACCATAGCGCGAGGCGCAGTAGGTTTAGCGAGGGTACCACCCGTATTACTTGCTGGTGCCTACCACTTCGATTTCTACGCGACGGTTTTTCGCGCGGCCTTCGGCGGTTTTGTTGTCAGCAACTGGCTGTTTCTCGCCTTTGCCTTCGGTGTACACGCGGGTTGCGTCAACGCCTTTGGAGATGATGTAGGCTTTGACGGCTTCAGCGCGGCGTACCGACAGCTTCTGGTTGTACTCGTCGCTACCAACGGAGTCGGTGTGACCAACAGCGATGATGACTTCCAGGTTGACGGCGCCCAGTTTCGAGGTCACGTCGTCCAGTTTGGCTTTGCCTTCCGGTTTCAGCACCGACTTGTCGAAGTCGAAGAACGCGTCAGCAGCGAAGCTCACTTTTTGTGCGGTTGGCACAGGAACTGGTGCTGGCGTTGGTGCTGGCGTTGGGGCAGGTGCTGGTGCTGGAGCAACCGGTGGTGGCGGTGGCGCTACGCATTTGCCGTTTTCCAGTTTCTCTGGCTCAACGCACAGTGGCAGATCGCAACCTGGAACGGCATCAGCCGGGGTCCAGTAGCCGGTGCGCCAGCACAGGCCGAATGGGTCACGCACGATCACACCGCGAGCGTCCTGAACATAGGCGCTTTTCGGGGTAGCTGCCTTGATGTCCTGGGTCACTGGCGCGTAAGGTGGCGCGGTTGGCGTAGTTTGTGCAAACGCCGAACCTGCAAAAGCTGCCGACACGGCCAACATCGAAATAAGTTTCTTCATATTTTTGTTCCTTTCGGGGGTGATATCCGCAGAAAACTGCGCGACGTGCAATACGTGCAATACGTGGCCGGGATTCTACCACGCAGGGTCGTTACGCCAGTTTTCCGCTTGTGAAACATGCAATTGACTTCCAATTCATTTTGCCACATCCGGTCATGGTGCGCGAAAGTGGTGCGCAGACGCCCCATTTTGTACATCACCAACATGTTGTTTTGACGCAACGGGATTGTCGATAATAATTGAGTAATGTGTCATGAATATTACATCGTGTTACATGCGCCCAACTGTGTGCCAGCCCGCATGGATGGCCGTTGGCGGTCAATTTGTGCTGGTGCGCTGGTCCGCATGTTAAAATCGTACGCTTGCCTGTCACATCAATATAGACACGCAGCAAGGCAGTACGTGCGGCATACATTGCTTAAGAGATAACCCCTACAAGACCAGTCGACCCGCCAATGGATCAATTCGCAAAAGAAACAATTCCAATTTCCCTCGAAGAAGAGATGCGCAAGAGCTACCTCGATTACGCCATGAGCGTGATCGTTGGCCGCGCCTTGCCGGACGTGCGCGACGGCTTGAAGCCGGTGCACCGCCGCGTCTTGTACTCGATGCACGAGTCGAACTACGTGTGGAACCGCGCCTACGTCAAGTGCGCGCGCGTGGTCGGCGACACCATGGGTAAATATCACCCGCACGGCGACGCCTCGATTTACGACACGCTGGTGCGCATGGCGCAGGACTTTTCGCTGCGCTACATGCTGGTCGATGGCCAGGGTAACTTTGGTTCCGTCGATGGCGATGGCGCGGCAGCGATGCGTTACACCGAGTGCCGCCTGGACAAGATTTCCAGCGAACTGCTGGCCGACATCGACAAGGACACCGTCGATTTCCAGCCCAACTACGACGGCAAGGAAAAAGAACCGACCGTTCTGCCAACCCGCATTCCCAACCTGCTGATCAACGGTTCGTCCGGTATCGCGGTGGGTATGGCCACCAACATCCCGCCGCACAATCTGCACGAAGTGATTGCCGGCGCGCTGCACGTGCTGCAAAACCCGCAATGCTCGATTGACGAGTTGATCGAGCTGATTCCGGCGCCCGACTTCCCGACCGGCGGCATCATCTATGGCGTATCGGGCGTGCGCGACGGTTATCGTACCGGCCGTGGCCGGGTGGTCATGCGCGCCAAGACTCACTACGAGGAATACGGCAAGGATGGCGGCCGCACCGCCATCATCGTCGATGAGCTGCCGTACCAGGTGAATAAAAAATCGCTGCTCGAGCGTATTGCCGAGAACGTGCGCGACAAGAAGCTCGAAGGCATTTCCGACATCCGCGACGAGTCCGACAAGTCGGGCATGCGCGTGGTGATCGAGCTGAAACGCGGTGAAGTGCCGGAAGTCGTACTGAACAACCTGTACAAGCAAACGCAATTGCAGGATACCTTCGGCATGAACATGGTGGCGCTGGTCGACGGCCAGCCCAAGCTGCTGAACCTGAAGGAAATGCTGTCGTGCTTCCTGTCGCACCGCCGCGAAGTGGTCACGCGCCGCACCGTGTTCGAACTGCGCAAGGCGCGCGAACGCGGCCACGTGCTCGAAGGCCTGGCTGTGGCGCTGGCCAATATCGACGATTTCATCGCCCTGATCAAGGCGGCGCCGACGCCGCCGGTGGCCAAAGCGGCGCTGATGGAGCGTTCGTGGGATTCCTCGATCGTGCGCGAAATGCTGGCCCGTACCGCCGAAGGCAGCACGGTCGGCGGTATCGAGGCGTTCCGTCCCGAGCACCTGCCCAAGCATTACGGCATCCAGGCCGACGGCATGTACCGTCTGTCCGACGACCAGGCCCAGGAAATCCTGCAAATGCGTTTGCAACGCCTGACCGGCCTGGAGCAGGACAAGATCGTCAATGAATACCGGGACGTGATGGCCGAAATCGCCGACCTGCTGGACATCCTGTCCAAGCCGTCGCGCGTGACCACCATCATCACCGACGAAATGACCCACGTGGTCAACGAATTCGGCGACCGCGCCAAGGATCCGCGCCGCTCCAGCATCGAGCACAACGCCACCGATCTCGGCACCGAAGACCTGATCACGCCGCAGGATATGGTGGTCACGCTGTCGCATACCGGTTACATGAAGGCGCAGCCGATTACCGAGTACCGGTCGCAAAAACGCGGCGGTCGCGGCAAGCAGGCCATGGCCACCAAGGAAGAAGACTGGATCGACCAGCTGTTCATCGCCAACACCCACGATTACATCCTGTGCTTCTCGAACCGTGGCCGCATGTACTGGCTCAAGGTATGGGAAGTGCCGCAAGGCTCGCGCAACTCGCGCGGCAAGCCGATCGTCAACATGTTCCCGCTGGCGGACAACGAAAAGATCACCGTCATCCTGCCGCTGTCGGGCGAAAACCGTAGCTTCCCCGAAGACCACTACGTGTTCATGTCGACCAGCCTGGGCACGGTCAAAAAGACCCCGCTCAAGGACTTCAGCAATCCGCGCAAGGCCGGCATCATTGCGGTGGACCTGGACGAAGGCGACTTCCTGATCGGCGCTGCGCTGACCGATGGCGAACACGATGTGATGCTGTTCTCCGACGCCGGCAAGGCCGTGCGCTTCGAGGAATCCGATGTACGTCCGATGGGCCGCAACGCCCGCGGCGTGCGCGGCATGAACCTCGACGAGGGCCAGCGCGTGATCGCGCTGCTGGTGGCCGAGAACGAGCAGCAGTCGGTGCTGACCGCCACCGAAAACGGCTTCGGCAAGCGCACGCCGATCACCGAATACACGCGCCACGGCCGTGGCACCAAGGGCATGATCGCCATCCAGACTTCCGAGCGTAACGGCCGCGTGGTGGCTGCCACGCTGGTGGAGCCGACCGACGAGATCATGCTGATCACCACCGGCGGCGTGCTGATTCGCACCCGCGTGGCGGAAATCCGCGAAATGGGCCGCGCCACCCAGGGCGTGACCCTGATCGCGGTGGAAGACGGCACCAAGCTGTCCGGCCTGCAGCGCGTGGTGGAAACCGATATCGACGAGGTCGAGCTGGAACCTGGTCCGGATGCCAAGCCGGCCGACGACGTTCAGCCGGAATAAGTCAGTCGTCACACCATCGCCCGGGCAACCGCCCGGGCGCCACGGGGCCAGGTTTATTGTGTGCACAAGCGCGGCAATAACACTGGCCCTGTTTTTATTTAACGGAGATGAAAAGACCATGAAAAAAATCGCAGCTATCATTGCTACCTCGCTGGCGCTGATCGGCGCCCCTGCCGCCTTTGCCCAGGCGCCTGCCGCTCCTGCTCCTGCCGCCGCCACTGCCGTCGATCCTGCATCGCTGGCCGCTGCCAAGGAGCTGTTTGCATCGATGAATTACCGCGCCGTCATGGTCCAGACCATGGCCCAAATGTCGCAAAGTATTGCCGGCTCGGTCCGTGGCGGCGCCGAAGCGGCGATTGCCGCTGACAGCAAGGCATCGCCGGAACAAAAGCAGAAGGCGCGCGCCAAGCTGGAAGCGGAACTGCCGAAGGTGATCGCCAGCATGCAGGAAGTGATGAACGATCCGGCGCTGGTCGATGAAATCCTGGCCGAAACGGTGCCGCTGTATGCGCGTACTTTCAGCGCCGATGAACTCAAGCAGATCGCCGCCTTCTACCGCACGCCGGTGGGAGCCAAGATGCTGTCTGCCATGCCGCAGCTGATGGGCGAGGGCATGCAGATCGGCCAGCAGATCGTCGGCCGCCGCATCGGCCCGATGATGCAGAAACTGCAGCAGGCCACTCAGTAACTACTTATATTGGGCGCCTTGGAAAGCCGTAGCGAGCGGAACGCGCAGCAGGTTTTTCCAAGGTGCCCCATTTCACAAGGAACGCAACGTGACCCAGATCTACAATTTCTCCGCCGGCCCCGCCGTGCTGCCGAAAGAGGTGCTGGCGCAAGCCGCTGCCGAAATGCTCGACTGGCACGGCAGCGGCATGTCGGTGATGGAGATGAGCCACCGCGGACCGGAGTTCATGTCGATTTACAAGGCAGCGGAGCGCGACCTGCGCGAGCTGCTGGAAGTGCCGGACAATTACAAGATCTTGTTCATGCAGGGCGGGGGCTTGTCCCAGAACGCCTTGCTGCCGTTGAACCTGGTGGGCCACAAGCCGCAGCCAGCAACCATCGATTTCATCCACACCGGTTCGTGGTCGGGCAAGTCCATCAAGGAAGCTGCCAAATACGCCAACGTCAACATCGCCGCATCGTGCACCACCTCGTCCATGACGTCGGTGCCGCCGCAGGCCGAATGGAAGCTCACCCCGGGCGCCGCCTATCTGCACCTGTGCACCAACGAGACCATCGACGGCGTTGAATTCAACGTCGATCCCGGCTGGGATGCGCCGCAGGACGTGCTGCTGGTGGCCGACATGTCCTCGCACATCCTGTCGCGCCGCATCGATGTTTCGCAGTACGGCGTGATTTTTGCCGGCGCCCAGAAAAACGTCGGCCCGGCCGGCGTCACCATCGTTATCGTGCGCGAAGACCTGCTGGGCAAGGCGCTGCCGGCATGTCCGTCGGCGTTCGACTTCAAACTGGTGGCCGACAACGAGTCGATGTACAACACGCCGCCTACTTACGGCATTTATATTGCCGGACTGGTGTTCCAGTGGCTGAAAAAAAATGGCGGCGTGGCGGCCATGGAACAGCGTAATATCGCCAAGGCGCAGCTGCTGTATGCGGCGCTCGATGCTGACGATTTTTACCAGACCCGCGTGGCGCCGCACAACCGCTCGCGCATGAATGTGCCTTTCTATCTGAAGGACGAAAGCAGGAACGACGAATTCCTGGCCGGCGCCAAGGCGCGCGGCCTGCTGCAACTGAAGGGCCACAAGTCCGTCGGCGGCATGCGTGCATCGATCTACAACGCCATGCCGATAGAAGGCGTGCAGGCGCTGGCAGACTATTTGAACGAATTCGCTGGCCGCACCGCCAGGTAAAACCATGAACGACAAACTCAAACCCCTGCGCGAACAGATCGATGCCATCGACGCGCAAATTCTGGACTTGCTGAACCGCCGCGCCAAAGTGGCGCAGGAAGTCGGCCACGTCAAGGCCGAAACCAACGCCCCGGTATTCCGTCCCGAGCGTGAAGCGCAGGTGCTGCGCGGCGTGGCCGAGCGTAATCCCGGCCCGATGGGCAACGGCGAGATGCAGACCATTTTCCGCGAGATCATGTCGGCCTGCCGCGCGCTGGAAAAACGCGTGACCGTGGCCTTTCTCGGTCCGGCCGGCACCTATAGCGAACAGGCCGTGTACCAGCAGTTCGGCACGGCCGTCGATGTGCTCGCGTGTTCGTCCATCGACGAAGTGTTCCGCGCCACCGAGGCCGGCACCGCCGATTTCGGCGTGGTACCGGTGGAAAATTCCACCGAAGGCGCAATCGGCCGCACGCTCGATCTGCTGCTTAATACGCCGCTGACCATCAGCGGCGAAGTCGCCATCGCCGTGCGTCACAGCCTGCTGACCGGCAGCGGCACCATGGATGGCGTGACCGCCATCTGCGCCCACGCGCAGGCGCTGGCGCAGTGCCAGATCTGGCTCAATAATAACTACCCGGACCTCGAGCGGCGCGCCGTGTCGTCCAATGCCGAAGCGGCGCGCATGGCGCGCGACGACCACACGGTGGCGGCGATTGCCGGCGAACGCGCCGGTGTGCGCTACAGCCTGGGCACGGTCAAGGCGAATATCCAGGACGATCCGCACAACCGCACGCGCTTTGCCGTGATCGGCACGCTGCGCACCGGCCCGTCCGGCATCGACCGTACCTCGCTGGCGCTGGCAGCGCCGCATACGGCCGGCTCCGTGTACCGTCTGCTGGGATCGCTGGCGCAAAATGGCGTGTCCATGACGCGCTTCGAGTCGCGCCCGGCCCGCAACGGCAACTGGGAATATTATTTCTATGTGGACGTCGAAGGCCATATTGAAAACCCGGCCGTGGCCAGCGCACTCGAGGCGCTGCAAAGCGACGCCGCCTTCTTCAAGGTGCTGGGTTCCTACCCTGTCAGCCTGACCTGACAAGCATCCATCAAAAATAATCGAGAGACATCATGAGCAAACAATACGGGCCGGAATACGTCCGCGCCATCGCCCCTTACCAAGCCGGCAAACCGATTGCCGAAGTGGCGCGCGAGTTCGGCTTGCAGGAAGACGCCATCGTCAAGCTGGCCTCCAATGAAAACCCGTTCGGCGTGCCGGCGTCCGCGCAGGAAGCCATGCGCAGCGCCGCCGCCGAACTGGGACGCTACCCGGACGCCAACGGTTTTGAACTGAAGGCGGCGCTGTCGGCGCGCTACGATGTGCCGGCCGACTGGATCACGCTCGGCAACGGCAGCAACGACATCCTGGAAATCGCCGCCCATGCGTTCGTCGAGCGCGGCCAGTCCATCGTCTACGCCCAGTATTCGTTTGCCGTGTACGCGCTGGCCACCCAGGGCGTCGGCGCGCGCCACATCGTGGTGCCGGCCAAGGCCTACGGTCACGACCTGCCGGCCATGCTGGCCGCCATCGAAGCCGATACCCGGCTGGTCTTCATCGCCAACCCGAACAACCCGACTGGCACCTTTATTCCGGCCGCCGAGATCGAAGCCTTCCTCCAGCAGGTGCCTGCCAACGTGGTGGTGGTGCTCGATGAAGCGTACAACGAATTCCTGGCGCAGGAAAACCAGTTCGAGTCGGCCGAATGGGTGAAAAAATACCCGAACCTGCTGGTCTCGCGCACCTTCTCCAAAGCCTATGGCCTGGCCGGTCTGCGCGTGGGCTTTGGCATTGCCCAGCCTGCACTGACCGATCTGCTCAACCGCATCCGCCAGCCGTTCAACGTCAATTCGCTGGCGCAGGCGGCCGCCGTAGCGGCCTTGAACGACCAGGCATTCCTGCAGCAAAGCGCGGCCAACAACGCCGCCGGCTACCGTCAGTTTGTCGAAGCGTTCGAGCAGCTCGGCCTGGAGTATGTGCCGTCGTATGGCAATTTCGTGCTGGTCAAGGTGGGCAGCGATGCCGGCGCCGGCGCCCGCGTCAACCTGTCGCTGCTCAAGCAGGGCGTGATCGTGCGCCCGGTCGGCAATTACGGCTTGCCGGAATGGCTGCGCATTTCGATCGGCCTGCCGCAGGAAAACGCCGTGCTGATCGCTGCACTGACCAAGGCGCTGGCCGAGGGCTGATATGTTCAACAAGGTAGTGATTTTTGGCGTAGGCCTGATCGGCGGCTCGTTTGCCCGGGCGCTCAAAAAGGCCGGCGCGGTGAACAGTGTGGTCGGCATGGGGCGCTCGCAAGCCTCGCTGGCGCGCGCGCAGCAACTGGGCATCATCGATGTGATCGGCGCCGACATGGCGACGGCGCTCGACGGCGCCGACCTGGTGCTGCTGGCCGCACCGGTGGCGCAGACCGAAGCGATTCTGGCGGCGATTGCGCCGCACCTGCGGCCGGGCACCGTGGTCACCGACGCCGGCAGCACCAAGTCGGACGTGGTGGCTGCGGCGCAGCGCGCGCTGGCAGCCAAGCTGGCGCAGTTCGTGCCGGGGCATCCCATCGCCGGACGCGAAACCAATGGGCCGGAAGCGGCCATCGACGATCTGTACGTCGGTAAAAAAGTGGTGCTGACGGCGCTGGCCGAAAATGCCGCGGCCGATGTCGAGCGGGTGGCGGCGGCCTGGC
>JBEVNE010000152.1:0-5916 GCA_040508275.1 Duganella sp.
CGGCGTTGCAGGCGGTGGTGCGCCGTGATCAATAGCGGTCATGGTTTAAAAGTCCAGCGTGGCGTTCAGACCGACCGTGCGGCCGCGCTCGACCTGGGCAAAGTCACCGAGCGCGCCATACGAGAAGCCATACGTGCGATAGGCCTTGTCGGCCAGGTTGCGGCCGTACAGCGACAACTCCAGTTGCGGGCGCACGCGCCACGCCAGCGTGGCGTCCAGTACGGTAAAGCCGCCCTGGCGCAGGGTGTTGGCAGCATTGAAGTATTGCGCACCGGCGTAGCGCAGGCTGACGCTGGGGCGCAGCGGGCCCACTGGGCTATCGAGTTCGCCGCTGAGTTGAACGCTGGCGCCGCGTGGCGGGGCGAACGGCACGTCGTTGCCCGTGCAGCCCGGGCAGTAGGCGGGATCGTTGTAGCGGCGGAAGGTGGCGTGGTTCAGGTAGGCGCTGGCGTTCAGCTGCCAGCGTGGCGCCAGCGTCAGGGCCAGGTCGGCTTCCAGCCCGCTCGAGTGGGTGTCGCCGACGTTGCGCAGTGTCTGGTAGCCGTTGGCGTCGCCGCCATACATCTGGGCGTCGCGCGAGCGTACCTGGTACAGCGCCAGTCCCGCCTGCACGGCAGCGCCGGCGTAGCGTGCGCCGGTCTCGTAACTGGTGCTGCGTTCGCGGCCGTAAGCCACTGCATCGGCGGCGCTGCTGGGCACCAGGTTGAAGCCGCCCGGCTTGTAGCCCTGCGCCACGTTGGCGTACAGGCGCCAGCCGCCGTCCAGGCGGTAGCCGGCCGACAGCTTGCCCAGCGTATTGCTGGCCGAGGTTGCGGCGTTGCCGCCAAAGGCCACGGGCGCGAAGGTGGCGGGATCGAGGCTGGCGCCGGCAAAGCGCGTGTCGGCCTTGTCGCGCGCGCTGCGCAGGCCGGCCGACAGGTCCAGCGCCGGCGTGAAGTGCCAGGTCAGGTCGCCATACGCAGCCAGCGACTGGCTGTGGTTGCGCGAGCCGGTATCGAACAGCGTCAGCTGCATCGGCGTCACCATGTCGTTGCGGTAGTCGCGCGACTGGGTGGCGGCCTGGCGGTACAGGCCGAAGACGGCGTCCCAGGCACGCAAGCTACCCTGGCTGGCAAGGCGCAGCTCCTGCACATTCTGGCGCCAGTCCTCGGGCTGGCTGGTGTAGTACGGGCCGATCGGGTAGGCGCGCGCAATATCAACCGTTTGCCAGGCCGCCATGGCGCTCAGGCGCCAGTCGCCAAGGTCGTAGCGCGCATCGAGGGCGGCGCTGTCGCCGCAGCGGCGCTGGTGGAAGTTCGACAGGGCCGGCGGCATGCCGGCCATCAAATAGGCGTCCGGCGTGCGCAGGTCGTGATAGGGCACATAGGCGTCCTGGCTGGCGGTGCTGCAGTCGCGGCTGGCGCTCAGACCGGCCTGCCAGGCAGCGCCAGTGGGCGCCAGCCGCAGCCGAAGCTTGCCGGCGCCGCTACGGGCGCCGCCCTGGTGGTCGGCGCCGGTGGCGCGGTTGTGCAGGTCGCCCGGCGCATTATTGCTGTACACCGTCAGTGCGCCGTACAGCAGGTCGGTCAGCAGCGCGCCGCTGGCTGACGCTTCGGCCAGGTGGCCGCTGCGGCTCGATACACCGGCACGCAGGCGCAGGCGCGTGCTGTTGTCGGGCTGGCGCGTCACCAGGTTGAGCACGCCGCCGGATGCGCTCTTGCCGTACAGCGTGGCCTGCGGTCCCTTGAGCAGTTCCACGCGCTCGATGTCGAGCAGGCTTTGCTGGGCAAATACGGCCAGTTGCGGCACGCCATCGACATACACGGTGAGCGCCGGATTATAAAAATCCTGGGCCGAACTGACGCCGCGCACGCTGATCAAGGGGAACAGCAGCGAGCCGCTGCCCGACATCTGTACACCGGGCAGCACCCGCGCCAGGTCAAACGTCGACTGCACGCCGGCGTCGTCCAGCACCGGCTGGCCAACCACCACGGCGGCGCCGTTGATGCTGTCGAGCGCCTGTTCGCGCTTGCTGGCGCTGACGGTCACCGTAGGCAGTTCGGCGGCAGAATCTGCAGGGGTGGCATGGACACCTGTAGAAACGCCGGTGGCCAGCAACAGGGCAGTGAGTGGCCGCAAACGCGGCGTGAAAATCATCTTCATGGAAAGGCTTTCTTCAAGGGTGCTATGATGTCAATCAATCTTAATGAGAATTATTACCGTTTGGCGGTAAAGTGTTTAACGAAATCCGGCCGTTTTTGTCGGTTTCAGGAAAGATTGAGTGAAGGAGCAGCCAGTGGACATCATGCAGTTGCAGAACAGCGGCGCCATGCGCGTCCATGGCCACCGCCTGTTGCCCAGCCTGGAGCTGCCGCCTGACTGGGCCCATATGTTGCGTCTGGACGACCTCGACGACGGCATCACGATTGCCTGCTGGGACGGTAAACCGGCGCAGCCGCTCGATACCGAGGCGCGCGGCCCCGCCATGTTTTGCATCGGGATTTTTGTCGATGGCCACGCCACCATGGCGGTCGATGGCGGACCGCCGCTGCATGTGCGTCCGGGCATGGTGGCGATCCAGTCGTCCGAGCGGCCGGTGTCCGGGCGCTTCAGCATGGAAGGCGGACGGCCGGTGCGGCTGGTCGATATCCGCTTTACGCCGCAAGGCTTGCTCAAGGCTGGCGGACGTCCCTTGCTGGCCCAGCAGCGCGGCCTGCTGCACGATTGCAGCGTGCCGCAGGCCGGTTCGCAAATGGGCGGCATGCAGGCGCCGCCGGCGCTGCTGCGGCTGGCGCAGGATGTGCTCGGCTGTACCTATGCCGATCCGACCTTGCGCTCGCTTTACCTGCGCGCCCGCGCCATGGAAGCGCTGGCCATTGTGCTGCACAGCCTGGCCGAACAGCCGGCAGCCATGGTCAGCGCCCGCGAGCGGCGCCAACTTGCCGAGGCGCGGCGCCTGCTCGACGAACACTATGCCGAGGACTGGACCATTACGCGGCTGGCGCGCGCCGTCGGCCTCAATGAAAAAAAGCTGCAAGCCGGTTTTCGGGCCATGGCCGGGCGCTCGGTGCACGCCCATTTGCGCACGCTGCGCCTGGCCGCGGCGGCCCGCCTGCTGGAAAATGGCGTGGCAGTAGGCGAGGCCGCGCACGCCGCCGGCTTTGCCAACCTCAGCCACTTCAGCAAGACCTTCCGTGAAGAGATGGGCGTGTCGCCACGGCATTGGCCGCCAGCAGGGTGGGGAGAGTTATCGGATAGTCAATAATTGATTGCAAATTGATTGCTCGGTGCGCAGCATCTTGCATTGCACAATCATATCAATCATCAGCTTGACGACAATCTGGCGTTTATGCAGGTTACTATTCCGTGAATATTGCTTTCGCCCCCAGCAGTTCCCATAAAAAAGGAGACACACTTGAAAAATTCCTCGAAGCTGCGCCGCTGCCTGACTGGCGCGCTTGTCGCCGGTCTGTTCCCGGTGGTGTTCAATGCCTCGGCCCAGGAAGCCCCGGCCGCCCAGGAAAAAGGCCCGGCCGCTGCCGACGCCATGCTGCATGCGCTGGAAGTGAACTATCCTACGCCCTACAAAGCCATGAGCACGGAAGAAGTCAAGGCAGTGCTGGACCGCGTGTACACCTACCTCGAACGCACCACACCGGCCGAACTGATCCACAAATCGGACGGCACGCCCATCAGCAACCTGACCAGCGCCGATCCCGACGCCGTCTTCAAACCGGGCGACTTCCGCCTGACCAGCTACGAGTGGGGCGTGACCTACCTGGGCATGCTGGCGGCGGGCGCCGCCACCGGCGACCAGCGCTATACCGATTACACAATCAAACGCCATCAACTGCTGTCGCAGCTGACCAAGCTGTATGCGCCCGTGGTAAGCGCCGACCTGAAAAACTCGCACGCGCCGCACAAGAGCTTTTTGAACCCGCACGCGCTCGACGACGCCGGCGCCCTGTGCCACAGCTTCCTCAAGGCTAAGCTGGGCGGCTCCAAGGTCGATTACACGCAGATGATCGGCATCTGCGGCGACTTCGTCACCAAAAAAGAGTACCGCCTGCCCGATGGCACGCTGGCCCGTGGCGGCCCGGATGGCAACGGCGGCTTCAAGGCCCGTCCGCTGAAAAACACCCTGTGGCTCGACGATATGTTCATGGGCGTGCCGACCATGGCTTACCTGGGCGCCGTCTCGGGCGACCGCAAGCACTTTGACGACGCCGCCAAACAGGTGCTGCAATTCTCCAAGCGCATGTTCAACCCGCAACTGGGCATTTACATGCACGGCTATGTGGAAGGCTTGCGCGATCATCCTGAGATGCACTGGGCGCGTGCCAATGGCTGGGCCGTGATGTCGATGGTGGAAGTGCTGGAAGTGCTGCCGAAGACCCACAAGCAGTACAACGCCGTGCTGGCGCAGCTGCGCGCCCACATCAAGGGATTGTCCAAGTACCAGACCAAGGACGGCTTCTGGCACCAGCTGATCGACCGCCCGGAAACCTACCAGGAAACCTCGGCCACGGCGATCTACACCTACGCGATTGCACGCGCCGTCAACCGCGGCTACGTCGATGCGCAGGCGTTCGGCCCGATGGCCAACCTGGCCTGGAACGCCACCGCCTCCAAGGTCACGGCCAACGGCCAGATCGAAGGCATTTGCGTGGGCACCGGCATGGCCTTCGATCCAGCGTTTTACGCCTACCGCCCCACCAGCGTGAAAGCGGCGCACGGCTACGGCCCGGCGCTGCTGGCGGGCGCCGAGATCATCGAAATGAACAAGAAGTTCAAATTCGGCTTGAATGACAGTGGCTTGATGTACCAGGGCAACCGTTAATCGACAGCGATGGATCTGGGCCCGCGCCGGTGTTGCTACACCTGCGCGGGTCTGTCTTTATGGAGCAGTGAGATGATGAAAATTGACAGCCTGAATCTGAGCTTGGGCGCAGCAGCGCTGGCGCTGTGCGCGGCATTCCATGGACAAGCCGGCGCCGCACAGCTGGCGCCGCGCTGGGTCGAAGCGCTCGACCGTGGCGCCGTCGCCGTGCCAGCCACCGATGGCGGCAACATGGTCAGCTGGCGCCTGCTGGCCAGCGATGACCCGCGCACCGCATTCGACGTCTACCGCGACGGCAAAAAGATCAACGCCCAGCCGCTGGGCGGCGCCACCAACCTGGTCGACAAGGCTGGCACGGCCAAATCGACCTATGTGATCCGCACGCTGGCCGGCGGCAAGGAAGTCGCCGCCAGCAAACCGGTCGGTGTATGGAGCGAAGGCTTTCTGAGTGTACCGATCGAGCAGCCGCCGGGCGGCGTTACCCCTGCCGGTCAGGCCTATACCTACACTGCCGGCGAAGCCAGCGTGGCCGATCTTGACGGCGATGGCCGCTACGAGATCATCCTGAAATGGGACCCGAGCAACGCCAAAGACAATGCCTTCGACGGCTACACCGGCGCCGTCTACCTCGATGCCTACACCCTCGAAGGCAAGCGCCTGTGGCGTATCAACCTGGGCCCGAATATCCGCGCCGGCGCCCATTACACGCAGTTCCAGGTGTATGACTACGACGGCGACGGCCGTGCCGAACTGGCCGTGCGCACCAGCGACGGCACCATCGACGGCGCCGGCAAGGTGCTCGGCGATCCAAACGCCGACTGGCGCGAGAAGGGCGGCGACACGCCATCGAGCGACCGCACCGGCGGCGTGGTCAAGGCTGACGGCAGCATGGTGGCGCCGCTGCAGGGGCGTATCCTCAGGGGCCCGGAATTCCTGACGATTTTCGACGGCCCCACCGGCCGCACCCTGGCCAGCGCTCCTTACTGGCCGGCGCGCGATCCGCGCACCGATGCGCCGACGGCGGCGCAGATGAAGGAGGTCTGGGGCGACGGCTACGCCAACCGCTCCGACCGCTTCCTGGCCGGCACCGCTTATCT
>JBEVNE010000238.1:0-8162 GCA_040508275.1 Duganella sp.
CATCTTCTACCTAATTGATATTTCCCGCAAGCATATGGTTTAACTGTATACATATACAGTATATATGAATTTTTGGCGACGGCTTGGCTCAGAGCTATGGAAACATCTGCGCGACTTTGCCCGAAGCGCGATAAAACGGATCAGTGCGCTCGACAGGGCACTCCATCTGGGTGCACCAAAAGTCGATGACATCGAGCACTTCGCCCCACTCAGCCGCTGTTTTTCCTCGTGACACCACCGAGCGCATTGTCTGGTCGGTAACTTCGGCAATCTGGTTAAGCTTATCGCGGGTAGCATCGTCGTACCCCTCGCCTTCAAAGCGGGCCTCATCGTCAAGACTCATCCACTGGTAAAGCCTTCTCGCGCAGATGTGCTCGATGAGTTCAGGAGTGAGAATGCGCGGTCCGGTGACAGAACCGCTAACCTTGATCATGAGCGCATCCCACTCGGCCCGCTTCTCTGCAATGAGTCGTGTGCCGATGGCTTTCGCCCGGCGCAGGTCGGCCGTTCCAGTGGACTTACGAAACTCGCTAACGCTTGGGAAACCCTGCAACGCACGCGGTGGGACGAGACGGACATATCAGTTCAGGGAACGTCCGTGCTTAGGTCGATAAAAGTTTTCTGGCACTTCGCTTTGATTCCGTGTGGCACACATGTTTGGCACACCTACCGATTACAATCCTCTGATTTTAAAGAGATTGTCGGCGAATCAGCGACTTAGTTGAGATTGGCGGAAGCGGTGAGATTCGAACTCACGAACGGCTCACACCGTCGGCAGTTTTCAAGACTGCTGCCTTCAACCACTCGGCCACGCTTCCAGTGCGGGGCATTATACAGATTTCACTCCGCTTTGGGGACACTCGGCCCAAAATCGCCGTGCACGCCCTCTCCCATTAGCCATTTGCACAATTCCGCACACTGCCATAAAATGAGAATGATTCTTATTTAAATAGTGCCGCGATATGTGCCCGGCACCTGATTGCACGAGGGTGCCTTATGGCAGCTGCCAACGCCCTGCTTCATGAGCAGGTCGAACTTCTGTATTCCGATCACCATGGCTGGCTCTACAGCCTGTTGCGGCGGCGGCTCGGTAACAGTGCCGATGCGGCCGATCTGGCGCATGATGCGTTTTTCCGGTTGCTGCTCAAGCCGCGCAGTTTCGATAGTTTCAGCGGTGCGCGCGCCTACCTGAGTACTGCTGCGCGCGGGCTGTGTATCGACCTGTGGCGGCGGCGCGAAATCGAGCAGGCCTGGCGCGAGGCGCTGGCGGCGCAACCGGAGGCGGTGGCCTGTTCGGCCGAGCAGCAGGCCATTGTGCTGGAATCGCTGGCGGCGGTCGATGCCATGTTGCGGCGCTTGCCCGCCAATGTGGCCAGCGCGTTTGTCATGGCCATGGTGCTCGAGATGAGCGACAAGGAAGTGGCGGCGCAGCTGGGCGTGTCCGACCGCATGGTGCGCAAGTACGTGGCGCAGGCCATGCTGCATTGCATGCAGCTCGACGCGCAACTCAGTGCCAGCGCCCCTTCCCATGTCAGCTGAAACGCCCGCCACACCGTCACACACCGCCTGGCAGCAGGCCGCCGGGTGGTTTGCGCTGCTGCGCTCCGGCGACGCCTGCGCGCAGCAGCGCGCCGACTGGCAGGCGTGGCTGGCGCAGGCGGCCGAGCATCGCGATGCCTGGGCGTATGCCGAGGCGGTCGGCCAGCGCTTTGCGCCGATGCGCGAGCGTGACAATCGGCAGGCAGCAGCTGCCGCCTTGAAGCAGGTACGCGCCCAGCGCGGTGGCCGGCGCCAGTTGCTGCGCAGCGTGGCGCTGCTGGCGGGGACAGGCTTGCTGGTCTGGGCCGGCTGGCGCCACAGTCCTTTGCCGCAGATGGCACTGGCGTGGTCGGCGGACTACCGCAGCGCCACCGGCGAGCTGCGCGAGGTGCGTCTGGCTGATGGCACGCATATCTGGCTCAACACCGCCACCGCGTTCAACGCCGACTACCAGCCGCAGTTGCGCCGCGTGGCGCTGGTGGCCGGCGAAATACTGATCACCACCGGCAGCGATGCACGGCCCTTCGTTGCCGATACGCGCCATGGCCGCCTGCGCGCACTGGGCACGCGTTTTACCGTGCGGCTGGAAGAACACACCACGCTGCTGGCCGTGTACCAGGGGGCCGTCGAACTGCGCACGGCAAGTGGCAAGGCGGTGCGCGTAATCAAGGCCGGCGAGCAGGCGCGCTTTGACGGCGAACGGGTGCACGCCGTGATGCCGGCCGAGGCGGCGCGCGAGGCGTGGACGCGCGGCGTGCTGCTGGCCGGGGACATCACGCTGCAGGCGCTGGTGGCCGAGCTCAATCGCTATCACCATGGTCACCTTGGTGTGGCGCCCGAGGTGGCCGGGCTGCGCGTGCTGGGCGGCTATCCGCTGCGCGACCTGCCACGCACGCTGGCGATGCTGGAAGCGGTGCTGCCGATCCGCGTGCAGCGCAGCCTGCCATGGTGGACCTCGATCGAGCCCCGCAGCAGAAGCGCCAGCGCGGCGCGATAATTTTTTTACCAAAACGGTTCCGCTTTTGGCCGGCTGCTTCGATTCAGAAGATGAAGCAGTCTTCCTGATCCATTATTCGCCGAAAGAGTTCCATGTCGCCTTTATCATCGTCTTCCCTTGTTCCACGCCGCCCTGCGCCGCGCTTGCGGGTCTTGGCGCTCAGCATGGCCGTGCACAGCGCGCTGCTGCTGACTTCCACGCTGGCGCCAGTCCAGGCGCAAGCCCAAACCAGCGCGTCACGCCCAGCCTCGGCGCCCACCGTGCGCACGTACCAGATTGCGGCCGGGCCGCTGTCGGCGGTGCTCACGCGCTTTGTCAGCGAATCCGGTATTTTCCTGGCCGGCAGTACCGGCCTGGCCCAGGGTAAAAACAGCCCCGGCCTGCATGGCGACTTTGATGTACAGGGTGGACTCGATGCGCTGCTGGCCGGCACCGGGCTGGAAGCCGTGCGTGAAGTGAGCAAAGTGAGCGAAGTGAGCCAAGGTAGCCAGGCCAATGACGCCTACATGCTGCGCCAGGTAGCCGCCGTCAACACCGCGCAGGTGCTGGCTCAGGTGCTCAACCCTGTGATGGTCACGGCGGCGCGCGACAACGTCAGCGAAGGCACAGGGTCGTACACCACGCGGGCACTGTCGATCGGCAAGGTCAACGCCTCGCTGCGCGAAACGCCGCATAGCCTGACGGTGATCACGCGCCAGCAAATCGATGACCAGGGCCTGTCCGACCTGAACGATGTATTGCGCAGCACGCCCGGTATCGAGGTGTTCAATACCGACTCGGAGCGCGTCAGCTATTACGCGCGCGGACAGGAAATTACCAACGTCCAGTTTGATGGCAACGCTGCCATCACGCCGGGCAGCGGCAATGGCTTTTACATTCAGCCCGACATGGCGACCATGGACCATGCCGAGGTGCTGCGCGGCGCGGCCGGCCTGATGCGCGGCGCCGGCAGTCCGTCCGGTGCGGTCAACCTGGTGCGCAAGCGCCCGACCGGGCAGTTGCAGGTCTCTGGCGCCGTCACCGTGGGGCGCTGGGATACCTACCGTGCAGAGGCCGACGTGGCCGGGCCTTTGACTGCCGATGGTGGGCTGCGCGGACGCGTGGTGGCGGTGACGGACCAGCGCCATCATTTTCAGAAAGGCCGGCAATCCGATAAAGGTGTGCTGTATGGCGTGCTGGAAGCCGAGCTGGCGCCACACACGCGCCTGATCGCCGGCGTGGAGTTTTCGCAGCTGCGCACCAACGGCGCCTGGGGCAACCTGCTGGCCAATATCGACGGCAGCGCCATGGACTTCCCGCGCGATACCTATCTGGGCTCGGTGCACAACCACTGGGACCGCGAAAACCGCCAGGCCTTCACCACGCTGGAACATGATTTCGACAACGGCTGGAGCGCCAAGGCCGCCTTCAATTTCATCAACATGAAGCGCATCAACGGCGCCGATGGCTATGTGCAGACGCTGATCTCGCGGAATACGCGCAATCCGGCCACCATCAACTACCAGATCAGCCGCTGCGGCGAGCGCGATTACACCGCCCAGCAAACCAGCTGGGACCTGTATGCCAGCGGGCCATTCTCGCTGCTGGGCCGCCAGCACGAGCTGGTGGTGGGCGCCAACGGCACGCGCGACTATGCCCAGCCCACGGCCGGTTCCTGCACCACGGTCAGCGGCTTGCCGGCGATGACCGGTCTCGATCCTTATAGCTGGGACCCCTACCAGGTCGCCATGCCGGCGGCCGCACCGTTCACCGGCACGTATGTCAAAAACCTCACCGAACAACAGGGCGTGTACAGCACCGTGCGTTTCAGCGTCAGCGATCCGCTCACGGTGATTGCCGGTGCGCGCCTGAGCTGGTGGGACTACAAGCCGGCAGCCGCCGCCAATGCCTACAGCGTCGATGCAGAATTTACGCCCTACCTGGCGGCGCTCTACACACTCAACGATCACCTCAGCCTGTACGGCAGCGCGGCCGATGTTTTCACGCCGCAGCGCGCGTTTGGCGTGGGCGGCAAGGCGCTGGCGCCGATCACCGGGCGCAATCTCGAGCTGGGTGTAAAAGGCGAGTTTCTGGACAAGCAGCTCAATACCACGCTGGCGATTTTCCAGCTCGACCAGAACGGCAAGGCCATCGATGACCTGTCCTCGCCTAATCCCTGCCCGCCCGATTACACCAACGGCTATTGCCAGACCGACGGCGGCGAGCAGCGCAGCCGTGGCCTGGAGGCCGAGGTGGCGGGACAGTTAAGCAGGCAGTGGAAAATTTCGGCAGGCTATACGCGCAACCACACCAAATACGTGCGCGACACAGCCAGCAATACCGGCAAGGCGTTGCGCACCACCACGCCGCGCCACCTGCTGCGCCTGTTTACGCATTACACCCTGCCCGGCGACTGGGGCCAGTGGTCGGTGGGCGGCGGCCTGAATCTGCAAAGCGAGATCACCAGCCAGAGCGGCACGGCGTTTGCGCGCCAGGGCGGCTATACGCTCGCTTCCGGGTTTGTCGGCTACCGCATCAACCGCCAGCTGAGCGCGCAGCTCAATGTGAGCAACCTGTTCAACAAGCTGTATTACGAAAAAATCCGCGAATACGGCCCCGGTTATTACTATGGCGCGCCGCGTGGCGTGATGCTGACGGTGAGAGGGCAATACTAAGCTTTATGCAGCCCGGGTCGAGTGCCCGGGCGTCCAGTTCTCGCGCAGGGCGCGCTCAAAATCGGCGGCTTCCAGCGGCTTGGCAAACAGATAGCCCTGCACTTCGTCGCAGCCCGAGTTTTTCAGGAAGGCCAGCTGCTCGACCGTCTCCACGCCTTCGGCAATCACCTTGTGCTTGAGCTGCTGGGCGATGCTGATGATGGTGTTGGCGATCGCGCAGTCGTTGGCGTCGCCGGGCAGGCCGATGGTGAACGAGCGGTCGATTTTCAGGGTATCGATGGGGAAGCGCTTGAGGTAGGACAGGCTCGAATAGCCGGTGCCGAAATCGTCGAGCGACAGGGTCACGCCCATGGCGGTAATGCGGTCCATGATGCCGATCACGCGGTCGATATTGTGCATCAGCGTGCTTTCGGTAATTTCCAGCTCGAGCCATAGCGGCTCCAGGCCGTAGCGGTTCAGCGTATCCTGCACGCGGCCCGGCAGCGCTGCCGTGAACTCGCGCGCCGATACATTGACGGCCAGGCGGATCGGCTCCAGGCCAGCGTCCTTCCACTGCTTGGCTTGCGCGCAGGCCGCTTCCAGCACCCATTCACCGACCTGCACCACCAGCCCGGTCGATTCGGCCAGCGGAATGAATTCGGCCGGCGGCACCAGGCCGCGCAGCGGATGGCGCCAGCGCACCAGCGCTTCGGCGCCGATGATCTTGCCGGTTTCGATGGAAAACTTGGGCTGGTAGTGCAGCAGCAGTTCGCCGTTGCCCAGCGCGTTGCGCAAGCCGGTTTCGATGCGCATGCGTTCCTGCATGCCCTGGTTCATGTCCTGGCTGTAGAAGGCCACGTGCTCGCCACTGCTGCCGCCCTCCTGCTTGGCGCGGTACATGGCAATGTCGGCCAGGCGCAGCAGGGTTTCGGCGTCGTCGCCGTCCTGCGGATACACGCTGATGCCGATGCTGCCGCCCACGCGCAGGTCGTGGCCGTCGAGAATGATCGGGCTGTTGAGCGTGGCGAGCAGCTTTTGCGCCACCATGCTCGCTTCAAAGTGCTGGCCGATGTCGAACAGGCCGACGGCAAATTCATCGCCGCCCAGGCGCGCCACCAGGTCCTGGTCGCGCAGCACGGTGCGGAAGCGGCGGGCAACTTCGCACAGCAGTTCGTCGCCGATCTTGCGGCCCAGGGTATCGTTGATCAGCTTGAAGCGATTGAGGTCGATGAACAGCACGCAACCGTTCAGGCGGCCGCGCTGCGCCACCATCAGCGCCTGGTCCACCAGCTTGGTCAGCAGGGTGCGGTTGGGCAGGTTGGTCAGCGCGTCGTAATAGGCCAGGTGGTGGATGCGCTCCTCGGCCATCTTGCGCTCGGTGATGTCGGTCAGGTAGGCGATCAGGCCGACGGCGCGGCTGTTGGCATCACACAGTGGCGACAGCGACAGGCTGGCCCAGAATACCTCGCCCGACTTTTTTTTGCGGCGCACTTCCATCAGCCGGCCGCCCTGCTCCAGGAACGGATCTTCAAAGCCGAGGTCTTCGTCGTCGTACAAAAACAGGATGTTGCGGCCTACCGCTTCCACCGAGGTGTAGCCAAACAGGCGTTCGGCGCCCTTGTTCCAGCTGAGGATGAAGCCGCTCATATCCATGGTGACCACCGATTCATGGATGTGGTCGAGGATCTGCGCCTGGTGCTGCAACTGCGCTTCCACCTGGGTGTAGGCATGGGTGCTGCGCTGCGCCAGCGAATGCACCTGGAGCACGCTGCCAGCCAGCGTGGCCAGGCTGGCCAGCTGCTGGCGGTCGCTGTCGCTGTAATCGCGGCGGCCGGAGGCGATAAACTGGCCGAAGTATTTGCTGTCGAACCAGATCTCCTGCGTCAGGCTGGGCACCGGCGCGTCGTTGGCGGCGTGGACTTCCGCCACCGGCAGCCTGGCCAGCAGCGACGCCGCATCGGCCGGCAGGTATTCACCGAGCGGACTGGCCGTTACGCTGCGCACGATGCGTCCCAGTTCTTCCACCAGAGCGCTGCCGCGCAGGCGCAGCACGGCGTCGCACAGGGCAGCGCTATGGTTGAGGAAATCGCTGACGGGATGGTTGCGCATGGCTTACAGATTCCGGCTGACCTGAATCGCCCACTGGCAGGCCTGAAGCTGCGTCTGCCAGTAAGTTTCGGCGTCGATGCCGCTTTGTTCGAGCGCGGCGCGATCTTGCTGTTCCACCAGCTTGAGCAGCGCGCCCAGCGGCCCGGCGCGGTCCAGCAAAGCCATCACCACCTCCAGGTCGAGGCTCAGCGCGGCGACGATTTCCGTCATTTCCATGCCAAGTAACACGTCCAGCAGCGAGAACACGCCGGCCACAAAAGCCATGTCCTGGCGGTCGCGGTCGCCGCCCTGGGCGCGCACCAGCGCTTCCATCTGGGCCGCGCGCACGGCCGCCAGCGGCAGCAGCGGATTGGCCAGGCCGTCATTCTGCTGGCGCGCATACAGCAGCAGCTGCAGCCAGCGCTGCAACTGGCGCCGGCCCAGCACATTGATGGCCTGGGAAAAACTGTGGACCGGTGAGCTGAGCGCGAAGGCAGCCGAGTTCACCAGTTTGAGCAACTGGTAAGACAGCGCCGGGTCTTGCTTGAGCAGTATTTCCAGCTCGTGCGAATCGGCGTCGCGCGCCAGCAAGCCCAATAGCGCCAGCACGCGCTTGCGCGAGGTGCCGTCGTCGGCCGTGTCACGTTCCGGGAACAGGGCAAAGTCGCCCATGAACCAGCTAAAGCCGGCCTCGGCGCAGGCGGCCAGGCGTTCCGGGCTACGCATATGCGTGGCCAGGTGTGGGCCCGGCTGGCCAATCAGCGCCACCAGCGGTGGCAAGCTCAGCGAGGCATCCATCGACAGCGCGCGGGCGCCGCACAGGCTGGCCACGGGGCCGGGCGCCACGCCGTCGAGCATGATGCGGTAACCGGCGTCGGCCAGGCTCGCCAGCTTTTTTTGCACCG
>JBEVNE010000248.1:0-12032 GCA_040508275.1 Duganella sp.
CGCAGGTGCTGATGTGCTCGCACTTGAGATGTTTCCCCATGCTTGCTGTAAAAGTACGCAAATTGAAAAATCTCATTTTCACTGACTGATTGACGAAAAATCTCATACCGTTTGGCAAGCAGTCTCAGCTAACGTGGCACGAGTCTAGCTAAGTGACTGAAATTTGTTTGGCTTAGTCTCACGCTGGGTGTCAGTCAACGTGAGCACGTAATTCTTGCCACTCATCAACACCGCAATGTTGCCGGGTTTTAAAATTCCCATTCAGGAAGCCATCTGGCTCCAACCTTGCAGGAGCCGCATATGATTCGACGCGCGCACCGCCTGTCTGCGCCTCCAGCCGGGCAATATGGCGGCAGTCAGCACGGCGCCATCGCCCTGATGTGCGCCCTGACTTTGCTGGTGATGCTGGGCTTTATCGGCTTGGCGCTCGACCTTGGGCGCGTGTACAACCGCGCCATGGAAATGCAGGCGGCCGCCAATGCGGTGGCGCTGGCCGCCGCCAATGAATTGAACGGCAAAGCCTCGGGCGTGAGTGCGGCACAGGGGCAGGCGGCAAGCACCATGGCGCAGTTTCACTACCAATATTCGCAGTACCCGATGCGCTGGAACGACCAGGCCCTGTCATTTGGCGCAGCGGCCGACGGCGACTGGGTTGGCGCCGCTGCCGCCAAGGCGTCTGCCGCCGACTATTTCTTCGTCCAGGTCGATACCGGCAAGCTCGATGCGCCGGCCAGCGTGATCGACCTGGTGATCATGCGCGTGTTCGGCCCGGCGCTGGCCCGGGCCCGCGTGGCGATACAGGCCAGGGCAGGGCGCACCAGCATTAACGTGGCGCCGATCGCCGTATGCGCCATGTCCGCTATGGCGGCGGAAAAGCGCAGCAATGGCGGCTCGCCTGCGCTCGAAGAACTGGTCGAGTATGGGTTCCGGCGCGGCGTCGGCTACGATCTGATGCAGCTGAACCCGGGCGCCACCACGCCGGAAAACTTTGTCATCGATCCGTTGACCCCACCCGGCATGGCTGGTGTGGCAGTCAATACCACGCCGGCCATGGTGGGGCCGTTTGCCTGCACCGGGCAACTGGCCATGCCGCGTATCAGCGGTCCGGCGCTGAGCGTGCGCCGGCCTTTTCCGCTGGCGGCACTGTCCGGCCACCTCAATACCCGGTTCGACACCAGCGGCGCCGGACCATGTGCGTATTCCAGCGCCCCACCGGACCGCAATATCCGCGCCTATCCGCGCGACAGCGCCACGCTGTGGATGACGGCGGCCCCGGCCGGCCAGGGCGCCCAGGCCAGCACGACAGGCGGCAAGTTGTGGACCGTCGCCGATCCCGTACCTGCGCCCACTGGCAATAACGCAGCGATGTACGGCGTGCTATGGGCGCATGCGCGAGCGGTGCCCTACAGCGCCTACCTCGCCAGCGCGGTGGAGCCGGCGTCTGGCTACACGTCATTCAACCCGGCCGACTGGCCCGGGCTGTATCCGCCGGCAGCGCCCGTTGCCAAGAGTTATCCCGCCAGTGCCACACCGTATGCGGCGACCAATGGCAGCCACTTTATGGCGCCGCCGATGACGCAGCGCGGCCTGGCCGGGCGCCGCGTGCTGCATGTGGCGCTGCTGGCCTGCCCGGTGGCGGCGGGAACCAACGCCAGTGCCAGCGTGCGCGGTATCGGCCGGTTTTTCATGACGGTGCCCGCAACGGCCAGCAGTCTGCCGGTGGAGTTTGGCGGCTTGGTGGCGGAAGAGACATTGCGCGGCGAAGTGTTGTTATATCGTTGATGCGATTGATTATCATTAACATTATTATTCACTTGCCATATAATAGTATTCATCTAGATTAACGAATGGATGGAACTATGCGTTTGCAGAAGAAAGCGGGATGGCTGGCGGTATCGGGCGTGTTGTCGGCGGGGGCGCTCGCTAGCGCAACGGCAGCGGCATGGGCAGATGATCAGGTGCAGGTGGTCGATGTGGTCGGTGCGCGCCAGGACAGCAGTTATGTGGCCAGCCGCTCTGGCGGCGCCAGCAAAACCGACATGGAGTTGCGCGATGTGCCGCAGACCGTCAACGTGATTCCCGCCGCCGTGATCCGCGATTTGCACGCCACGTCCCTGCAGGATGTGCTGAAAACCGTGCCCGGCGTGGGCCTGTCCACAGGCGACGGCCAGCGCGACCAGGTGTTCATCCGCGGTTTTACCGCCATTGGCGACCAGTTTGTCGACGGCTTCCGCGACGATGCGCTGTACTTCCGCGACCTGTCCAATATCGAGCGGCTGGAAGTGGTCAAGGGGCCGGCGGCCGTGCTGTATGGCCGTGGTTCGTCCGGTGGGCTGGTCAACCGCGTGAGCAAAAAGCCTGGCGTGGACATCAGCGAAATCAGCATGAGTCTGAGCGACCATTCCGGTCGCCGTGGCCAGCTCGATGTCGGTCGCAATGGCGACAGCGTGGCCTGGCGCCTGACCGGCGCGCGCGAAAAAGCCGACAGCTTCCGCGCCCAGCAATTCCTCGACCGCACGGCGCTGGCGCCGTCGCTGGCGCTGCGGCTGTCGGCCGACACTAAGCTGCTGCTGCAGGCCGATTACCTGGAAGACCGCCGCCTGACCGACTTTGGCATTCCTTCCCTGAACGGCCGTCCGGTCGAGGTGGAGCCGTCGCGCTACTTTGGCGCCGCCAATGCGCGCCAGGCCGACTACAGCCAGTCGCGCGTGGCCTCGGCCAGCGCCACGCTGACGCACCGCTTCAGCCCGACGCTGTCGCTGCGCAATGGCTTGCGCTATTACGACTATGACCTCGACCGCAACAACACCAACATCAACGGTAACGTCAACGAAGTGGCGCGCACCATGTCGCTGGCGCACGCCAAACTGCGCCGTAGCGAGCACGGCTGGTCGAATCAGACCGAGCTCACGCAAAAGCTGGCCACTGGCGGCGTCCAGCACGAGCTGCTGTATGGCGTGGAACTGGGGCAGCAGGGCAAGGATGCTTTTGTTAACGCGGCGCAGGTGGTGGCCACCAACGTGTCTATCCTCAATCCCGTGCTGCCGGTGGTCGATCCGGCCCGCCTTGGTGCGCGTACCGACACGTTTGGTACTTACACCACCTCGGCCGCTTATCTGCAGGACGCGCTGACCTTCAGCGAGCAGTGGAAGGCGCTGGTGGGCGTGCGCTATGATGCCTTCAAGCAGGAGTCGCGGATTGCCAACGCCGCCGGCGTGACCAGCGCCAATTTGGAGCGCAGCGACAACAACTGGAGTCCGCGCGCCGGTCTGGTGTGGCAGCCCGACGCCGTGCAGTCCTACTACGCTTCCTGGAGCCGTTCGTTCCAGCCCAGCGGCGAGAACTTTGCGCTGGCCGCCAACAATGCCGACCTGGCGCCGGAAATCACGAAGAATATGGAAATCGGCGGCAAATACGATCTGTGGGGCGGCCGCGCCAACGCTACCGTGTCCTTGTATCGTCTTGAACGCGACAATATCAAGGTGACCGACCCGCTGACCAACCGCATCGTGCCGATTGGCAAGCAGCGCTCGGACGGTCTCGAGACGACCTTTAATGCCGATCTGGGGAGCAGCTGGAAGGTATTGGCCGGCTACGCCTATACCGACGCCACCATCATCGAATCGGTGGCAGTCGATCGCAGCGTCAATCTGCCGGGCCAGAATGTGGCGGCATCCGTGCCGGTGCTGGGCAAGCGCGCCACGCTGACCGCGCGCCATACTGGCAACCTGTGGCTGACGCGCGAGCTCGGCCACGGCCTGCGCGCCGGCGGCGGCCTGAATGCGGTCGGCAGCCGTTTTGCCAATCCCGGCAACAGCGTCAGCCTGCCCGGTTATGTGACTGCCGATGCCATGCTGGCCTATCAGGCCGCGCACTACGAATTACAGCTCAACGTCAACAATATCGGTGACGCGCGCTACGTGGTGTCCGGTCATGGCACCAGCCCCAACCTGAGCTTGCCCGGTGCGCCGCGCAGTGTGGCGCTGACCTTGCGCTACAAGCTGTGAGATTGAACCGTCCCGGCCTTCAGCTCAGGCCGGGACGGTTCATGCCGCCCCTTGCGGCGCCAGATACGGTTGCAGCGACGGCAACCCTGGCGCCAGGTCGGCCAGCTCCGCCGCATAGCCATGCGCCACGCCTGTGTCGTCGGCTTCCTGCGCCGCGTACAAGCCTTGCAGCATCAGCAGTGCCCGTTTGCCGGGCGCTGCGGTACGCAACTCTTCCGCGACTTGCGTCAGTGCCTGGTCCGGTTTCCCCTGAACCCGCAATTGTGCCACCCTTAGCAGAGCTTCCATATTGACCTCTGATCTTGTAAATGAGAAAGATTCAAGTATAGCAGTAAATTTCTACATGGAAATTATGTATTTATTTCATGTATTAGTGGTATTTGTGAATAAGTGATTCTGTGCAGCACCACTTTTTGCGAGGGTGCGCACGATATAGCGGTTCTATTGTGCATTTTACTCAATAGTGCTAAATTACAACTTTTATGCAACTGCATTACCATGAGAGGGAAGTATGAAATCTATTTTGGCAGCAAGCATCGCAGCAACTTTGTTAATCGGCTGCGGCGGCGGTTCGGATTCGCCGTCTTCGACGACCACCGCAGGGACCAGTCCTACTGGCACTGGTAACACTGGCGGTACCGGCACCGCCGCCAACACGCCGGTTGCACCCGCCGCGCCAGGCTCCGTGATTAATGTCGCCGCAGCATCGCTGGCCACGGCCAGCCGTGCTGGCCTGGCGCGCGTGGCCAGTGGCGCCGATACCCGCGTTGCCTACGATGTGGCGGCCGATACCGGCGATTCATGGCGCATCACCTTCGACCGCAATGCCGGCACCTATGCGGTGGCGGTACTGAATACCCGCAATGCTCAGGTAGGCAGCAGCGGCAACTTTACTTCCGCCGTGGCTGGCGACCGCGTCAGCTATACGGCGCCGGGCGTGGCGCTCAATGTCGATCAACGCACCCAGGTGTTGTCCGGCAGCCTGACGCTCGGTGGCCGCACGGTCAGCGTGATCGGCAGCGGTTACGCTGCGGCCGATGTCAGCCGCCTGGCAGGTACCTATCTGTTCGCCGGTTCCGTGCGCAATGTCAGCGATGGCCGCGACCGCGACACGCTCGACGGCGCTGTGCGCATTGATGGCCAAGGCAATCTGCTGGTGTGCGATGACGGTATATTCAACGCCGACGGCGCCTGTGTCGATATCGCCGGCAGCGGCACGCCCGAGCTGAGCCAGTTTGCGCTGAACCGTCAGGATGGCGTAGTCTATCTGCGCCAGAACGGCGCCAATGTCGGCGTGCTGCACACGCTGGCCAGCGAGCGCGGTGTTGCGCTGCTGATCGACGGCGCTGGTTTCAACCGCAGCGACCGCGTACAGCGCGCCGGTACCCTGGCCGCCGTCACGCCGCAGGCGCTGACTACCGACGTCTATGGCACCTACGCCTGCGCAGCCCAGGGCGCGCCACGCGCCGAACTGACGCTAGCCGGCACCAGCGCCCAGGTGCGCCGCCTGTTCAACAACACCTCGCGCACGGAACTGGCATGGTACAACCGCGCCATCGACGATGACCGCCTGTTCAACCAGGACGGTTTGCTGAGCCTGACCCCGACCGCTAGCCTGGACGACGACTCCATCGTGCTGCCGATCGCCAGCGGCCTGGCAGTGATGATCGACGATGCCGACGATGATCAATTGACTACCTGCTCACGCATTTAAGACGGTGTTTAGAGCGCAGCTGCGGCAGAAATCTCGACCTGCTGCTCCACGCCGGTGGTGGCAAAGCGCTCGCGGTACACGCGCGGCGTAATGCCGAGCTTTTTCATGAACACGCGCCGCATATGCGCTTCATCGGTAAAGCAGGCGCGCGCGGCCACGGTTTTCAGTGGCAGCGCCAGGTCGGCCAGCAATTGGGTGGCGCGTTCAAAGCGGCATAATTCGATGAATTCCTGGGTGCTCAGTCCCACCTCCTGCTGGAATACGCGGGCAAAATGGCGCTCGCTCATCATGGCTTTTTGCGCCAGCTGGGCCACGGTCAGCTTTTCATCGAGGTGTTCGAGGATCCAGTTCTGCAGCTCGCGTATGGTCGGGCGCGTGGTTCGCTCGCTGAGCAGGTGGGCGCTGAACTGCGACTGTCCGCCCGGGCGCTTCAGGTAGACCACCATTTCGGTGGCCACTTCCAGCGCCAGGTCGCGGCCGTAATCTTCTTCCACCAGCGCCAGCGCCAGGTCGATGCCGGCGGTCACGCCGGCCGAGGTCCAGACATTATCGCAGCGGATAAAAATGGCGTCGGCATCGACGGCTATTGCCGGATATTGCGCCTGCAGGCGCGCCGCCACGCTCCAGTGGGTAGTGGCGCGGCGGCCATCGAGCACGCCGGCAGCGGCCAGGAAGAATGCTCCCGAACACAGCGCTGTCAGCACGCGGATGCGCGGCGCCACGGCGGCCACCCAGTCGATGATGGCGGCGCTCTCGGTCAGCGCCGTTTCGATATGGCGCGAGCCGACGATGATGGCGTTGTCGGGCAGCGCCAGCGCATTGAGCGCCTTGGTGGCCTCGAGCGACATCAGCGTGTCCGAGCGCACCGGCCCGGTCTTGCACGAGGCGATGCGCACATCGTAGCCGGGGCCTTTGCCGCGCCGCTGCAAATGCAGGTTGGCGTATTCAAATACCGACATCGGCCCCACCGCTTCGACCGCCTTGAAGCCGGGATAGACGACGATGTCGATGGTGATCGGTGCTGCGGAGGGTTTTAGTGCAGTTGCTGAAGTAGTCAAGATGAGATGGTCAAGGTGAGACGGGCCGGGTGGAAAATCCGGTCATTATGGCACCAAATCCTGCCATTCTCGGCGCGCTGGCGCCCGCCAGGGCGGCGGCGCCTTCAGAATGGCGGCGTTCTGTCATACAAGGAAGCATCCAATGAAAACCAAAGCAGCTGTAGCGTGGCGCGCCGGCGCGCCCCTGACCATTGAAGAAGTCGACCTGCAAGGCCCGCGTGCGGGCGAGGTGCTGGTGGAGCTCAAGGCCACCGGCATTTGCCATACCGATTACTACACCCTGTCCGGCGCCGACCCGGAAGGTATTTTCCCGGCCATTCTCGGTCACGAAGGCGCCGGCGTGGTGGTCGATGTCGGTCCCGGCGTCAGCACCCTGAAAAAAGACGACCACGTCATTCCGCTGTACACGCCCGAATGCCGCCAGTGCAAATTCTGCCTGTCGCAAAAAACCAATCTGTGCCAGGCGATCCGCTCAACCCAGGGCCGTGGCCTGATGCCGGACGCCACCAGCCGTTTTTCGCTCGATGGCAAGCCGCTGTTTCACTACATGGGCACGTCCACCTTTTCCAACTACATCGTCGTGCCGGAAATCGCCCTGGCAAAGATTCGCCAGGATGCGCCGTTCGACAAGGTGTGCTACATCGGTTGCGGCGTGACCACCGGCGTGGGCGCCGTGCTGTTCTCGGCCAAAGTGGAAGCGGGCGCCAACGTGGTGGTGTTTGGCCTCGGTGGCATTGGCCTGAACGTGATCCAGGCCGCCAAGATGGTTGGCGCCGACAAGATCATCGGCATCGACATCAACCCGGCGCGCCAGGACATCGCCCGCAAGTTCGGCATGACGCACTTCATCAATCCGAATGAGGTGGAAAACGTGGTGGACGCCATCGTTCAATTGACCGACGGCGGCGCCGACTACAGCTTCGAGTGCGTCGGCAACACCACGCTGATGCGCCAGGCGCTCGAGTGCACGCACAAGGGTTGGGGCCAATCGTTCATCATCGGCGTGGCCGCCGCCGGCCAGGAAATCTCCACCCGCCCGTTCCAGCTGGTGACGGGGCGCGAGTGGAAAGGCTCGGCCTTCGGCGGCGCCCGTGGCCGCACCGACGTGCCGAAGATCGTCGACTGGTACATGGAAGGCAAGCTCAATATCGACGACCTTATCACCCACCGCCTGCCGCTTGAGCGCATCAACGAGGGCTTTGACCTGATGAAGTCGGGCGAGTCGATCCGCTCGGTGGTCCTCTACTAAAGTATTACCTTCCTACGGGCAGTTTGGCGATTACTTTGATCTCGAACTGAAACCCGTACAGCCAGGTCACGCCCACCGCCGTCACGGTCGGATGCGGGGCCTGGCCCCAGAATTCGGGCACTACCTGCCAGACCTGTTCAAAAATCGCTTCCGGGTTGACCATGAACACGGTGACATCGACCACGTCATCAAAAGTGCAGCCGGCTGCCGCCAGCACCGCGTTGAGGTTCTGGAACGCCAGCCGCACCTGGGCGGTCAGGTCAGGTTCGGGTGAACCGTCTTCGCGGCTGCCGACCTGACCCGAGACAAACAGCAGGCCGTTGGCGCGCACTGCTGGCGAATAGCGGTTTTTTTCATACAAAGCCTGGCGTCCTGCCGGGAAAACTACGTCGCGCTGGTTCATCATCTGCTCCTTGAATGTTCATGTGGAGCCAGTTTAATAGCGCGGTATTCAATGATAAACCTGTAAAATCGCCCATCACTATTTGGATAAACCAAACAATTGGGGCCGTGATGGACCGTTTTGAAGCGATGAAGGCATTTGCGCGCGTGGTGGAGGCAGGCAGTTTCACGCGCGCGGCGCATACGCTGGGCATGAGCCGCACCAGTGTTACGCAGCTGGTGCAGCAGCTCGAAGCGCGGCTGCGCGTGCGCCTGCTCAACCGCACCACGCGCCAGGTGCACGTGACGGCGGACGGCGCGCGCTATTACGAGCGTGTAGTGCGCCTGCTGGCCGACCTCGATGACACCGAAGCGAGCGTCGCCGGCGCTACTACGCAACCGAGCGGCAAGATCAGGGTCGATGTTCCGAGTCCGCTGGCGCGCATGCTGATCATGCCGGCGCTGCCGGTGTTCCACCAGCGCTATCCCGAGCTGCAGATCGACATGGGCGTGAGCGATCGCAGCGTCGATCTGATCGGCGACAGCGTCGATTGCGTGGTGCGGGGCGGGGTGCTGACCGACCAGTCGCTCAAGGCGCGCCACGTGGGCGACCTGCAACTGCGCCTGTATGCGGCGCCATCCTACCTGGCCCGCGCCGGCACGCCGCATACGCCGCAGGAGCTGCAGGATACGCATCACCGCTGCGTGGGATTTATCTGGAGCCGCACCGGCAAGACCTACCCGGTAGTCATGCAGCGGGGCGAGCAGGCCATTACACTGACGACGCGCTACGTGGTGGCCGTCGATGACGGCAATGCCTACCTGGCCGCCGGCCTGGCCGGCATGGGCGTGCTATGGCTGCCCGATTACATGGCCAGGCCGCACCTGGCCAGCGGCGAGCTGCTGCCGCTGTTCGACGACTGGCGCCTGGAACCGATGCCGCTGTACGTCGCCTATCCACCCAACCGCTACGTGAGCACGCGGCTGCGCGTGTTCATCGACTGGATTGCTGAACTGATGGCGCTGCATGCGCCGGTGCAGGCATCGGTGCGCTGATTACTTCGCTGCCGCGTGCTCCAGCAGCCAGCGCTCGATGGTAGCGCGGTGCGCGGTCGAGGTCAGGTGCACCTGTTCCGGCTCGATCACCAGCTGGCGCGGCGCGCTGATGACGTTGTACACGGCCAGCGTGGAGGTCGGCGGCGTCACCATGTCGTTGTAGCCGGCGTAGTAGAGCACCGGTGCGCGCAGGCGGCGGGCGAAGTTGACGGTGTCGTAGTAGGCGCTGGTGGCCACCTTGGCTTGCACCGGCTGGTCCTGCAACTGGCCGTTATCGTCGGTGCGGAACAGTCCCGGCCAGCCGCCGGCGCGTCCGTGCAGGTAGCCGGTAACGTCGCTGTAGGCGGGGTAGGAGGCCACCGTGCCCGTGACGCGTGGTTGCAGTGCGCTGGCCATGATAGCCAGTTGGCCGCCCTGGCTGCCGCCCTGCGCCACCAGCTGTTTGCCATTCCAGCGTGGATGCTGGATCAGGTAATCGAGCGCGCGCAGCACGCCCAGGTAGACGCGGCGGTAATAATAGGCGTCGCGGTTGTCAAGCTGAAAGCGGTTGTAGCTCTCCAGCGCACCGATATTGAGCTGGGCATACAGCTCCTCCGGCAGATCGACCGGGATGCCGTGTATGCCGATCTGCAAAGTGATAAAGCCCTTGGCCGCAAAATCGGGCGTGCCCTTGTAGCCGCGCACGCCGGCGCCGGGCACCTGCAACACGGCCGGATAGCCGCCGCTGCGTTGCGCACGCGGTACCGACAGCACGCCGTAGATCCGGGTAGGGCGGTTGCCCGGCAGCTGTGCGATATTCTGGAAGCTCAGGTAGGACACTTCGACGTCGCTGTTGGACAGCGCCGGCGCCGGCGTCAGCCGCCAGTCCGGGGCGATGGCCGCCAGCGCCTGTTTCTGCTGATCCCAGTAGCGGTCGAAGTCGGCCGGTTCGGCCTGCACCGGGCGGATCTGGAATGGGCTGAAGGCGGCGGTGGCGCGCGCTTCATATGGTTTGCCATCGATGGTGGCGGTGACGAGGCAGCGCACAAAGCCCGGCTGCGACTGCGCCGGCGCCGCCAGCGTCAGTCCTTCACGCGGCACCACGGCTGTGTGCTCGGGGCCTTCCAGCATGTCCGGCCCCAGCCGGTAGCGGATTTCCACACCTTGCGCCGGATAGGGATCGAGCGCCAGCCTGACGTGGAAGGTAGCGGCCTGGCCAAGCTGGTAAGTCCAGTCCGGGCGCGACAACTGCAGCTGTAGCGGGGCGTCGGTGGGGGCGGCTGCATGGAGCTGTACGAGTGGCGCCATCGGCGCGCTGACACCGGTGACGGGCAGATACAGCAGCGAAAGTGCCAGAACGCTGGCGGCGAGGGAGCGGTAGCGTGATTTCATGCCGTCATGGTAGCGCGTGGACGTGCACAGGTGCTCGCGGCAGCAGGAACAATCAGGGCCTTGAGCAATAAACTTCATCCGCTGGCTTCGCACGGGGCACGCTGACCTTGCTACATGGCAACAATGCCTTCACCGGCAACTGCAATCCATGGGTTTTAGCGTATACTGCCCACCCCTGAATGCTGCACCCAGAATGAACCTGGCAACTGGCGCTGGTGCTGCCTGTAGATAGCGAGAAAGTGGAAAGATGAGTGACTGCGACTTCCGGGAATTGTTGACCAAGCATTTTTCGGTGGAAAACCTGGACCCGGCCCTGCTGCAGCAGGCAGCAGCGATGCTGCGCGACTGGCTGACGCCCGCGGGCAAGTCGCCGTACCCGGTCACGCCGCTTGACCAGTTGCTGCCGCTGTTTGCCGAGCTGGCGCCGCCGGCCGCTGGCGCCGCACCCACCCAGGTGCTGGAGCAGGTGCAGCGCAGCGTGATGGCGCATACCGCGCGCCTGAACCATCCCAAGTTCATCGGCCACATGACGCAAGCCTTGCCGTGGATGACGGTGCTGGTCGAGGCGATTACCGCCGCGCTCAACCAGAACCAGGTCAAGGTGGAAACCGCCTATGCCTCCACACTCGTGGAAAAGCAGCTGATCGGCTGGCTGCACCGCATGGTCTACCAGTCGCCGGACCCGGTCTATGCCGAAGCGCTGCAATCGAAAAACCAGGCGCTGGGCAATGTCGTCAACGGCGGCACCATGGGCAACCTGACGGCGCTGGCGGTGGCGCTGGAACGCCAGTTGCCCGGCACGCGCCGGCGCGGTATTTATGCGACACTGCAGGAATCCGGTTATCGCGGCCTGGCGGTCATCGCCTCGGCGCGCGCCCACTATTCGCTCAAAAAGGCCGTCGGCACGCTGGGGCTCGGCGAAGATGCGCTGTACAAAGTGGCCGTCGATGCCGACAACCGCATCGACCTGGCGCTGCTGGAGGAAACCATTACGTCGCTCAAGCGCGACCGCATCAAGATCGTCGCGCTGGTCGGCATTGCCGGCACCACCGAGACCGGCGCCATCGATCCGCTGGCCGCCATGGCCGCGATTGCCCGGCGCGAGCAGGCCTGGTTCCATGTCGATGCGGCCTGGGGCGGGGCGCTGCTGCTGGGCGAGCGCTTCCGCCCGCTGTATGCGGGCATCGAGCTGGCCG
>JBEVNE010000191.1:0-9822 GCA_040508275.1 Duganella sp.
CGTCGATGGTGACCGTGGTGTCGGCGCAGAGCACGGGGCGCAGCGTCAGGTGGCGGCGGCGCAGCAGGTCTTGGGCAAACACGGCTTTTTCCAGTGCCACCCGCGCGACGTAGGCCAGCGGCGCTTCGCCTGGATGCACTTCTTCGGTCACGTCGGCGCCGCGCGGGCCATCGGCACGCAGCAGCAGCAATTCGAAATCGATGCCGATCTGGCGCAGCAGCTCGCGCCGGCGTGGACTTTTGGAAGCGAGGTAGATCTTTTTATCGACCAGTTTCATGAAAGTCAAACCCGGTGGTAGGGATGGTTCTGGGTGATGGTCCAGGCACGGTACAGCTGCTCGGCCAGCATTACCCGCACTACGCCGTGCGGCAGCGTCATGCTGGAGATGCGGATCAGGCCTTCGGCGCGCGCCTTGAGGCCCGGATCAAGACCGTCGGCGCCGCCGATGAGAAAGGCCGTGTCGCGGCCGTCCTGCTGCCAGCTTTCCAGCTGCTGCGACAGGCCCACCGAAGTGAGATCCTTGCCGCGTTCATCGAGGGCGATGATGCGTACCGACTTGGGCAGCGCTGCTTCGATGCGCTCGCGTTCGAGCGCCATCGCGGTGGCGGCGGTCTTGCTGCCCGAACGTTCGACCGGCTTGATTTCTTTCAGCACGATCTTCAGTTCGGGCGGCATGCGCTTGACGTATTCGGCGTAGCCGGCCTCGATCCATGCGGGCATCTTGTGGCCGACCGCAGCGATAATCAGCTGCATGGGGGCTTACTCTGCAGGCTTTTTGATGCGCTTGATAACAGTCTTGGCCGGCGCTTCTTCGGCTTTGGGCTTGGCGGCCTTGGGCTTGGGCGTGGCCTTCAGTGCCTTGACGGCGGCAACGGTGGCTTTTGGCGCGGCGACCTTGACCTTTTTGCCGGCCGGGATGGCGGCAGGCTTGGCGGCTGCGGCTTTTTTCTCGCCGGTGGCTTTGGCGGCGGCAGGCTTGCGTGCCGGGGTTTTCTTCTCTACGACCGGCGAAGCATCAACCGCTTTTTTACCGGCAGCCATGTGGGTGCTGATTTTTTTCGGTGCGGCGTCTTCGGCTTCCTGGGTGGACTTGCGCTTGGCGGCGCCCAGCTTGACCGGCTTGTCGCCCCACAGTTCTTCCAGGCGGTAGTAAGCGCGGATAGGCGCCTGCATGATGTGGACGATCATGTCGCCCAGATCGACCAGCACCCATTCACCGGTGTCCTCGCCTTCCATGCCGTAGACGTCGCCGCCGGCTTCCTTGACCTTGTCGCGCACCGAGGCGGCCAGCGCCTTGGTCTGGCGGTTGGAGGTACCGGAAGCGATGGCGATGCGGTCGAACAGGCTGGTGAGGTGGGTGGTGTCGAACACCACGATGTCCTGGGCCTTGACGTCTTCGAGGGCGTCAACGACGAGGGTTTGCAGTTTTTTGATATCCATTAGCTTCTGTATAAATTATGTTGTTCAATATAGTCTAGCACTAGCGGCGGGATAAGCGAGTTTGCCTGTTCCCCCCGTTGTAATGCCGCACGTATCCCGGTGGCGGAGATATCGACCGCGAAGTCCTGTGCCAGATACGTCAGACCGTGCGGCGTGTTGCGGATGTGCTCCAGCGTTCCCATGCGGCTGGAAAACGCTTCGGCTACGGCAGCTGGTAGCCCGCTGCCGGTGATGCAAAAGCCTGGCCGCGCCGCTACGCAAATATGGGCGTAGTCAAACAGCGCCTGCCAGTCGTGCCAGGTGTCGAGCCGCTGCAACTGGTCGGCTCCCATCAAAAATGCAATCGAGGCTTGCGGCCCCAGTTGCGCGCGCACCTGGCGCAAGGTGTCGATGGTGTAAGTGGGCTGGCCGCTGGCGGCGCGCTCGATTTCCTGCAGATCGACCATGACATCGAACGGCTGGCCGGCAAACGCCAGCGCCACCATCTCGGCACGCTGTGCCGGCGTGGCCTTGAGAGAATTTTTTTGCCATGGCAGGCCTGCGGGAATCACGCGCAACTGGTCCACCTGCAGCAGCTGCGCAAAATACGCGCCCAATGCCACGTGACCATGATGCACGGGATCGTAGCTGCCGCCCAGCAGTGCGATCCGCTGTGCGACGGGCCCGGTCATGCCAGCCAGTCGCGTTGCGGCAGGAAGTCGGCGTACAGCGCCGCTTCGGGGCTGCCGTCTTCCGGCTCCCAGCGATAGCGCCATTTGACCACGGGCGGCATCGACATCAGGATCGCCTCGGTGCGTCCGCCCGATTGCAGGCCGAACAGCGTGCCACGGTCGAACACCAGGTTGAATTCCACGTAGCGGCCGCGCCGGTAAGCCTGGAAATCGCGTTCGCGTTCGCCATAGGGCGTATCCTTGCGGCGCTCCAGAATCGGCAGGTAGGCGGTCAAAAACGCGTCGCCGACGCTGCGCAGCATGGCAAAGCAGTGCTCGAAGCCGCCTTCATTGACGTCATCGAAAAAGATGCCGCCGACGCCGCGCGCTTCCTGGCGGTGTTTTAAATAGAAATACTCGTCGCACCATTGCTTGTAGCGCGAATGCAGATCGGCGCCAAACGGCGCCAGCGCGTCGCGGCAGCTGCGGTGAAAATGCACGGCGTCTTCCACGACGCCGTAATACGGCGTTAAATCCATGCCGCCGCCAAACCACCATACCGGCTGGCCTTCGGCCGTGGTGGTGCTGAAAAAGCGTACATTCATGTGCACCGTGGGCGCGTACGGATTACGCGGGTGGATCACCAGCGATACGCCCATGGCTTCCCACGGCTGTCCACCCAGCTGCGGGCGATTGGCGCTGGCCGATGGCGGCAGTTTGGCGCCCATCACGTGCGAAAAATTCACGCCGCCGCGCTCGATCACATTGCCTTCCTCGACCAGGCGCGAAATTCCGCCGCCGCCTTCCGGCCGATCCCACGCATCGCGCAGGAAGGCCTTGCCGTCCAGCGCTTCCAGCGCGGCGACAATGCGCTCCTGCAGGTCGAGCAGGTAAGCCTTGACGGCGGCAGGAGCGGGAGCGGAAGGGGCGGCCTGCATATTAATGCTTGAGACCGCGCCAGCCGATGTCGCGCCGGCACTGCATGCCATCGAAGCTGATCTGATCGACCACTTCGTAAGCCTGCTTTTGCGCCAGCTTGATGCTGTCGCCCAGGCCGACCGCGCACAGCACGCGGCCACCGGTCACCTGCAGCTGGCCATCGACAACGGCAGTGCCGGCGTGGAAGGTCACGGTTTCCGGCGTTTCGGCCGGAATGCCGCGAATGACGGCGCCTTTTTGCGGCGTGTCCGGGTAGCCGGCGGCAGCGAGCACCACGCCAACGGCGGTGCGGCGGTCCCATTCCAGTTCGACCTGGTTCAGCGTGCCATTGACCGCGTGTTCCATCACCGACAGCAGGTCGGTTTTCAGGCGCGCCATGATGGGCTGGGTTTCCGGGTCGCCCATGCGGCAGTTGAATTCCAGCGTGCGCGGGTTGCCGTCGGCGTCGATCATCAGGCCGGCGTATAAAAAGCCGGTAAACACGATGCCATCCTTGGTCATGCCGGCGATGGTAGGGTTGATGATTTCGCGCATCACGCGGGCATGCATGGCCGGTGTGACGATGGGAGCAGGGGAGTACGCACCCATGCCGCCCGTGTTCGGGCCTTCGTCGTTATCCTTGAGGCGCTTGTGGTCCTGGCTGGTGGCCAGCGGCAGCACGTTCTTGCCGTCGCACATCACGATAAAGCTTGCTTCTTCACCGGCCAGGAATTCTTCGATGACGATGCGTGCACCGGCGTCGCCAAAGCGGTTATCGGCCAGCATGTCGTCTACTGCGCGGTGCGCTTCTTCCAGCGACAGCGCTACCACCACGCCCTTGCCGGCAGCCAGGCCGTCGGCCTTGATGACGATCGGTGCGCCGTTGGCGTCGATATAGGCGTGTGCTTGCGCCACGTCCGAGAAGGTCTGGTATTTGGCAGTCGGAATGCCGTGGCGCTGCATGAAGGCCTTGGCGAAATCCTTGGACGATTCCAGTTGCGCGGCTTCCTTGGTCGGGCCGAAGACTTTCAGGCCACGGGCGCGGAACAGGTTGACGATGCCGCCGGCCAGCGGGGTTTCCGGACCGACCACGGTCAGGCCGATGTGTTCCTGCACGACGAAGTCGGCCAGCGCCTCGAGGTCGGTGATGTTGACGTTGACCAGGCGCGCGTCGTGATCGGTGCCGCCATTGCCGGGGGCAACGTACACCGTCTGGATGCGTTCCGATTGCGCCAGTTTCCAAGCCAGCGCATGTTCACGGCCGCCGGAGCCGACTACCAAAATTTTCATAAGTCCTCAGTCTTCAATCAGTGCGTTGGAATACACTTCCTGCACGTCGTCCAGGTTTTCCAGGGCGTCGAGCAGCTTTTGCATCTTGATCGCGTCGTCGCCGGTAAATACGGTTTCGGTGGCGGGCTTCATGATGATCTCGGCCACTTCTGCCTTGAAGCCGGCCGCTTCCAGCGCATCCTTGACGGCCGCGAAATCGTGCGGGCCGCACAGCACTTCGATGCCGCCTTCTTCGTCCGTGACCACGTCTTCGGCGCCGGCTTCCAGCGCCGCTTCCATCAGGGCGTCTTCATTCACGCCGGGCGCAAACAAAAACTGGCCGCAGTGCTTGAACATGAATGACACCGAGTTTTCGGTGCCCATGTTGCCGCCGTTTTTGTTGAAGGCGTGGCGTACTTCGGCCACCGTGCGCACGCGGTTGTCGGTCATGCAGTCGACGATGATGGCGGCGCCGCCGATGCCGTAGCCTTCGTAGCGGACTTCCTCGTAGCTGGCGCCGTCTTCGCCGCCGGTGCCGCGCGTAATCGCGCGCTGCACGTTATCCTTGGGCATATTGGCGTCGGCTGCCTTGTCGATGGCCAGGCGCAGGCGCGGGTTGGCAGCCACTTCGCCGCCGCCCATGCGGGCCGCCACCGTGATCTCCTTGATCAGGCGTGTCCAGATCTTGCCGCGTTTGGCATCGGTCGCAGCTTTTTTATGCTTGATATTGGCCCATTTGCTGTGTCCAGCCATGTTCGGTCTTCCTTTGGCGCGAGATTTGAGGTATGCAGTGAGGGCGGTATTCTAGCACAACCGGCCCCGCAAAAACCGCCCGCAGCCGGGGAGGGGGGCAGGCGGCCAGTGTGCAGTATCGTACAATCCTGATTCGACCGCACCATCCACCACCCACCCGGACCTGCTCATGAAAACCCGCATTGCCCTGATTGCCCACGACAAGAAAAAAGACGACATGATTGTGCTGGCCGGCCAGTACCGCGAATTCCTGTCCACCTGCGCGCTGGTCGCCACCGGCACCACGGGCGGGCGCCTGGCCAACGAACTGGGACTGGCGGTGGAGCGCAAGCATTCCGGGCCGTTTGGCGGCGACCTGCAGATAGGCGCCATGCTGGTGCAGGGCGAAATCGACGGCGTGATCTTTTTGCGCGACCCGATGACGCCGCAGCCGCACGAACCGGACATCAACGCGCTGGTGCGCGCCTGCGACGTCCACAACACGCCGTGCGCCACCAACGTGGCCTCGGCCCACATGGTGCTGTCGGTGCTGCAGCAGCGCGCCTCGGTTGCTTGAAGCACGTTACACTTGGTTATCGATATTTAGGAGGCAGGCATGAGCAGTGCAACTCACATCAATACATCCACCGCATCCACCGCATCCACCGCAGCCACCGCAGCTACCACCAGAGCAATCCGGCTCAGCTGCTTCGGCGGTCCCGAAGTCATGCAACTGGTGGATGTCGATCTGCCGCCGCCAGGTGCGGGCGAGGCGCAGGTGCGCCATGCAGCGATTGGTCTCAATTTTATCGACGTCTACCACCGTACCGGCCTGTACCCGCAACCGCTGCCTGCCGGTCTGGGCATGGAAGGCGCCGGCGTGGTTGAGGCCGTGGGCGAGGGCGTGACCGAGGTAAAAGTCGGCGACCGCGTGGCCTATGCCGGCGGTCCCATCGGCGCCTATGCTCAGGCGCGCAATCTGCCGGCCGCGCAACTGCTGGTGCTGCCCGAAAAAATCGGTTTCGACACCGCCGCCGCCATGATGCTGCAAGGCCTGACGGTGCAATACCTGCTGCATCGCACGGTGCCGCTCAAGGCTGGCGACACCATTGTGTTTCATGCGGCAGCGGGCGGCGTCGGCCTGATCGCCTGCCAGTGGGCCAAGGTGCTCGGCGTAACCCTGATCGGTACAGTCGGCTCGGCCGAAAAAGCTGCGCTGGCCATCGCGCACGGCGCCGACCATGTCATCAACTACAACGAAGAAAACTTTACCGAGCGCGTGCGCGAGATCACCGGCGGCAAGGGCGTGCGCGCCGTCTACGACTCCATCGGCAAGGATACCTTTATCCCTTCGCTCGACTGCCTGGCGCCGCTGGGCACCATGGTCAGCTTTGGCAATGCTTCGGGGCCGGTGGAGTCGTTTGCGCTGGCCGAACTGGCCAATCGTGGCTCGCTGTTTGTCACGCGGCCTTCAATGCGCGCTTACCTGTCCACCCGCACCGAGCTGGAAGCGGCGGCGCAGTCGCTGTTTGGCGTGGTCAACAGCGGTGCGGTCAAGGTGGAAGTGCGCCAACGCTATGCGCTGGCCGACGTGGCGCAGGCGCATATCGACCTGGAATCGCGTAAAACCGTGGGTTCCACTATTTTGCTGCCATGAGCGGCTCGATGTTCGAGAAGGACCGCGATCCCGATCGTCTGCAGGACGGCCGTCATGGGCCGGCCGCCGACAGCGTGGAGGAAGAAGATGATGGCGACTTTTCCGACATGCTCAGCGAAATGCGCATTCTGCTGCCCGGCGCCCAGATGCTCACAGCCTTTCTCATCATCCTGCCGTTTAACAGCGGCTTCGGCAAGATCGTCCACACCGAAAAGCTGCTGTTCCTGGCGACCTTTGTGCTGGCGCTGACCAGCCTGGTGTTACTGAGCGCACCGGCGGTCCAGCACCGCCTGATGCGGCCCCTTAAGGACCGTGCCCGCTTCAAGCGCGTGGCCACGCGCCAGATCGTAGCCGGCTGCTTCACGCTGGCCGTGGCGCTGGTGCTCGGCACCGACCTGGTGATTTCCGAAGTCTTTGGCACCACCGTCGGCCTGGCCACAGCTGGCGTGATGGCGCTGTTGATCGCCGTTGCCTGGTGGGCCTTGCCGTTCTATTTAAAGCGCCATGCCGGCGTGTAGTGGCCGTTATTGACGGCGATCGAGCAGCTGGCGCAGCTTGTTGGCCAGATCTTCGCGCCGGTATGGCTTGCTCAGCAGTTCCACGCCCGGCTCCAGCCGGCCGGCGTGGATGAAGGCGTTCTGAGTATAGCCCGACGTAAACAGCACGGCCAGGCCGGGCAAGGCAGCAGTGGCCTGGCGCGCCAGCTCCGGGCTGCGCAATTCGCCGGGCATCACCACATCGGTAAACAGCAGGTCGATGGCCATGCCGCTTTGAACGATCGACAGCGCGCTTTGGGCGTCGTTGGCCTTCAGCACCGTGTAGCCGAGGTCTCTCAACAGCGCCACCACGGTATCCTGCACGTGCAGGTCGTCTTCCACCACGAGGATGGTTTCGCTGCCGCCGCTGACGGGGCCTTGCTGTGCCATCTGCACCGAGTCTGCATTGGCGTGCGAGCGCGGCAGATACAGCTTGAACGTGGTGCCATGGCCGATTTCGCTATACACCTGGATATGGCCGCCGCTTTGTTTGACAAAACCATAGGCCATGCTGAGCCCCAGGCCCGTGCCTTCGCCTTCGGGCTTGGTGGTAAAGAACGGTTCGAAAATGTGCGTGACCACATCGGGCGCAATGCCGCAGCCGGTGTCGGAGACGGCCAGCCGTACATACTGGCCCGGTTGCAGCTCCTGGTGCTGCTGGCAGAATACTGTGTCGAGCTCTGCATTACTGAGCTCGATGGTCAGGCGGCCCTGGCCCTGCATGGCGTCGCGCGCATTGATGGCCAGGTTGAGCAGCACGTTTTCCAGCTGGTTGGGATCGACCAGGGTGTGCCATAAGCCGGCTTCCACGCTCAGCGCCACCTCGACTGACTCGCCGATGGCCCGCCGCAGCATGTCATCCATGGAATCGATCAGCTTGCGCAGGTCGGTCACCATCGGTTTGAGCGGCTGGCGCCGCGCAAACGCCAGCAGTTGCGCCGCCAGCTTGCCGCCACGGTCCACCGCCTGCTCGGCCGCGTCGAGGCGTTTGCGGATATCGGGCTGGTCACCGAGGCGCAGTTGCAGCAGTTGCAGGTTGCCGGTAATGATTTGCAGCACATTGTTGAAATCGTGCGCCACGCCGCCGGTGAGCTTGCCGATCGACTCGAGCTTTTGCGATTGCCGCAGCGCCTGCTCGGTACGGCGCAAGGCTTCGGCCGCCTGCTTCTCTTCGGTAATGTCGCGTCCGACCGCATGCATTTGCCCGCTGTCCGGTACCGCCGACCAGGAAATATTGCGGTAGCTGCCATCGGCGTGCCGATAGCGGTTTTCAAAGCCCAGCGTGGTCAGTCCTTTGGCCAGGCGCGCCACTTCCGCTACGGTGGCGGCACGGTCATCGGGATGCACCAGCGTGAGAAAATCGAGTCCGGGCGCCTGCGCAGCATCGTAACCGAGCACCACGCCCCAGGCGGGATTGACGGAAATAATGCGGTTTTCAAAATTAGCCGCCAGCATGATACTGGTCGATAAACGCCACATCCGTTCCTGATCCTGCGCCAGGCGGCTGACTTCCCGCTCCAGCACCGATACCGATTCCTGCTCCAGGCGATAGGCCTGGCGCAGTGCTTCGGTGCTCAGCATGCGGCCGGTTATGTCGGACACCAGGCCGGTCAGGCTGCTGTTGCGGCTGTTGTGATCGGCCTGCAGGTAGCGGTTGCCGCGCAGGTGCAACCAGCGCACGCTGGTGGTGGCCGATTGCGGCGTGGGCACGCGCAGCTCCAGGTCGAGTTCGCGCGCTTCGTGGCGCGCGGCGGCAATGGCGGTGGCCAGCATCGCGCGGTCGTCCGCATGGACCTGTTGCAGCAACTGCTCAAACGTGCATTGTTGCTGCATGTCGGGCAAGGCGAAGCAGAGGGCAAACTGGCGGTTGAAATGAAATTGCGTGCGGGCCTCGTCAAAATCCCATTCGCCGTAGTGCGCGGTTTCCAGCGCAAAGCGCAAGCGGCTGGCCAGATGGCGTTCGCGCTCGGCTGCCTGGCGGTGTTCGGTAATGTCGCGCGAGATGGACACCAGTCCCTGTAGCGTACCGTCGCTGCCGAGCAGCGGGCTGACCACCACGTCCCACCACTTGGGCGTGCCCTTGGCAGTCGGGCAAAACGCCTGGAACTGGCCGATGCTGCCGCTGCGGGCAACTTCCATGGCGCGATGCACCTCGGCGCGCGTGTCTGCCGGCCACAGGCTGGGCCACAACTCCCCGCATACAGCGCCAAAATCGTCGATTTCCATGACGCATTGACCGTTGGTGTTCATCGACAGCAAGTTGCCGTCCAGGTCGAGGATTTTGACGCAGTCCGGGCTGTTTTCAAAAATCGAAACATGCGCCTGCTGGTGCAGGGCGGCGGTGCGGTGCTGTAGGTCCATAAGGTTCCGTATGCCGATGAAATAATACTGGGGTGTGCTGTCATGCGGGTTCTGGGCCTTGGGCACGCTGGCAGTGTAGCGTAGAGCCGGCCCGAATGATGTTTCGATTGCAGCATAGCACCCACGAAAAAACGCACGAAAATCATCGTTGGGGGAATGTATGGAAGCGTACAGAAGAGGTTTTACTGATGAGCTATTCTGGTCTCAATGCAAAGCCATTCCGGCTGTTGCCCAGACAGGAGTCACATCATGAACAAAG
>JBEVNE010000273.1:0-26701 GCA_040508275.1 Duganella sp.
ACTGCTGACGCCTTTCGACTCTAGCAGATAAGTTTCAAGCAACTATCAAGAAAATATGGTCAAAAGATGTCTTGCTGAAAAATTTTCACCTTTCTCGTAGCCATAACTCTTTGATTTACATAAAAATAAAAAACACATTCTTTTTAGAAAAATCTTTTCGTCAAAAACAACACATGGACAACCTGGCAGTGGGAATGACGGAAGCATGATGGTGATTAGTACCGCCTCTTTGGCGCTGGCGATAATGAGTGCCCGAGGAGGATTTTCGATGAGCATCAAGCTATGGCCCACCCACCAGCGCCCGCGCGAGCGGCTGATCCGCGATGGCGCCAGCGCGCTGTCCGATGCAGAATTGCTGGCGATTTTTCTGCGCGTGGGCGTGCGCGGACAGGATGCGGTCGAGCTCGCACGGCATATGTTGCACCACTTTGGTTCATTGCAAAGATTATTTGGTGCCAGCTTGCAGGAGTTCTCCGTTTTGAACGGTTTGGGTCCTGCCAAGTTCGCGCAGTTACAGGCGGTGATGGAACTGGCCCGGCGCGCCATGCTCGAGGACATCCGCAGCGAAGTGATCCTGGCGTCGCCGGTAGCGGTCAAGCAGTACCTGCGGCTGCTCTTCAATGGCCGCACGTTCGAATCGTTCTTTGTCCTGTTCCTCGACGTAAAGAACCGCCTGATTGATACCCGTGAATTGTTTCGCGGCACCCTCACCCACACCAGCGTGTATCCGCGCGAAGTGGTCAAGGAAGCGCTGGCGCGCAATGCCGCCAGCGTGATGCTGGCGCACAACCATCCGTCCGGCTCAGCCGAGCCCAGCCAATCCGATCTGGTCCTGACGCGAGCACTGGTGCAGGCCCTGGCGTTGGTCGAGATACGCATACTCGATCATTTTGTGGTCGCCGGGCAGCACGTGCATTCGTTCTCCGAGCACGGACAATTATAGGTTTACTTCCATTGCCTCAAGGGCTTACGTGACAATGTAAAATAAAACTAAAGCACCAAGACACAATTGTTTTTCACAAGTCGTTGAAAACCTTGAGTTTTTTGGATATACTCTCGTTTTTCCAATTGTGGAATGTCTTTTAAGGAGTGCGTTATGGCACGTGTTTGCCAAGTTACTGGGAAGAAGCCGATGGTCGGCAACAATGTTTCCCACGCAAACAACAAAACCAAACGTCGTTTCCTGCCTAACCTGCAGAACCGTCGTATTTTTGTTGAATCTGAAAACCGCTGGGTCTCCCTGCGTCTGTCCAACGCTGGTCTGCGCGTCATCGACAAGGTAGGCATCGATGCCGTCCTCGCCGACATGCGCGCCCGTGGCGAAAAAGTCTAATTAGGGAGCTACCATGGCAAAAACTGGCCGCGACAAAATCAAGCTGGAATCGACCGCTGGTACGGGTCACTTCTACACCACCACCAAGAACAAGCGCACGATGCCTGCAAAAATGGAGATCATCAAGTTTGATCCTAAAGCACGCAAGCACGTGACCTACAAAGAAACCAAGATCAAGTAATTGTTCTTGTTTCCTTAAAAAAACCGCCTTCGGGCGGTTTTTTTTATCGCTGTATGCTCGCTATGGATTCCCGCTTTCGCGGGAATGGCAATTTGAATTTTCGGCTTAACTTAACGACATTAGCCTCCAAACGGGTTTTTCGTCACCTCAAACGCCGGCAAAAATACTCAGCAAATCATCCTGGGTAATGCGCAGACCGTCCATGTCGCCACCGGCCAGCACGGCGTCGGCCAGGCCGGCTTTGCGGCGCTGGAGTTCCTGGATCTTTTCTTCCAGCGTGCCGCGTGCAATCAGTCGGTAGACGAACACGGTCTTGTCCTGGCCGATGCGCCAGGCGCGGTCGGTGGCCTGGTTTTCCACCGCCGGGTTCCACCAGGGATCGTAGTGGATCACGGTGTCCGCTGCGGTCAGGTTCAGGCCAACGCCGCCGGCTTTCAGACTGATCAGAAATACCGGCGCTTCGCCGCGCTGGAAGGCGCCAACCTGGGCGGCGCGATCGACGGTGTCGCCGGTCAGCAAGGCATACGGCACGGTGCGCGCCGCCAGCTCGGCTTCGATCAGCGCCAGCATGCTGGTAAATTGCGAGAACACCAGGATTTTCCGGTTTTCCGCCAGTAACTCATCGACCAGTTCCATCAGCGCTTCGAGCTTGGCCGATGCCGGTGCGGCAACGCGCTTGCGGGGGCCATCGGTCTTGACCAGGCGCGGGTCGCAACACACCTGGCGCAGCTTCAGCAAGGCGTCGAGAATGACGATCTGGCTGCGCGCCGCGCCCTTGCTGGCAATCGCCGTGCGCACCTTGTCATCCATGGCCAGCCGCACGGTTTCGTACAGGTCGCGCTGAGCGCCCTGCAGTTCGACATGGCGCACCATTTCCACCTTGGGCGGCAACTCCTTGGCGACGTTATCCTTGGTACGGCGCAGCAAAAAAGGCTGAACGCGGCGGATCAGGAAGGCATTGCGGCCGTCGTCACCGAGTTTTTCTATCGGCCGGCGGAAGTCGGCATTGAACGCTTTTTCAGCCCCGAGCAAACCCGGCATCAGAAAATGAAACTGCGACCACAGTTCGCCCAGGTGATTCTGCAGCGGCGTGCCGGTCAGGCACAGGCGGTGGCGCGCGTTGAGCAAGACCGCCGTCTGCGCCACCTTAGCGCGGTGGTTCTTGATGTACTGCGATTCATCGAGTATCAGCAGGTGAAACTCATACGCGCACAAGGCGGCTTCGTCGCGCGGCAGCAGGGCGTACGAGGTGAGCACCAGGTCGTAATCAGGGATGCTGTCGAGCAGGGCGCCGCGTTGCGGGCCTTGCAACAGCAGCACCCGCAGTCCGGGGGCAAAGCGCGCAGCTTCCTCCTGCCAGTTGCTCATCAGGCTGGTGGGCGCCACCACCAGTGCCGGCGCGGTCAGGCGCCCTGCGTCCTTTTCAACCAGGATGTGGCTGAGCGTCTGGATGGTTTTGCCCAGGCCCATATCGTCAGCCAGAATGCCGGCCAGGCCGTATTCACGCAGGAATTGCATCCATGCCAGACCGTCGGCCTGGTAAGCGCGCAGACTGCCTTGCAAACCAGCGGGCGCAGCTACCGGTTGCACGCGCTCGAAGTCGCGCAATTTGTGACCGAGCTGGCGCAGGCGCTCGCCACCGACCCAGCGTAACTGCACGCCGGCTTCCAGCTCGGCCAGCCGGGCCACATCGAGCGACGGCAGCCGCAGGCTGCTGCCCAGGTAATCTGTAAAGTACAGCTCGCCCAAAGTGCGCAGAATGGGCGCCACCCGGCTCCACGGCAAGGCCACGCGCTGCCCCTCAGGCAGACTGACCAGCAACGTGGCGTCGGGCGAGCGGGCGTCAAGCGCGGCGCTATCGAAATCGTGTGGGGCTTGCTGGATGGTCTGCAGCAGAATCGGCAGCAACGGTATGCGCTGTCCCTGAACGACGATGCCCAGTTCCAGGTCGAACCAGGCGCTGCCCTGCCCTGCTTCGCTGTCGGCGTTTTCTTCGTCCACTTGCGCATACCAGTCCTCGATCGGGCTGATATCAAAACGGAACTGCGGCCCCTGATCGATCAGCCAGCCTTGAGCGCGCAGGGTGGCCATGCCATGCATGCCAAACTCGAACCATGCAGACTCCGACGTCAGCTGCACCTCGCCCGGAACACCGCCAAGGGTAGCGTCGTCGCCACGGGCGGCCTGGAATCCCAGCGCCTGCAGCGTCTGGGCGGCAGCCGCTTCCGCCGCTGTGTCGCGCATGATGGTTTCCATGCCATTCGCGCCCCAGCGCATGATCTGCTCCGCCGGATCGACGCCGACGCGATGCCCATCATAGTCATAGCCCAGCAAACCGTACTCGCGCCATGGCTCGCTGTAGCTACCGTCATCGCGGCGTTGAGGTTGATAGAGACTGCCAACAGTCAGCAACGGGCGCGGTGCAATATCGCGGCGCACGCTGGCGGCTTTCACGCGGGGCAAAGGCAGCAATTGCGTCAAGCCCTGTTGCTCAAGTGCCTTGGTAAATGCCGGCATATCCGCCATGCTGACCAACGGCGCTTGCGCCAGCAGCGGCAACCAGCGCGGCAGTGACATGGCCGCCATCTCGGACGGCAAACCCAGTTCGCCGATTTTATAGTGGTGCACATACATCGGCGGAGTGGTCGCAACCAGGTAGGGCAACACCTCGCCCGTCGACAGTTGCAGGGCCAACTGCATGCGTTCGCTGCCGTCTTCCTGGTTGCGCCAGGCCAGCTCGGCCTGCAGCGGGTGACCGGCCTTCAGCGGCATCAGCACCTTTTTCATGCTGGCCTTGTCGGCACACCAGTACAGGCGCTCTTTTTCGATCAACAGCGCGATCAGCCTGGCGCCGATCTCGCCGCTGATCGGCGCCTGCCCGCTGCCGAATTCGCTCTGGTTGCGCATACCCACAAACAACTGTACCGACAGCAGGTCGCCTTCTTCCACGTAGTCGGGCCGGTACATCTTGAACTGGTACATATCCGACACCGTGGTGGCCGATACCACCTGGCCACCCGCATCCACTTTACCTTTGCACAGCAACAGCTGGGCCATGCCAATGCCATTCCCCGGCATCATCACATATAGCAGGCGATGGCTGGAGCGCGAGGATGCGGTGCTGTTGCCGCTCTGCTGGGCCAGATTGGCGTATCGCAGATCGCGCAACCAGTTGGCGAGTTCCGGCGCCAGGGCCGGCGCCGCTGCTGGTGGTCGCACCGAAGGCGCCTGTTCCCGGAAAGGCACGGCAGGAAAGGTCGGCGCCCGCAACGCAATGTCCAGCAATACCGCCACCACGTGCTTGCAGTTATGTCCCACCGGGCAACTGCAGCTACCGCTACAGCGCAGCTTCCCACCGGTCCGGCTCAGCTTGATGGTTTGCCGGTATGGCGTGCGCTCACTGCCGGCCACCTGTCCCTGGATGACATCGCCATTTTGCTCAGCCAGCAGCACATGGCCGCGCTGCTGGTAAGCGCCGCCACGGTCCAGGGTCGATGCTTGAAATGAATGGCGCAGCTCGGCAGTTGAGAAATGCATGGCGTCTGAAATCCGAACAAGATGAAAAAAACCCCGCATCGTGGCGGGGTTGTGGTTTGCTGCCGTGGCCGTTTAAGCGTAGCTGCGCAAACGCATCGAAAATTCTTGCAGCGACTTGATGCCGGACGCCTCGGCGCGGTCGCACCAGTCTTGCAGCTTGTGCAGCAGCTGTTCACGCGTGAAGTGCGAGCGCTCCCAGATCACGCCCAGTTCCACGCGCATGGTGTGCATGGTTTCCAACGCCTTGCTGTGCTGGAACAGCTCGATCAGTTGCTGCTGCTGGGGCGCTTCGAGCTTGGCCGGTTCGCGCTGCAACAGCTTGCGCGACGATTTGAGGAAGCGCGATTCCAGCTGCGCTTTTTCCTTCAGGTGCTCGAGCTCTTCCTTCCAGGCCGACTTGACCGACTTGGCGTACTTGGCCATCACGTCGTAGCGGTTGGCAATCACGGATTGCAAGGTATCGAAGTCTGCTTCCAGCTTGCCTTTGGCAAACTTGGGCTCCGGCGCGCGGCGCTTGACCTTGGCCAGGCCGACGATTTCCAGTGCGCGAATATACCCCCAGCCGATATCGAATTCGTACCACTTGGACGACAGCTTGGCCGAAGTGGCAAAGGTGTGGTGGTTGTTGTGCAATTCTTCGCCGCCGATCAGGATGCCGAACGGGATGATGTTGGTGGCGGCGTCGCTGCAATCGTAATTGCGGTAGCCCCAGTAATGGCCAATGCCATTGATGATGCCGGCGGCGGTGACCGGTATCCACAGCATCTGCACAGCCCAGACACTGATGCCGATCACGCCGAACAGCGCGAAGTTAATGAACAGCAGCGCCACCACGCCTGCCGCGCTGTGGCGCGTGTACAGATTGCGTTCGATCCAGTCATCGGGTGTGCCGTGGCCGTATTTTTCCAGGGTTTCCTTGTTCTTCGACTCTGCACGGTACAGTTCGGCGCCTTCCCAGAACACTTTTTTGATGCCGCGGGTAACCGGGCTATGCGGATCTTCTTCGGTATCGCATTTGGCGTGGTGCTTGCGGTGGATCGAAGCCCATTCCTTGGTGACCTGGCCCGTGGTCAGCCACAGCCAGAAGCGGAAGAAATGGCTGGGTATGGCGTGCAACTCCAGCGCCCGGTGCGCTTGGTGGCGGTGCAGGTAAATGGTGACGCTGGCAATCGTGATGTGGGTGACGATCAGCGTATAAAAAAAGACTTCCCAGGCGCTGAAACGGGTAACACCGTTAGCGAGAAAATCCAGAACCGCGTGTAAGCTCATTCCTACTCCATAAAAGGTCTGTTGCGCCGCAAAGCACGTTGACCAAGATTAGCGTTTTGTACAGGCGAAACAAACCCGTTCGCTGCACGAACAGGACGACATTGTACGCTGGTTTACCGGCTAGTTGAGCGGACCGGCCGACTATTCATTTGGCACGGTCGTGCTTTCTGCAACTATCGGTTCCTGCTGCGGCGTGCCGGGAATGCGCATTTTCTTGTCGGGATATGGCACGGAAACCCCATGCTCCTTTAACGTGCGCCAGATCGCGCGGTTGACGTCGGAGGTGACGCCGCCCCGCCCGCGCTCGGGGTCGTTGATCCAGAAACTCAGCTGCAACTCCAGGCCATCGGCGCCAAAATTGAGCAGCGTGGCCGATGGCCCCCGCTCCTGCTGCACGCGCGGCACGCTGCGCGCTGCATCTTCAAGCAGTTTGAGCACCATATCGACATCGGTTTCATAGGCCACCGTAATACGTGTGGAAATATTCACCATGCTATTCGACAGCGACGAGTTCTGCACTGCGCCGGAGACCAGCATTTCATTCGGCACGATCGATTCCATGCCGTCCAGCCCCTGCAGCACCGTGTAGCGGGTATTGATTTGGGTAACGCGGCCGCTGTATTTATCGACCGTGATCATGTCGCCGATGGTCAGGCTGCGGTCAAGCAATATCACGAAGCCCGACACGTAATTGCTGGCGATCTTCTGCAAACCGAGGCCAAGACCGACGCCGAGCGCGCCGCCGAACACCGACAGCACGGTCAGATCGATGCCCACCAGTGACAGGCTCAGCAGCACAGCCACCAGGATCAGCAGCGCGCGCGCCGTGCGCGACACCACCACCCGCAGGTTGGTGTGCATGCCCTGCATTTTCATCAGCCAGTCTTCCAGCGCGGTACCGGCCCACAGCGCCAGCATCAGCAACACCACGACCGAAATGGCGGCTTGCAGGATGTCGGCAATCGTGATTTCGGATTTACCGAAAGGCAGCACGGTATGGTCGAGATAGAAGAACACATCGTCCCACATGCCCGTAATGTAGAGCACGTAGGCAGCCCATACCAGCAACTGGAACACCTTTTCAAAGGCCAGCATGGACGGGCTGATCTCGCGTCCGCGGGCAAACACGCGGCGCAGCACGTAGAAAGTAAAGCGGATCGCCGCCAGCGCGCCAAAGATCGGCAGCGCCACGTTGATCAGCGCAGTGTGCGGCATATACTGCCGCAACACCAGGCGCGACAGCGCCAGCAGGCACATGATGGCCAGCGGCCCCATCACCCTGCCGAAACTCTCGGCGCCAAAGCGCGCCATATTGCCCTGGTGCTCACGGTGGCCGTAGCGGCGGCGCAAATAGCTGGTCACCGTCCAGCCGAGCACTACGGAAACCACAATCGCCGCCAGTTGCCACAACAACAGCACGTTCTTGAAATCACCGGTGATATCGTCGATGAGTTTGAGGAGTGGCTGTTGTGGGGTCATGGTATTCCGTGTGCAGGTTAATCGTTACGCTTCGTCGCTGGCTTCGTCGGTCTCTTTGACGACAGCTTTTTTAGGCATCGGCTTGCGCTCGAACACAGCGGCAAAAAAGCCGTCGGTCTGATGCTGGTGCGGCAGCAGCTTGAGGAAGTCGCCCATCTCGAGTTCGATCTTCTGCTCGGCCAGCACCTGGCTCATCGGGATCAGGGCGAAGTCCGGGTGGGTTTCCAGGAACTGCCGGGCGATGAAGTCATTTTCTTCATCGAGGAAGCTGCAGGTGGCGTACACCAGGCGACCGCCGCCCTTGAGCAGGCGCGCAGCGCCGGACAGGATGCCAGCCTGCTTGACTTGCAATTCGGCCACGGCGCCTTCCTGCTGGCGCCATTTGACGTCCGGATTGCGGCGCAGGGTGCCCAGGCCCGAGCACGGTGCATCGACCAGCACGCGGTCGATCTTGCCGGCCAGGCGCTTGATCTTGGCGTCGCGCTCGTGCGCGATCAGTACCGGATGCACATTCGACAGGCCGCTGCGCGCCAGGCGCGGCTTCAGCTTGGCCAGGCGTTTTTCCGACACGTCGAAGGCGTACAGGCGGCCGGTGTTGCGCATGGTGGCGCCCAGCGCCAGCGTTTTGCCGCCGGCGCCGGCGCAAAAATCCACCACCATTTCGCCGCGCTTGGCGCCGACGATGGCCGACAGGATCTGGCTGCCCTCATCCTGCACTTCGATATGGCCATCCTTGAACAGCGGCAGGTTTTGCAGTTGCGGCTTTTGCAGCACGCGCAGGCCGAGCGGCGCGAACGGCGTTGGGGTGGCGCGGATCGGCGCTTCGGCCAGCGTGGCGATCACGTCCTCACGATTCGATTTGAGGGCGTTGACGCGCAAGTCCAGCGGCGCCGGCTGGTTCATGCCATCGGCCAGCAGCAAAGTTTCTTCTTCGCCCATCTGGGCCACCAGCTTGTCGAACAGCCACTTGGGCATATTCGAACGGCTCGACTTGTGCATCACCTTGCGGTCGATCTGCAAAATGCGCTCGACCCACTGCACTTCGTCGTCCGTCAGACCACCCAGCGACTCAACGCCGACCGCATCGGCCATGCCCAGCAGGGTCAGGCGACGCATGGTGGCGCCGCCACCCGCTTCGGAGAAATCGGTGTAAAACGATTTATTGCGCAGCACGTTATACACGCACTCGGCAACGGCGCCGCGTTCACGGCCACCGAGGCGCGGGTGGTCTTTGAAATAGCGCGACAAGGTGGTGTCGGCTGGCGCGGCAAAGCGCAAAATCTCGCGCAACACTTCTTCGGCGTTGGCGAGTATCGCTGGAGGCAATCTCATGGAAATCCTTGGTTAATTGTTTATCGGTCTACGATGGTTCGAGGACCTGTGTGTGTTCTTGCGACATCGTCAGCTTGCCTTCCACGAAACTGCGCACGGCCTGCGGATACAGCAGATGTTCCTCCACCAGCACCCGCGCCGACAGTGTTTCAGGCGTATCGCCCGGCAGCACCGGCACCCGCGCTTGCGCCACGCTTGGTCCATGATCGAGCTCGGCCGTGACAAAATGCACGGTCGCACCATGCTCGGCCACGCCCGCCGCCAGCGCCTGCGCATGGGTGTGCAGGCCCGGGAACAGCGGCAGCAGCGACGGATGGATATTGAGCATGCGGCCCGTGTAATGGTCCACGAAACCCGGCGTCAGAATGCGCATGAAACCGGCCAGCACCACCAGATCCGGCGTAAAGCCATCAATCACGGTTTGCAGGGCGGCGTCGAACGCTTCGCGGCTGGCGTAATCCTTATTCGAGACCACGGCGGTGGCGATGCCGTGCGAGGCGGCAAATGCCAGCCCGCCGGCGTCGGCACGGTTGCTGATCACGGCGGCAATACGCGCCGGCCAACGCTCGGCCTGGGCCGCACGTACGATCGCTTCCATGTTGCTTCCGCGACCTGAAATAAGGATGACGATGTTTTTCATAGGCCGACATTGTACCTTGTCCACACCAACCGGACCACAAAATGCCAGCGGCGTCTACAGAGGCGCCGATTTACTCGAACGAGTAAAACACCCGGAAAGGAACTTTTTTCTCGGCCCAGTAATCAGCCGCATCGCGGAACACATCGAGCAGGGTTTCGCGCGCTTCCTTGTCAAATTTCTGGGCGTTGGGCAATTGCTCGAGTACTACCAGAAAACCCTCTTGCTGGCCGGCCTTGGCCATGGTTTCCGTCAGAGTTTCGCGCAGACCGTCGAAGTTTTTGCCTACGCCCTTGGGAAACAGGAATGATTCAGCGATGATGCCGAGCACCTGCTGCTTGGTGGCGCCTGCGATGCAGTGCGCATACAAAAAGTGCTGCCCCAGGCGCGCCGCTTCCTCCTGCAGCTCCACCACGCGGAACGCACGGATCGATTGCACGAGATTGGGCGGCACGGTCATCAACAAGCTCTCGCCTCCCTCGATCTGACCTGGTATGTACGGTGTGTCCACTTTATTGTCGAGAGTGCCTAACTTGTGAATTAAAGAATAAATAATTTGAGCACCTGTCCACTTGTCACGGCCGGCAGGTCGATGCCGAACGTGGTCGATTCAACATGTTTTTGAATCCCATACGCTTATTAGGGTAACGTGTTGTTCCTTCCAGATCAACACGAATGTGATTAGCCGCGTAATATTTGTTAAAACGTGAACGGTTTGGGCGGATTTTAAGACGAAATCGGCACAATCGGTGATGTTGCCACGCGACGGTGACTCTGGCCCGCTGTTACAATTTGTTGCCACAGATACCAGTTAAGCGCTGGCTCCCGGACGCCAACGGGGCTACCATACAACTATGCCGTAACAGAATCCCTGCTACGACACCCCGACAGCACTGATGTACTGATGAACTGACAATGAGGTCTCCCATGAACCTGCAATCCAAACTGATCGCCGCCGCGCTGTGCGCAAGCGCCCTGCCTTTCGCCCATGCGGCAAACTTTGAAGACTTTGGCCGCGTGGTGCGCGTGACTCCGCAGGTCGAGCAGATCAACCGTCCGCGCCAGGAATGCCGTACCGAATACGTACAGGTCCAGCAACCGGCCCCGCAGCGCGGCGTCGGCGGCGCCATTATTGGCGGCCTGATCGGTGGTCTGGCCGGTAACCAGGTCGGTGGCGGCAGCGGCCGTACCGCCGCCACGGCAGCGGGCGCGATTGCCGGCGCCGTGATCGGCGACCGTACCGAAAACTCCAACGTCCCCAACAGCGGTGGCTACCAGGAACAGCAGGTCAAGCAGTGCCGCACCGTCGATCACTGGGAGTCGCGCACCTCGGGCTATGAAGTCACCTACGAATACCGCGGCCGCAACTACACCGACGTGATGTCCTACGACCCTGGCGAACGTATCCGCCTGCAAGTGGCAATCCAGCCTATGCAGCGCTAAGCGGTTGCCAGCGTCATGATCAACATGCCGGTCCACGTGACCGGCATTGTCTTTTTTGGCTTGCCGTGTGTGGCGCCGGCACGGGATAATGCGGGCTAGTCCCTGCTGCCCTGCGCTCCCCATGCTGATCAAACGAAAATCCATCGAAAAAGAAGAATCCTCGCGCCCCGCGCGCAAACCGAAGTTTGCGCCGGTAACGCTGTCCGAGCAAAACGGCGTGCGCTACCTGCACTTCGGCACGGAATGGGTGCAGGGCGCCATGCGCATCCGCAAGCCGAACTGGCCGGAACTGGAATACGCCCAGCAAATGATGGCCTGGATGCTGTGGCTGCCGCAACCGCGGCATATCGCCCAGCTTGGTCTGGGCACGGCCACGCTGACCAAGTTCAGCTACGCCACGTTCCCAGACGCTACCATCACGGCCGTCGAACTAAACCCTTCCGTGATCGCCATCTGCACATCGATGTTCAAGCTGCCGCCCAACGACGCCCGCCTGCGCGTGCTGGAAATGGACGCGCTCGACTTCGTCAACGATGCGGCCAACGCCGGCACGCTCGATGCGCTGCAGGTGGACCTGTACGACGCCACCGCGCGCGGGCCGGTGCTCGACAGCGCCGAGTTTTACCAGGCCTGCAACGCCTGCCTGAGCGACGACGGCATCATGACGGTGAACCTGTTTGGCGATCACCCCAGCTATGCGCGCAACATCAAGGCCATCCGCTTTGCTTTTGAACAGGTGATTTGCCTGCCGGAAGTCCATGACGGCAACGTCGTGGCGCTGGCATTCAAGCGCAAGCGCACCATCGATATCGACGCCCTGATTGAACGCGCCGTGCAGATTGGCGCCGATACCAAGCTGCCGGCCACGTCATGGGTGGCGGGCATCGCTTTAGCCAAGTAGTATAGGGGTACTGGCGGGCCGGCCAATGACGGCGCCGTCTTCGACCGTGGCAGCACGCTAGTGTCCAAGGAGCTCGTCCAATGGCCGCACCGCTCGATCTGCAACAACTGTACGGCTGGCTGCTGGCCGATGGCATGGTACGCAAGAGCGAAGTCAACACGCTCTACGCCCACAGCCAGGCCATCATGAAAAACAGCCCGATGCACCCGCTGTGCGCACTGGCGCATGGCAAGCTGCTGTCGGCCCAGCCGCCGCACAAGCTGCTCACGCTCGATGCCCTGTGCGAATGGCTGGCGCGCCGCAACGATCTGCCCTTTATTCGCATCGACCCGCTCAAGATCGACTTTACCCGCGTGGCCGACGTCATGTCGGCCAACTATGCGGCGCGCTTTCACATACTGCCGGTCGAACTCACGCCAGATACGCTGGTGGTGGCCACCGCCGACCCCAACGCCACCGAGTGGGAGGCGGAGATTGCCCGCCTGTCGCGCCGTTCGATCCGCCGCGTGATCGCCAATCCGCTCGACATTGCCCAGTACACCACGCAGTTTTTCAGCCTGGCCAAGTCGATCAAGAAGGCCAACAAGAGCAACGGCAACGAACTGGCGCTGCGCAACAACTTCGAGCAGCTGGTGGAATTGGGCAAGACCAGCAAGCAGGTCGATGCCAACGACCAGCACGTGATCAATATCGTCGACTGGCTGTGGCAGTACGCGTTTGAACAGCGCGCCTCCGACATTCACCTGGAACCCAAGCGCGACCTGGCCGCCATCCGCTTTCGCATCGACGGCGTGCTGCACCAGGTGTACCAGGTGCCGGCGGTGGTGATGATCGCCATGACAGCGCGCATCAAGCTGCTGGGGCGCATGGACGTGATCGAAAAGCGTCGCCCACAGGACGGCCGCATCAAGACCCGCACGGCCGGCGGCCAGGAAGTGGAGCTGCGCCTGTCCACGCTGCCGACCGCCTTTGGCGAAAAACTCGTGATGCGCATCTTCGATCCCGACGTGGTGGTAAAAACGCTGCCAGAACTGGGTTTTCCCGCTGATGATGCGGCGCGCTGGGACGCCCTCACGCGGCGCCCGCACGGCATCATCCTGGTGACCGGGCCGACCGGTTCCGGCAAGACCACCACGCTGTACACCACGCTCAAGGCGCTGGCCACGCCGGAAGTGAATGTGTGCACGGTGGAAGACCCGATCGAAATGGTGGAACCGGCCTTTAACCAGATGCAGGTGCAGCCCGGCATCGACCTGTCGTTTGCGGACGGCGTGCGCGCACTGATGCGGCAAGACCCGGACATCATCATGATCGGCGAAATCCGCGACCTGGCCACTGCCGAAATGGCGATCCAGGCTGCCTTGACCGGCCACCTGGTGCTGTCCACACTGCACACCAACGACGCCCCCTCGGCGGTGATGCGCCTGCTCGAACTGGGCGTGCCCTACTACCTGCTGGAAGCCACGCTGATCGGCATCATGGCCCAGCGTCTGGTGCGCACACTGTGCGAGCATTGCAAAGCGCCCGATGGTGTACTCAGCGACGACATCTGGCACAGCATCGGCGGCGCCCTGCAATTGCCCAAGCCAGCCACCATCTACCGCCCGGTCGGCTGCGGCGAATGCCGCCAGACCGGTTATCGCGGGCGCACCGGCATTTACGAGTTGCTGACGGTGACCGAACCATTCAGCGAACAGGTGCGCGAAAACACCGACGTCCACACGCTGCGCCGCCAGGCCATCGCCGATGGCATGACGCCGCTGCGCATCGCCGGCGCCGTCAAAATCCTTGAGGGCGTGAGCACGGCGGACGAAGTGCTCAAGGCGACGGCAGCGCTGAGCGGCAGGCCGGCTGTGACGGCAAACGGCGCGCCCGGCCAGGCATGAAAAAGCCGGCGCTGAAAAAGCGCTTGGCACTTTGCGCCAAGCTGTATATAATACGGCCTCTTTCGGGGGTCGTTAGCTCAGCTGGTAGAGCAGCGGACTTTTAATCCGTTGGTCGCAGGTTCGAATCCCGCACGGCCTACCACCGAATTTCTGCAGTATAAAGATCGGATTACCCGCTTTTGGCGCGTAATCCTTTTTTTTATCTCAGCGCTTGCTTATAGCTTTCGCACCTGCTGCCCCTGCGGCGTATCCTCCAATGCATAGCCCATCGCCCGCGCCTGTACGCGCAGGCTGTCGGCATCCGGCCAGCGCCGCTCTTGTCTGGCGCGTTCACGCTGCGCCATCAAGTCAAACACGGCTGCGGGAATACTGACCTCAGCGGGCCGCCAATGCGCGAACTGCAAACCGAATACCTGGTCAAAGCGCAGCATCGTTGCCTTCTTTACACCGTCCGGCAACTCACTGTTCAGCAATTCCCACGCAAACGCCAGTGCCCTGGGCAAACCCAGGTCATTACTCAGTTCGGCCTGAAAGCGCGCCAGGTAAGCATCATCCGCGATAGCGGGCGCGCCGAGCGCATGCACCAGCGCCCTCATCCGCTCCAGGCCGTTCGCCGCACTCCTGAGCGCCTCGTCGCTAAAATTCAGCTGGCTGCGATAATGGGTGGTCAGGCACAGGTAGCGGTACGCCAAAGGATCGATGCCGTCATCGATCAGTGTTTGCAGGCGCAGGAACGATCCGTCCGATTTCGACATTTTTCCCTCAGCGCTTTTAAGGAAGGCGCCATGCAGCCAGAAATTGGCGAGCCGGGTGCCGTAGCGCGCCTGCGACTGGGCGATCTCGTTGCTGTGATGGACCGGCACGTGATCCTCGCCGCCGCAATGGATGTCAAAATATTCGCCGAGGTGCTGGGCCGACATGGCCGAGCACTCGATGTGCCAGCCCGGAAAACCCAGGCCCCAGGGGCTGTCCCACTCCATCTGGCGCACACCGGCTAGCGCGCTGAATTTCCATAGCGCGAAATCGGTCACGCGCTTTTTCTCACCGATGTCCACGCGCTTGCCGGACTGTAAGCCGGCGCAATCGAGCCGCGCCAAATAGCCGTAATCGGGCTGGCGCGCGGTATCGAAATAAATGCCGTCCTCTGTGCGGTAGGTATAGCCCTTGCGCTCCAGGTCGGCGATAAAGTCGATCTGTTCGGCGATGTGATCGGTGGCGCGGCACCAGGTGGCGGGGGCTTGGATATTCAGCAGCGCCAGATCGTCCTTGAACGCCTGCGTGTACTCCTCGGCGATTTGCCACGCAGACTTGCCGGTGCGGCGGCTGCCCTTCTCCATCTTGTCGTCGCCGGTATCCTGGTCAGAGGTCAGGTGGCCGACGTCGGTAATGTTCATCACGTGATCGACCTCGAAGCCGGCGTATTCCAGCGCCCGGCGCAAAAAGTCGACGAACAGGTAGGTGCGCAGATTGCCGATATGGGCGTAGTCGTAGACGGTAGGACCGCAGGCGTACAGGCCAACCCGGCCGGGTTCGATGGACTGAAATTCGCGCAGGCTGCGCGTGTAGGTGTCATATAAATGGAGGGGCATGCTGCTTTCCGGGTGAGGTGACGCTGAAAACAAAAAGGGCCACAGCTTGTTGAATGCTGTGGCCCTTGAGGAAACGATGTCGCGACGTGACTACGTGCTGTACGACGTGCTCTCCCCAAGCGCGGCCTCACAACACAGCACGATGGCGGTGAAGGCAGCGAAGGCGGTTGGCGAAGATACGTGGAAGTTCATGGGATCTAATATCACACAGGCCAAACGGTACGTCAAGCGCGTGGCCGCAGAGGCTGGAACTGGGCGCGCTATAATGGGTTCGCCCCTTCCCATCCAAACAACGCAGGTATGCCAACGGCTTCCGACAACCACCGGCTTTTTACAGAAAATGCTGATACGTTTTTCCGGTGGCGTGCGTTGCGCGCGCACTATCAGGCACACCTTGTTTCCCTGATTGGCAATCCCATGACTCCCGCATTCTTCGACCTCTCGCAAGCCTTTCCGGAAGTGGACAAGCTGTCGGCCTTGGTCGATCAGCTCGACGATCTCAAGAAGTGCCTGGACAGCTTCCGCCCATTGAATCCGGCGCAGCTGAAAAATCTGCAAGCGGCATGGGATATCGAGTACACCTACGAGTCCAACCGGATCGAAGGGAACACGCTGACCCTGCAGGAAACCGGACTGGTGATCAGCGAGGGCATCACCATAGGCGGCAAGCGGCTCAGCGAACACCTTGAAGCGATCAACCACCAGGAAGCCATCGATTACATCCGCGATCTCGCGGACCGGCAGTCCGTGCTGACCGCATACGAACTCAATGCCATCCATGCCATCATCCGCGCATATCGAGCGCCTTTTCATCAAGCCGGCCCATGGCGGCGCCATGCACGACACGGCAACGCTGCCGTTAATCGCCGGCGAGGGCATTGCCGGCGACGTCAACGCCCATCGGCTCAGTGTGCGCCAGGTGCTGGTCACGCTGGCGTCGCAGTTGCAGGAGTTGTCGATAGCGCCCGGTGCGCTGAGGGAAAATATCGTCATCGCCGATGCAGCGCTCGCACACTTCTGTCCTGGCAGCGCGTTAGTCAGCAACGACGTCGAGATCCGCCTGACCATGTATTGCGAGCCGTGCCGGCAGATCTCCCATCTGCACGGGAACCTTGCCGCCATGGTGCAGCGGCGCGGTGTGCTCGGCACCGTGGTAACGGGCGGCGTTTTGCAGATCGGCGATGCGCTGACCCTGATCCCCGCGCGCTACCCGGCGCTGCCGGATTCGGTACAGCAGCGATTCGTCGATTTCGTCGCCACCATTCCGCACGGGCGCGTGGTGCGTTACCGCGACGTGGCGCTGGCGCTCGGTGTCGAACAAAGCTTTGTACGCGCGCTGCCCGCTTACATCAAGCGCCACCGCAACGCTAACACCGGCCTGCCGCTGCACCGCATCGTCACTACGCACGGCCAGTTGCTGGCGACACTGCCGGATCAGGCCGCACAGCTGGCGGCGGAGGGCATAGCGTGCGATGGCGGGGTCGATCTCGCGCGCTTCCTGTGGCAGGGCTGAACCCGCTGCGGACACAGGATAATCCACCGATGCAGAGCGGGGAAACTTAATTGACAGCAATGACAGGATTGGTCACTATCGTTGTTTTACCTACTTTGTTACACCTGCCCAGATGACGATACCGCGCCTGTCCATTCTTGCCTTCCTTCTCTCCGCCTCGCTCGCCGGCCAGGCCTATGCCGCCAGCCCTGCTCCCAAACAGGCCATCACCCACGAAGACGTCTGGCTGATGAAACGCATCGGCGCGCCAGCGCCCAGTCCCGATGGCAAGTGGGCGGTGTTTTCCGTCACCGATCCTGCTTACGACAGCAAGGAGCAATGGTCGGACTTGTGGATCAAGTCGCTCACCGATGACAGCCCGGCGCGCCGCCTGACCTTCAGCAAGGGCGGCGAAGGCGCCGTCAACTGGTCGCCGGACAGCCGCCAACTGGTGTTTGTGGCCAAACGCGACGGCGACGACGCCGGCCAGATCTATCGCATCGACGTCGCCGGCGGCGGCGAGGCGCAACGCCTGACCACGCTCACGCTCGGCGCCCGCACGCCCAAGTTCAGCCCGGACGGCAAGCAACTGCTGTTCGTCAGCGACGTCTTCCCCGGCGCCAAAGGCGAAGACGATATCAAGCGCATCGCCAAGGAGCGCAAGGACCGCAAGTACACGGCGCGCGCCTATGAGAGCTTCCCGCCGCGCTTCTTCGATAAATGGCTCGACGACAAGCAGGTGCGCCTGTTCGTGATGGACGCCGCTGTCGGCGCCAAGCCGCGCGACCTGCTGTCCGGCACCGCGCTGGCAGCACTGCCGGGCTTTGGCGGCGGCCAGGGCGATGAAGGCCAGTCGCTCGACGCGATCTGGTCGCCCGATGGCGCCACGGTGGTGTTCGCGGCGTCCACCAACCGCAACGAAGCAGCGCGCGCATCGACGTATGCGCAGATCTTTGCGGTGCCGGCAGCGGGTGGTGCCACGCGCCAGCTGACGCAGGACCAGCGCAGCTACAAGGCGCTCAAGTTCAGCAACGATGGCAAGACCCTGCTGGCGCTGACCGAGGCCGAAGAAGCAGGCCAGGTCTACGACCTGTCGCGCCTGGCCAGCTTTGCCTGGCCACTTGCCAACCCCACGCCGGCCATTCTGACCGCAAAGCTCGATCGCTCGATCTCGCGCTTTGCCCTGCCTGCCAACAGCAACCGCGTGGTGTTCAGCTACGAGCATGCAGGCCTCGAGCAGCTGCACTCGATCAAGCCCGATGGCAGCGACCTGCGCGCCGAAGCCTCGCCGGCCACCGGCGCCATCGCTTCTTTCAACGCCGGCGGCAAGGCCGTGGTGGGCGTGTGGGAATCGGCTATCAATCCGCCCGAGGTGTACGCCTTCGGTAACGGCGCGCCCAGGCGCCTGACCTCGTTCAACGTCGAACGCGCCGCCAATATCGACTGGCAGGCGCCCGAGCATTTCTGGTTCAAGTCCAGCGATGGCCGCATGATCCACAATATGCTGATCAAGCCGGCCAACTTCGACCCCGCCAAAAAATATCCGCTGTTTACCGTGATCCACGGCGGCGCAGCCAATATGTGGCGCGACCAGTTCGTCATCCGCTGGAACTACCACCTGCTGGCGCAACCGGGCTACGTGGTGCTGCTGACCGACTACAAGGGTTCCACCGGCTACGGCGAAGAATTCGCCCGCGCCATCAAGGGCGATCCACTGAAGGGCCCGGCCGATGAATTGAACGAAGCGGTCGATGAAGCGATCAAAAAATACAGCTTCATCGATGCCAGCAAACTCGCCGCCGGCGGCGCCAGCTACGGCGGCCACCTGGCCAACTGGCTGCAGGCCACCACCACGCGCTACAAGGCCATCGTCTCGCACGCCGGCGAAATGGACCTGATCATGCAATGGGGCACCAGCGACAGCATCTACGGCCGCGAAGTCAACAGCGGCGGTCCGGTGTGGGAAAACCTGCCGGTCTGGCGCGACCAGAGCCCGGTCATGCAAGGCGGTAATCACGCCAAGGGCACCGGCTTTACCACGCCGATCCTGATCACGGTCGGTGAACTCGACTACCGCGTACCAGCCAATAACGCGCTGATGAACTTCGCCACCCAGCAGCGCCTGAACGTACCGAGCAAGCTGCTGGTCTTCCCCGACGAAAACCACTGGATCCTCAAGGGCGAGAACAGCCGCTATTTCTACAGCGAAGTGCATGGCTGGCTGGCGAAGTACCTGAAATAAAGCATAGCGCGAGGGCTTGGCAAGCGCGCCAGCCCTCGCTTGCTGAGCGTGTTTAGTCAACCGTATTAAACTGCTACACAAATTCCATCATCGTTTGACCGTCGTATTTTTACGATGCAATACTGATATGGCACTGTAAGACCCAGCCGGCCGTCAGAGCCTGGCCTTGCAGCCCATAACAACGATAACGATGATGGAGACAACATGACATTCGCGACGCGTAAAACCCTCGTGTGCCTGGCCGTGGCCAGCGCATGGAGCGCCACCGCCCTGCCCGCACTGGCGCAGGAAGCTGCCGGCCAGGGCGCCAGGGACAACAGCAAGGTCGAGGAAGTGGTGGTCAGCGCCACCCGTTATTCGACCTCGCTGCTGAAAACCCCGGTGGCGGTATCGGCCTTCAACCAGGATTACCTCGACAAGCAGGGCGTCACCAGCATTTCGGATCTGTCCGGCGAGATTCCCAACGTAGTGATGAACCCGAATCTGAACGGCGCGGTGCAGATCACCATCCGTGGCGTGACCTCCAACGACACTTCCGAGATCAGCAGCCCGTCTGTCGGCTACCATGTGGACGGCATGTATTCGCCGCGCCCGCAAGGCGCGCAGGCGCTGATGTTCGACCTTGAACAGGTGGAAGTGCTGCGCGGTCCGCAGGGCACGCTGTTCGGCCGCAATTCGACCGCTGGCAGCATCAACATCATCACCGCCAAGCCCGATTTTTCCAGCACCTACGGCAAGGCGCAGATCGACCTGGGCAACTACAAGAAGCGCCAGCTCAATGTGATCCAGAACATCGCCGTCAACGATTCGCTGGCGCTGCGCGCCACCTTCATGAAGGTGCTGCGCGACAGCTACGCCAACCAGACCTCGGACCTGACCGAGGCGAACTTTCCGGCCCAGGGCTGGATACCGAACGGCATACCCGACGTTGACCAACGCAACAACCGCAAGGTCGACAAGAGCGACTTTTACGCCAACCAGAAGGAATGGGCAGCACGCCTGGGCGCGCGTCTGAAGGTGAACAAGGATGTGACGCTGCACGCGGCCTACGAGCAGTACCAGGATTCCGGCGCCGGCGGCTCGTCGTTCCGCGACTGCGACGCCTCGGCCGGCACCAGGTACGACTGCAACACCATCAAGGTGGGCACCGGCGGCGGCAAGTGGGACCTCAACGTCAACGTGCCCGGCATGGTGGACATGACCATGAAAACCCTGCGCACCGGTTTCAACTGGAAGATCAGCGACACCACCGAATTCGACTACAACTTTGCCGGCTCGCTGATGACCACCGACCGCCTGGAAGACGGCGACCGCGGCATGTCGTATGCGCAGCCGTGGCAGACGGCCGGCCTGAACGTGCTGCCGGTGCCGGCCTGGGGCGCCTGGGGCACCAACCCGCTCAACGACTGGCACAGCCGCACCCAGGACGCCCATTACTGGTCCACCGTGCACGAGGCGCAGTTGAAGCAGCGTGTGGGCAATGTGCAGTACGTGGGCGGCCTGTTCGGCATGAATGAACATAACCGCATCAAGTTCGAAAACTTCTTCAACTTCCAGAATCCGTTCGGTGATCCGGTCTCGGTGTTCTACGACCAGAAAAACCAGCAGATCAAGGCCCGCGCAGCCTTTCTGCAAGCCGACTGGCGCGCGCTGCCCAGCCTGACGCTGACCGCCGGCGCCCGTTACAGCAAGGATACCCAATCGACCAATGGCGATGTGTATGGCAGCTGGGACAGCGCCACCAGCGGCTTCTATTACAACGGCCTGTTCAACCGTGGCACGCCAGGTTCGCCCGGCTATCTGCCGCACATTGAGAGCACCACGCTGACCAACGCCATGGGCTCGACCGGTGGCACCGCCGCCTATGCGCGCTATGGCACGCCATCGACCAACAAGAACGAGCAAAGCTGGCGCAAGGTCACCTGGCGCCTGGGCGCCACCTGGGATGTATCGCCCACGCAAATGGCCTACGCTTCGGTATCGACCGGTTACAAGGCCGGCGGCTTTGGCGACAAGAACGACACCTGCGGCTACAAGCGCTGCACCGATGGCACGCGTGGCCAGGTCACCTACCTGCCCTATGGTCCGGAAAGCCTGATCAACTTCGAGCTCGGTTACAAGGGCCGCTTCCTCGACAACCGCGCCACCCTGGCAGTAACCGCCTTCTACATGCGCTACAAGGACATGCAGCAGACCGGCAACTACGCGGTCGGCACCATGATGACCGACGACGGCCTGCCCTGCCCGGTCAACAACCCGACCTGCAATATCTACAGCGCCTGGCATACGGTCAATCTGGGCAAGGTCGATATCCCGGGCCTGGAAGTGGAGTGGACTTACAAGCCGACCAGCACGATCAAGATCGGCGGCAATATGGCGCTGATCAACACCAGCATCCACGACATGCCGCTCAACGAAGACAGCTACAATTGCTTCGCACGCGGCGAGCTCGGTGTGCAACCGTGCCCGGAGCCGAGCACCAGCACCGATCCGCGCTATGCCGGCAAGCGCCTGTACAACATCAACGGCAACCACCTGCCGAACACGCCGCCGGTGACCTTGAGCCTGAACTATTCGCAGTACATCAATCTGGATAACGGCTACACGATTTCGCCATACGTCAAGGCCAACTGGCGCGCCAAGTCCTACTTCACCATCAACAACCTGGACATGCCGCATGTGGGTCTTTACCAGAAGCCTTACACCACGGTGGATGCGCAGGTGCGGCTCGATACGCCGGAGCGCAAATGGCACTTTGAAGCCTACGTGCGCAACCTGACCGACCGCCACGCCAAGGTGGCCGGCGACTCGGCCAACGGCGGCTACATGACGGCGTGGTTTATTGAGCCGCGCATGTTTGGGGTGCGCGCTGGTCTGAGCTATTAAGCCTGAGGGATAAAAAATAAAAAAAGCCGCGCCATCGTCATGATGGTGCGGCTTTTTATTTGGGCGCCCGGTAATCCGGGCAGCGCAGGATTACTTCACACGCAGCGAGTTCTGCACATCGCTCACGCCCTTGACGTTGCGCGCCACGGTAGCAGCACGGTCAGCCTCGGCTTGCGAAGGGACGAAACCGCTCAGCGATACTTTGCCGTTGTTGGTTTCCACTTTCACGTCGAGCGATTTCAGCGATGGTTCGGCCATCAGTTCGGTTTTGATCTTGGTGGTGATTACCGAATCAGCCACGGCGTCCTTGGCCAGTTCGGTTTTCGAACGGGCTTCGCAGCTGACCTTGTCGCCGCCGGTCAGGTGGCTGCAATCAACACCGGTCTGGGCGACGTCGGCAGCTTGTTTGCCAGCTTTGGCATCGTTGATGGCGGCAGTCTGCTGCGACTTGGCGGCGCTCTTGCAGCTGTCTTTGGCGGCGCCGGTCTGGGCGTCGCATTTTTCTTCAGCCAGCTCATAGCGGGCGTCGGCCACGTTGATGCGGGCTTTTTCCAGCGAGTTCTTGTCGTTCTTGAATTGGGTGGTGGCGTCGAGTTCAGCCATGCTGCGGTCCAGTTTGGCCTGGTCTTCGCAGATGTCCTTGGCATTGCCAGATTGCGCATCGCAAGCGGCCTTGGCGGTCTTATAGCTGGCGGCAGCCTGGTCGTGTGCAGCCTTGTAAGCCACCGTATCGTTTTTAGGGGTAGCGGCAAAGCTCATGCTGGTAGCGCTGGCCAGGAGCAGGAAGAGAAGCTTGTTCATGATGTGTCCCTCTGTTGTGGTGGTTGGTGGACACATTAAACGCTGCCGGGCACGAAACCTCTGTGCGGAAACGTACGAAAATTTACTTTTGCAACGATGGTTGCCTGCGCGCGACGCTGGCATGACACTAGCGTCTGCACCCGCTTACTGCCCGCGCGCCAGCCCCTGGCGCCACAGGCTGCCGGCCTGCTCGAACAGCGGCAGGCGGCTGTTGAAGGCGGCGCCGGTTTGCGCCAGTTGCAGCCAGGCCGTGGTGCTGTGCGAACCGGCCGTCCCCGATGTTCCCGGCTGGCGCACCTGCTGCATCCAGGCTGCCACCGCTGCGTAGTGCTCGGGGTGTTGCTGCTGGGTCCAGGCCAGCGCCAGCAGATCGGCAAAGCCTTCCTCGCGGCGCGTATCGCGCAACGACTGCGCCGCCGAGCGTTCGCCGCCTTGCTGGAAGGCCGACGGCGCCGCATGCCAGGCGCCCTGGGCGTAACGCCAGCAATGCGCAATTTCGTGGGCGAACATGGCTTCGATCATCAACGGTTTCTGGCTGGCCGGCACCGCCTGGAGAATGTCTTCGGCGCCGTCATTGCCGCGCAGGGACAGCACCAGCTTGCAACGGCCGTCCTGATAGCCCAGCGCCACCGGCACATCGCTGGCGCGCGCCTGCGGCTGCACGGTGATATCGAGCGGCAGCTTGAGCTCCTGCCGGGCGTAGTTGATGACGGATAAACCTGCGCTGAGCCAGCGGGTTTCCATGTGGGTCAGTTCGGCAGCAGCGGCAAAGCTGCTGGCGAACATCAGGACGGGGATAAGTGTGCGCTTGATCATGGTGGCGATTTCCTTGATCAAACTCTAGCACGCAGTGCGCAATAATTATTGCTTTATGGAAGGTCTTACAACAGTAAATTAATACGTAGGCGGTTTGTAATGATTTATGTTTGGAAACCTAGCCCTGCCAGCCCGCTCCCAGCGCACGGGCCACCGCCACCGTTGCCAGCAGACGCTGGGTGGTGATCTGCACTGCCGCCCGATCCGCAGCCAGCGCGCTGCGCTGAGCATCGGTGACGTCCAGATAGGTCGATACGCCGCGCTCGTAGCGCGCCCGCGCCACCAAGTAGCCGCGCGCCGCCGCCACCTGCGAGGCCGACTGCGCCTCGCCCTGCAACTGGCGTTCCTGCACATCGGACAAGGCATCTTCCACTTCACGCAGCGCGGTCAGCAAACGGCCCTGGTGATTGGCCAGCGCTTCCTCGTAGCGCGACTTGGCCAGCGCCAGGTTGGCCTTGTTGCGGCCGCCGTCAAAAATCGGCAGCGACAGCGCCAGCGGCCCGGCGCTGAACTGGCGCGCGCCGCCTTCGCCGAGATTGCGCAACGCTTGCGAGGCATAGCCGAAATTACCGGTCAGCGACAGCGATGGATAGAACGCCCCTTCAGCCACGCCGATCTGCGCATTGGCAGCCCGCAGGCTGGCCACGCTGCCGGCCAGGTCGGGGCGCTGCGCCAGCAGGCTGGCCGGCAGGCCGACGGGAATCGCCGGCGGTTGCGGCAGCACGGCCGGGGTTGCGCTGGCTGCCGTCAGCATGGCCGACGGCGAGGCGCCGACCAGCGTCGCCAGGCTGTGTTCGAGCAGGTTGCGCTGGCGCTGCACTTCATGCAGGTCGGCGCTGGCGTTGGCCAGTTCGATGCGTGCGCGTGAAACGTCGAGCTCATTCGACAGGCCGGCGTCAAAGCGTGCAGTCACCAGCGCTTCGCTTTCGCGGCGGGTATCGAGCGCGCCGTTGAGGATGGCGATTTCAGCATCGAGACCGCGCAATTGCCAATATGCCGTGGCCACCTGCGACGACAGCAGCAACAGCACGCCGTCGCGGTCCGCTGCCGCCGCCAACGCCTGCGCATCGGACGCTTCCACCATGCGCCGCACGCGGCCCAGCAAATCGAGTTCGTACGAGAAATTGGCGCCGACTGCGTAGTTGTTGCCCTTGATCGAACGCCCGCCGAGCGCAATGCCCTGCGAGGTTTCGGCCGAGGTGCGCGAATTGGCCACCGAGGCGCTCACGCCCAGCGTTGGCTGCTGGTTGGCGCGCGTCAGGCCGGCCTGGGCCTGCGCCTGCACCAGCCGCTCGGCTGCGGCCCGAACACTGGGGTTGTCGCGCAGCGCCGTGTCTTCGAGGCGGTTCAGGGTGGCGTCGTTAAACACGGTCCACCACTGCGCCGGCAGGTGCGCTGCACCAGTGCTGGCACTGGTACCTACAGGCAGATGGCGGAAGGTAGCGTCGGCAACATTGGCCGGCGCCTGGAAATCGCTGCCGACGGTGGCGCAGCCGCCCAGGGCTGCGGTCATGGAAACAGCGAGCGCAATGCGCTGCAAAGCTGGATGGAACATATTCACCTCACAAAAATATTAATGCCCGCCGCCGCCACCGGAAGGGGCTTTGACTTTGTCCGAGAACCACAGCACGCCAATGCAGGCAAACAGCACGATCGCCACCAGGAAGAAGCCATCGTTATAGGCCATCACAAACGATTCGCGCCGCACAATGCCGTCAATCGCCTTGAGCGCCATGTTCGAGGCCGTATCGGCATCGAAGCCCTGGCCGATGAACGCATTGGTCAGCACCGACAGGCGCTCCTGCGTGGCGGCGGCAAAGCTGGTGACCGACTCGCCGATGCGCTGCGAATGAAAATGCTCGCGCGAAGTCAGCGCCGTGGCCAGCAGGGCGATGCCGATCGAGCCGCCGAGGTTGCGCGTCATGTTGATCAGGCTCGATGCCGAAGGCATATCCTTGGGCTGGATGCCGTTCATGGCGAAGTTGGACAGCGTGAGCATGACAAACGGCTGGCCCAGCGCCCGCACCACCTGCGACAGCAGCAGCTGGTCGTAGCCGGTGGTGGCGTCCATGTAGGCGTTCATCAGGCACGAACCGCCAAACAGCAGCAGGCCGAACGTGCACAGGATGCGGTTATCGACCTTGGACGACAGCTTGGCCACAAACGGCATGATGAACAGCTGCGGCAGGCCGGCCCACATGATCACTTCACCGATCTGCATCGGCGAATAGCCGGGAATCTGGCCAAGGTAGAGTGGCAGCAAAAACGACGAACCATACAGGCCCATGCCCATCGCCATCGACAGCGCGGTGGCGGCGGCAAAGTTGCGCTGACCGTACAGGCCGAGGTTGACGAACGGCTGCGCCTTGAGCGCGCTGTTGACCACCCAGCCGAGCAGGCCAAACAGCGCCAGCGCCGCAAAGGTGATGATGAACGACGAATCGAACCAGTCCTTGCTGTTGCCCTCTTCGAGGAAAATGGTCAGGCAGCCCAGCCCCACAGCCATGAAAAAGATACCGCTCCAGTCGGCGTTGCGCAGCAGCGCCGGCTGAAATTTTTCCTTGTTCAGGCCATACGCCACGCCGCCGATCAGCAGCAGGCCTGGCACCCAGTTCAGATAAAAGATCGACGGCCAGCCATACAGCTCGCTCAAATAGCCGCCCAGCGTGGGGCCCATCGAGGGCGCCAGCGTGGCGGTCAGGCCGAAGATGGCCATGCCGGTGGCGCGCTTCGAGGGCGGCAGTTCGGTCATCACCAGCGTGAACGCCATCGGGATCAGCGCGCCGCCGGTAAAGCCCTGCATCATGCGGAACACGATCATGCTCTCGAGATTCCAGGCAAAGCCGCACAGGGTCGAAAACACCAGGAACAGCGCGG
>JBEVNE010000199.1:0-26407 GCA_040508275.1 Duganella sp.
GCCACCGAATTGGGCGCGCTCGACAACTGGTCGCCACGGCTGCGCGGGCTGGTCGACGCGCTGCTGTGCAATCCCGTACCCAGCGCACTGGTATGGGGGCCGCGAGGCATATTGATCTACAACGCCGGCTATGCGCGCATTTGCGGCAACAAGCATCCGGCTGCGCTGGGCAGTTCCTTGCAGGATGTCTGGCCCGAAGCGTGGGCGTTCAACCGCGAAGTCATCCGCAACGGCCTGGCCGGCCAAGCGCAGATGTTCAACAAGGCTTGCTTTCCCTTGCTGCGCGACGGCGTGATGCAGGATTCCTGGTTCGACCTGTATTACGGACCGGTACCCGATGCGCAGGGCCGCATCGTTGGCCTGCTGGCCAGCGTGATCGAAATCACCGAAGAAGTCGAAGCCCAGCAGGCCTACCGCACGCAGCAGGGCGAGCTCGATCAGTTGCGCGCCAGGCTGCAGGCGCTCAGCGGCGCCAGCTTTGACCTCACATATCGCATGAGTCCCAACTGGTCGCAACTGCAGCAGCTCGATGGCCGTGGCTTGCTGAAAGACGTCAGCGGCCCCAGCTCCGCGTGGATGGGCGACTACATCCCGCCGGAGGAACAGGCGCGCGTGCAGGCCGCCATCGATGCCGCCATCGCCGGCAAGGACATGTTCTTTTGCGAGCATCGCGTACGCCGGCTGGACGGCAGCGAGGGCTGGCTGCAATCGCGTGCAGTGCCCATGCTGAACGCCGCTGGCGAGGTGGTGGAATGGGTGGGTGCCGCCATCGACATCACCGCACGCAAGGCGCAGGAGCAGGGCTTGCGGGAAGCCGACCGCCGCAAGGACGAGTTTCTCGCCATGCTGGCCCACGAATTGCGCAACCCGCTGTCGCCGATCGGTTCGGCTGCCGCCATGCTGCAGACGGGCCAACTGGCGGCCAGCGATGTGCAGCGCCTGAGCGCCGTGATCGGGCGCCAGGTCACGCACATGACGGGCCTGATCGACGATCTGCTCGATGTTTCGCGCGTCACGCGTGGGCTGGTCAGCATCGAGCGCGAACCGCTGTCCGTGCACGACATCGTGCAGGATGCAGTGGAGCAGGTCATGCCGCTGGCGGACAGCCGCCGCCACCGCCTGCTGATCGAGCTGGCGCCCCAGCGCATGCAGGTGGCCGGCGACCGCAAGCGGCTGGTGCAAGTGCTGGCCAACCTGCTCAACAACGCCGCCAAGTACACGCCCCCAGGCGGCGAATTGCGCGTTGGCGCGGCGCTGGCCGGCAGCATGGTGCAGATCACTGTGCAGGATAACGGCTGCGGCATGGCGCCCGAGCTGGTGCAGCGCGCTTTCGACCTGTTTGCCCAGGCCGAACGCACGCCGGATCGCGCCACCGGCGGACTGGGACTGGGTCTGCCGCTGGTCAAAAGCCTGGTCGAGCTGCACCACGGCAGCGTGCACTGCACCAGTGCGGGGCTGGGGCAGGGCAGCTGCTTTACCGTTTTTCTGCCGTTGCTGGAGTGCGCCGCTGAGCCACCGTCGCCCATGCAGCTGGCGCAGTGGCCGCCTGGCGCTGCGCTGCGCATCCTGGTCATCGACGACAACCTTGATGGCGCCGACCTGCTGGCCGAGCTGCTACAGTTGCAGGGCCACGAAACTTGCGTGGAATCGGAGTCCCACGCCGCGCTGGCGCGCGGCCTGCGCGAGCGGCCCGACGTCTTCCTGATCGATGTCGGCCTGCCGCTGATGGACGGCCACGAACTGGCCCGCCGTCTGCGCGCCGATCCAGGCACTGCGGGCGCCCTGCTGGTGGCGGTAACCGGTTACGGCCAGGACAGCGACCGCCAGCGCGCGCTCGAGGCAGGCTTTGATGAACACCTGGTCAAGCCGGTCGATGTTGGCAGGCTGATGGCGTTGCTGGAGCGCCATCAATCGAAACTGGTACACAACAAGGATGCAAGATGACGACACGCAGCAGCGCAATCAGCAAATTCCTGGCAGCCACCCTGACCACCGCCCTGGCACTGGGCGCCTTGTCATCCTGCGCGCACGCCGGCGGCGAACAGTCGCCATCCGGGCCACCGGCATCCCGGCTCACACCCCAGTGGCACAGCCCAGTCACCGCCAATACCCCTACCGCCCGTCACGAAAACGCCTTCGTCGCCATCGGCCAGAAGCTCTACCTGGTGGGCGGCCGTGGTCAGCGGCCGCTCGACATTTTCGACACCGCCACCGGCACATGGCGCCAGGGCGCCGCAGCCCCGCTGGAAATCCACCACATGCAGGCACTGGCCCATGACGGCAAGCTGTACATTGTCGGCGCCCTGACCGGCGGCTTTCCCGAGGAAACCCCGCTCGACCACATCCTGATCTACGACCCGGCCAGCGACCGCTGGTCGGCCGGTCCGCAGATACCGGAGCAGCGCCGGCGCGGCGGTGGCGGCGTGGTCGCTCACGAGGGCCGCATCTACCTGGTGGGCGGCAATACCCGCGGCCACATGAGCGGCTACGTGCCCTGGCTTGATGTGTTCGACCCGGCCACCGGCGCCTGGACCCGGTTGCCCGACGCACCCCACGCACGCGACCACTTCCACGCCGTGGTGATCGACGGCCAGCTCTACGCCGCCGGCGGGCGCCGCTCGGCGCACGATGCCGGCGACACCCTGAGCATGACCATCGCCCAGGTCGATGTCTACGACATTGCCGCTGGCCGCTGGCGCACATTGGCAGCACCGCTGCCGACTCCCCGTGCCGGCGCCGCCGTGGCAGCCGTGGGCGGCAAGCTGCTGGTCATGGGCGGCGAAAGCGCACGGCAGGTGCCGGCGCACAGCGAAGTCGAAGCGTTTGATCCTGCCAGCGGCCGCTGGCAAACCCTGGCGCCGCTGCCGCAGGGCCGCCATGGCACCCAGGCCACGGTGGTCGGCAACAAGCTGTACCTGGCGGCCGGCAGCGGCAACCGGGGAGGGGGGCCGGAGTTGGGAGATTTGCTGGTGTTGGAGCAGGGGGGCGCCAAAGCGCGCTGAGCATGTCGCTAATTGTGGTTGGTAAGCTGCCGACGGCGCAAAAGAGATTCAAGGTTGCGGCTGGTATGGCAGACAATGTGAACGATGACAGTATCCTGGCTTTCCATGCGTTCAAAAATAATGCGGTACTGCTCATGAAGGATCTGGCGATATTGCGTAAGACTCAAATCCTCCAGCTCCTTAATGTAAGTGCCTTTTTGGTGAGGCCAATTCTTCAACGTCGCAACGGTGGCGCGGATGCCTTTCGTGAGCCTGGCGGAATACTCTGCAGATTCAGCTCTCCAGTGTTCACGGATCTCCAGCAGGTCATCAATCGCTACATCGGTCCACGAGATGTTCATGTGTGATCAGCCTTGGTTATCTTCAGCCTCAAGCCGGTCGAACAAGGCATCATGGTCCGTAAGTTTGCCTTCTGCAATCTGCTGTTGACCGATTGCGAGAATGCGCAGCATGGTCAGTTGGTCCCGTGTTTTCTGAAACGAAATCGGGTCTTGAATAACCGCCTGAACGCGGCCATTGACCGTGATGCCAATTGGCTCGCCAGACTCCTGAACTCGCTTGACCACGTCGCTGGGATTCGTTTTGAGATAGCTGATTGGTTCAATATCAGAGTAGTTCATTGAGTGCCTCCTCAGGGTTTGTCTGGGTATCGTAGCATGCCTTCGCCAAATTTGGTGCCAAATTCAGCCAAGCTCTTGCGGGCGAAAGAGAGCACTGGTGGTTAAACGTGTTGCCATAACTGCAGGCGATTGCGCCCTGGTCCCATGCTGCCCGGTGGTAGCATGGCGGCCAGGGAGGATGCTATGAGATTGCAGGATAAAGTGGCGCTGATTACCGGCGCCGGGCAGGGCATCGGTGCGGCGATTGCCGGCGCGTTTGCGGCCCAGAGCGCCGCCGTGTGCATCGCCGAACTCAATGCCGACACGGGCGAGGCGGTTGCCGCAGCCCTGCGCGCCAGCGGTGCGCGTGCAATGGCGGTGGTGTGCGATGTGGCCGACAAGGCTTCCGTGGTGCAGGCCGTGGCTGCCACCATCACGGCTTTTGGCAGGGTCGATGTGCTGGTCAATAACGCTGGCGTCAATGTGTTTCGCGATCCGCTGGAAATGAGCGACGACGACTGGCGCCGCTGCCTGGCCATCGACCTCGAAGGCGCCATGCACGCCAGCCGCGCGGTGTTGCCGGGCATGCTAGAGCGTGGTGGCGGTTCCATCATCAATATCGCCTCCACCCACGCGTTTTCCATCATCCCCGGCTGCTTCCCCTACCCGGTGGCAAAACATGCGCTGCTGGGGCTCACCCGTTCCCTTGGCATCGAATACGCGGCGCGCGGCGTGCGCGTGAATGCCATTGCACCCGGCTACATCGATACGCCAATCGCCGAAGCGTATTTCGCCACTTTCGCCGACCCCGCCGCCGAACGTCGCAAGGCGGAAAACCTGCACCCGCCCAAACGCATGGGCCGGCCGGAAGAAGTGGCCATGACGGCGGTATTCCTGGCATCGGACGAAGCGCCCTTCATCAACGCCACCATGATCGCCATCGATGGCGGGCGTTCGGTGATGTATCACGATTGAACAACGTTGGTCTTGCCGGCTATGCAGGGATCACGCCAGTTGCACGCAGCGCCCCCGCTGCACTCACGGCAGGAGCTCAAACCCCTCCGCCCGCACCACCCACTTGCCGTCACGCGGAAAACCGGGCGCCGGGCCTGCCGGAGCGCCGTCCCAGCCGCCCGCCATCAGCGCTACTGCCACCAGCAGCGCGCCGTTGCCGGGCAGGTAGACCGGCAGCCTGGTATTGGGATTGTGGCCCGCGCGCGTATAGCTGTTGTTGGGGCCATCGCTCTTGAGCAGCACGTCCACGGCGGCCTGGGTTTCTCCCAGGCGCGCTGCAGTCATGGCGATCATCGGGTAGTCCCAGCCCCAGATCTTGGTCTTCCAGTCCCAGCTGGTCAGCACGGCGTGCAGGGTGCGGCGCATGGTGGCAGGGTCCACGCCGTCGCCGGGCAACTGGCCCAGCGCCATCAGGAACGATGGATGGTCGTGGCGGCTGTCGATGTTATCCCAGGTGTCGGGCGTTGATTCCAGCGCCACGTATTTGCCGTCCTTGACGGGCAGCGCCGACAGGCGCGTGCGCCGTTCTTCCCAGCCGGGGTCGCGCGCCATGCCGAGGCGCTGGCGCCATTGCTGGGCGATTTCCAGGCCTCGGGCCCAGTAGCTGAGTTCATAAGTGGGGTTCATGCTGGTGCGCTGGTCGTAAATCTCCTGGGCGATCCACAGCGGCGGTCCCAGTACATAGCGCTGGCCGGCCGCGTCCCAGTGCAGCATTGAGGCCATGGCGTCAGCGGTTTCAAATACCAGTTCGCGGTAGCGCGCCAGCGTTGCCGGAGATGGATCGGCGCGGTACAGCAGTTCGGCCAGGTGGATCGGGTGGGGCTGGTTCCAGATGATCAGCGGATTGCCGCCCGGGCTCTCGCGTCCCTCGGGGCCGGTCATCTTCATCCAGCGCGCGCCGCGCAGGCCGCGTTCGCGGGCGACGGCGCGGGCCGCCGGCAGCGTGCGCTGGTACCACGACAGCGTGCGCGCGGTAAATTCCGGTCGCCCCCACAGGGCGAAGTGGGCCACGTGCCACCACACCATTTCGGTATGGTGCTTGCCGTACCAGGTGGAGGTGGTCAGCCCGCTCTCGGAGGCCGGCAGTGTGTCGCCCAGCTGCAGCGCCGCCAGGTATTGCGACAGCACCACGCGGCGCTCGAGTTCATGGGCGCGCGGATCGCTGCTGCCGGCAAAATCGACGGCGGCGCCTTGCTGCCAGTAGCGCTGCCAGTGGGCGCTGCTGGCCTCGAAAACGCCGACGGTGTTGTCCGGCGCCGCCACGCCCTCGGCCACGAACGCCAGCGTGAGTGCCAGTGCGTCGCCGCTGGATGGCGCAATCTCGATCACGTGCGGCGCCGGGTAAGAAATTTTCAGGCCGCCTTCGTTATTCAGCGTCATCGCGTAGCGGGCGCCGTCGCGCTGGTGTTCGATGACCAGCTGGTGTTCGCTCTGCGCCAGCACGGTGCTGCGATGCTGGTCGGCGTGCGACCAGTCGAGCGGTGGATTGTGGTGGGTCTTGGCCGGCGCATAGCCGTAGGGCAGGGCGATTCTGACCGCCAGCCGGCCCTGCGCCAGCAGCGGCGAGCGGATAGTCAGGGCCAGCGTGTCGCGCTGCGGGCTGACGGCGCTGCGCACGGCCAGCGGTTGCCCGAGCAGCGCCAGCCTGCTGTGCAACTGGCCGCGCCACAGGTCCAGATGCTGGTCGATATCGCTCAGGTCAGCGGCGGTGATCGGCCGCGCGCCCTTGCCGGTCAGCGCAAAGCCGATGCGCGGCAGCGGCTGGGTGTGGGGATTCTGGCGCAGCCACTGGCCGGCGGGCGAGGCCGCCTTGGTCGGATAGCCGGTCACGCGGCCATGCGCCGCGTAATCGGTATTGGCGTCGGCCAGCGTGTAGCCGTGCGGATTGCTGTCCGTGTGCCAGGACCAGCGCGCCTGGGTTTCCAGGGCGATGCCCTTGGTCTCATACAAATCAGGCAATGTTTGCAGACCTGTTACATCGGCGGTAAAGGCGAAGCGGCCGTTACCGACCGTGAGCGGCGCCATCGTGTCGATCTGCTGCAACTGCGGGTGGTGGCGCGCCACCACGGCCTCGCGGTCGATGGCTTCATTGGTGGCGTTGGCGCTTGCCAGTAACGGTAGCAGCAAAAACAGCAGGTGAAGACGGTAGCGGTACGGTGCGAAAATGGTCATGGCGGTGGCGAGTTGAGTCTTTAAGGCAACACAGAACGTCCTGGCGTGCAGCGAAAATTTACAGGCATCATGTATAGTTGTTACCACATGATAACGAAAGATTTTTGCCTTGAATACGTCATTCGCATCGCTCAGCCGGGAGGCTCTCGAAGAACAACTGGCCCATAGCCAGGCCCAGCGCCAGGCGTTGTTCGAGGCGATTGATGACGGCTTTTGCATCATTGAATTCATCGACGGTCCGCATGGTCCGCTCAGCGACTATGTCCATATCGAAGCCAATTCCGGTTACGAGCGCCACACCGGTATTGGCGATATCGTCGGCAAGCGCCTGCGCCAGATTGAGCCCGACGATGCCGATACCTGGCTGGCGTTTTACGGCGAGGTGCTGCGCACCGGCGAGCCGGCGCGCTTCGAGCAGGAGTTCGTCGCGGCGGGACGCCATATCGAGGTGTCGGCGCGGCGCGTGGGGCCTGAAGCGATGCGCCAGGTGTCGGTGCTGTTCCGCGATATCTCGGCGCGCAAAAAGACCGAAAAAGCCCTGCTTGAAAACGTTCAGCGCGTGCAACTGGCGCTGGCGGCCGGCGCCATCATCGGCACCTGGATCTGGGATCTGCCGTCCGACCAGTTCACCGTCGATGAAGGTTTTGCCAGCGCATTCGGTTTTGACCCTGTCAAGGGCCGCGCCGGGCTGACGCTGGCCGAAGTGGTGGAAACCGTGCATCCCGACGATCAGGCCGGGCTGGCCGCCGCCATCAGCGAGGTGATCGCACGGGGCGGCGCCTATGCCCACCAGTACCGCACGCGCCGGCTCGATGGCAACTACTACTGGCTGGAGGCGAATGGCCGGGTGGACCACGCGCCCGACGGCACGCCCAGCAAATTTCCTGGGGTGCTGATCGACCTCGAAGGCCGGCGCGCGGTCGAGGCCGAGCGTGACCGCGCGCTGGCGGCGCTGCGTGCACTCAACGACACGCTGGAACTGAAGGTGGAAGAGCGCACGGCCGCGCTGCTGGCAGCGGAAGCGGCCTTGCGCCAGTCGCAGAAAATGGATGCCGTCGGCCAGTTGACGGGCGGGCTGGCGCACGACTTCAATAATATTCTGGCCGGTATCAGCGGCAGCCTGGAATTGGCGAAAATCCGCCTGGGCCAGGGCCGCGTGAGCGATGTGGACCGCCACCTGGGCGGCGCCCAGTCGGCGGTGCGGCGTGCTGCCTCGCTGACGCAGCGGCTGCTGGCCTTCTCGCGCCGGCAAACGCTCGATCCCAGACCTTCCAGCCTGCCCGGCGTCGTCGCCGGCATGGGTGAGCTGATCTGCCGCAGCGTGGGGCCAGCGATCACCGTGCAGACCGAGGCCGATTTGCAGTTGTGGCCGGTCTTTGTCGATGTTGGCCAGATCGAGAATGCCCTGCTCAACCTGTGCATCAATGCGCGCGACGCCATGCCGGACGGCGGCGCAATCACCATCCGCATGGCCAATCTGCAGCTCGATTCGCAGGACGCCGTGCGCCATGCACTGGCCGCTGGCGACTACGTCACGCTGTGCGTCAGCGATACCGGCGTTGGCATGGCGCCCGAGGTCATTGCGCGCGCCTTCGACCCGTTTTTTACCACCAAGCCTGCCGGCCAGGGCACGGGGCTGGGCTTGTCGATGGTGTATGGTTTTGCCGGCCAGTCGGGCGGCGCCGTGGTGATCGATTCGGCGCCCGGCCAGGGCGCCAGCGTGTGCCTTTACCTGCCGCGCCATGTTGGCGATGAAGCGCCACTGCACAGCACCGCAGTCGAGCAGGCTGCTGCGCCCGAGGGTGCCGCTGCGCCGCTGCGCAAAAAAATACTGCTGGTGGACGATGAACCGCTGGTGCGCAACGTCGCCGTCGAGGTGCTGGAAGATCTCGGCTACCAGGTCATCGCTGCCGAAGATGGCCCGGCGGCGTTGCGGTGGTGCAGCGAGCATGCCGACTTCGATCTGCTGGTGACCGACGTCGGTCTGCCTGGCGGCATGAACGGGCGCCAGCTGGCGGATGCCGTGCGCCTGCGCTATCCGCACCTGCCGGTGCTGTTTGTTACCGGCTATGCGGAATACGCGGTGCTCAACCACGGCAACCTTGAACCGGGCATGCAGATACTGACCAAGCCGCACAGCGCCGCCGCATTGGCGCAGCGCGTGGGCGAACTGGCGGCCGGGCCGGCAGTGCCGCCCATGCCTTAAGTTACTGCACCTGGCGCGCCGCCGAAGCAGGCTTGAGAATGGCGTCGGCACGCGCCAGTTCGGCCGGGGACAGCAGCGGACGCACATCGGCCAGCGCCAGCTCGGCGTCGGGATAGCGCTTGGCCTTGGCCAGGCTGAACCACACGTAAGCCATGGTCAGGTCCTGTGCACCGCCTTCGCCATCGCGGTTCATGATGGCCAGGTTGTACATGGCGTCCGGTTGCGCCTGCATCGCGGCGGCGTTGAACAGCTTGCGCGCCGTATCGAGATTTTTTGCGACCACTTCACCCTTGTAGAAATACGTGCCGAGAGCGTTCTGCGCGGCCGGCACGCCTTTGACAGCGGCATCCTTGTAGTAGCCGATGGCGCGCTGCTGGTCGGGCGCCACGCTTTCGCCAAAGTCGTACATGCGCGCTGCCGCCAGTTGCGCGCCGGCGTGGCCGGCCTTGGCGGCGCTGACGAAGTAGGCGCCGGCCATTTTCCAGTCCTTGCTCACGCCATCGCCGTGGTAGTAGGCGCTGCCTAGCTGGTACTGGGCCGGAGCATAGCCGCCCTCGGCCGCCTCCTGGAACAGGCTGACGGCCTTGGCGGGATTGCGCTCGCCGGCAAAGCCGGACAGGTAACCCGTGCCCAGCATGGCGGCGGCGGGCAGGTAGCCGGCGTCATGGGCCAATTCGTAATAGTCGCGCGCCTTGCGGGCATCCCTGGGCACGCCATGGCCGAGCAGGTAAATTTTAGCCAGCGTCATGGCCGCTTCTGCGCGCACGTTCATCAGCTCGGGGTGTTTTGGATCGAAGCGCATGCGGTCGTCCGGGCCGAAACGGCGGTTGACGACTTTTTCCAGCCATGCGACCGCTTCGCCGGTGTTGGCCGTGGCGCCTTTGCCTTCCAGGTACATGCGGCCCAGCATCAGCGCGGAAAACTCGTTGGCCAGCTTGCGGTAATTGGTTTTGAACTGCGTCTGCGCTTCGGCATAATCGCCGCGGCCGTAGGCGGCCAGCGCCAGGTTCAGCGTTTTATCCTTGCGCGCGATACGGTTGCGCGCGGCGGCAAAACGGCGGTCGTTTTTCGAGCATTGCACGGCCGGGTCCATCGGCTCGGAACGGCTGGCGTTCCTCAGGTCAAGGTCGGCGCCGGTAGTCGTGCGTTGCTTGGAAGCGTTGCCCAGCGGCGAGATATCACTGATGACGCCGGTCTCTTCGATAGCGCCATGAAAGTGACGGAGATAGTCGATGGCAAGGTCATCATCGTAAGGATTGTAGGCCGACATGAAGTTGCAGGACGAGGCAAATTTGCGCCCCAGCACCCGGCTCTCGGAGGCGAGGAATTCCGAAGGGTCTTCCAGCACGCGCTTGGCCGTGACGGTAACGGCCGGCCGCGTTGGTTCCGGGGTAGCGGCCGGCGCCGTCTGCGCGTTGGCCGGCGCCAGCAGCGCGCAGCTCAACAGTGCGGCGCCGGCCAGCAGCGCCAGTCTGGGGCCCGGTTGCGTGGAGGAGGATGAGGTTGGCAACATGATATCTCCTTAATAATTTTTATTGGAAACATCAATATATCGCTTCCGCCGACGTACGGCGCGCATTTGCAATAAAACAATCAGGCTGCTGAGCGAGCATACCCAAGGCAGCATCGCCTGACGGTATAAATAAATCAATAAAATTGAAGACGGGAAACGAATTTCGCATTCGGTTACAATGAACCTGTTTCTGCCAGTTAATGTACTACTCATGCCCTTCCATGCCCTTATCTCCACCGATACCCAAAACTGAAACCGAGCGCCTGGCGGCGTTGCGCGAGCTATGCCTGCTCGACACGCCAATGGACCCGGCCTTCGACCAGATGACGCTGTTGGCCAGTCACGTTTTCGGCACCTCGATGGCGCTGATTTCGCTGGTGGACGAAGGCCGCCAGTGGTTCAAGTCGCGCATGGGCATGGCGGTGCGCGAAACGCCACGCTCGCAAGCGTTTTGCGCCTACGCGCTGCACAGCAGCGAACCGTTGATCGTGCTCGACACGCTGGAAGATGCGCGCTTTGTCGATAACCCGCTGGTGACCGGTTCGCCGGGCATACGGTTTTATGCGGGGGCGCCTTTGATCACCGCCAGCGGCATGTGTCTTGGTACTTTTTGCGTGCTCGATGGTACGCCGCGCGCCGCCTTCAGCGCTGAGCAGACCACGCAGTTGCGCCACTTTGCCCGCCTGGCCATGATGCGCATCGAGACCCTGCGCAGCATCGGCTATACCGATCCGCTCACGCAACTGCCCAACTGCACGCGCTTTCTGGAAGATGCCGCGCTGTGGCTGGCCGATGCGCCGCAGGATGGCAGCCGCCTGTTTGCCGTCGCCATCGACGTCTGCGGCCTGGCTTACCTGCAGCAGATGCAATCGGCTTTTGGCGGCGACTATGCCGACAGCTTTCTGCTGGCGGCGGCGCGTCGGCTGGCGCAGGAGCTGGGGGCGGCGCCCGTGTACCGCATCGACAGCACGGTGTTTGCCTGCGTGGTGGCCGCCAGCGGCGTGGCGGAGCTGGAGCAGCAACTGCAAGACTTGCACCGGCACTGCTCGGGCGCCATCGCATTGCAGGGCATTCCGCACGCGCCGGCGGTGTTCCTGGGCGCGCTGGAACTGGCGGCGCAGCAGTCGGTGGCCGATACCGCGCGGGCGCTGGGCGCCGCGCTTGCGCATGCCCGCAGCAGCCATCGATGCTGGACCATTTTCGATGCACAACTCGATGCCGCCCAGCGCCGCGCCTTTGGCGTGCTGGCGGCGATTCCCGGCGCGCTGGCTGGTGGAAGCGGCGCCGATAGCGCCTTGCAGCTGCATTACCAGCCGCGCGTGGACTTGAGTGATGGCCGCTGCACCGCCGTGGAAGCGCTGCTGCGCTGGACTCACCCGCAGCTGGGCGCGATCAGCCCGGCCGAATTCATCCCGCTGGCCGAGAAAACCGCGCTGATCGGCGCCATCACCGACTGGGTGCTGCGCGCGGCGCTGGCCCAGGCCGAGCGCTGGCAGGCGGACGGCTTGCGCCTGACGCTATCGCTCAACGTCTCGGCGCTGGACCTCGAAACGGCAGTCTTTGCCGACACCCTGAGCGCTTTGCTGGCAGCGCACCAGGTCGATCCGGCGCTGATCGAAATCGAATTTACCGAGAGCACCATGGCCGACGATCCGTCCGCCGTGCAGGCGCAGTTGCAGCGCCTGCGCACGTTCGGTGTGCAGGTGGCAATCGACGATTTCGGCGCCGGTTACAGCAATCTCGGCTATCTCAAACAGATACCTGCCAATGTGCTGAAGATCGATCAGTCCTTTGTGCGCAACCTGCCGGCCACCATGGACGATGTCACCATCGTCTGTTCCATCATCCGGCTCGGGCATGAATTTGGCCACCGCGTGGTGGCGGAAGGTATCGAAACCGCGCAGGCCTTCGATCTGCTGGCCAGTTGGGGCTGCGATGAAGGGCAGGGCTACTGGATTGCCAGGCCGATGCCGGCGGCCGCGCTGGAGGCGTGGCTGGCTGCCCGCACATGAAGCTGTATTATTGCGGTGCCTTCCAGTTATCGTACTGGCGGTTCAGCCGCTCCATGGTGCCGTCGCGCCACATGCCGCTCACCGTCTGATTGAGCTTGTTGACCAGCGCATCGGGCACCGAGAGGTGGCAAGCCAGGTAGACTTTGACGCGATGAAAAACCAGCAGCGGCACCACCTTGCCGTCCCACTGCGGATTGCGCGGAATGGCCGCGCCACGCCGCACGGCTACCGCCCACAGGTCGATGCGGTTCAGTAGCAGCTTGTCGGGGTTGAGCATGTCGTTGTCGACCGATTCCACCGTAAAGCCGCGCGTACGCAAAAATTCTTCGCGGGCGTCGCCGTGGTAGGTGCCGATGCGCAGCTTGCGTGCATCTTCCAGCGTGCGCAGCGCAAGATTGCGGTCGGCGCGCCCCCAGAACTGCCATTCCGCTTCGTCGGTGGGGCCCACCCATTTGAAGCTCGCCTCGCGTTCCGGCGTGCGCGTGGTGGAGTACACGCAGGTATTGTCGTTTTCCATGGCAGCGAGATAGGCGCGCTTCCATGGCAGCAGTTCGATCGTGTAGGCGGTCGCGGTGCGCGCCATCAGCTCGCGGATCTTGGCCGTCTCGCGCCCGCTCACCACACCGTTGATTTCCATGCTGGCCGGCGCCAGGCGCTCGGTTTTTATCTGCAGCGGGACCGCTGTGGCCTGGCCGGCCGCACTGCAGGCGCCGGCCGAACAGGCCAGCACCAGCGTCAGCATCAGCATGGCTGGGATGGCGCGTGCCGTGTGCATGATGGTGCTTTCAGCGTGGCAGGGCCGGCTCGCCCGCGGGGCGCTTGAGCGTGGCCAGCAGCACCTGCAACGGGCCTGCATTGACCGGCTTGACCAGGTGGATGTCAAAGCCGGCTTCGGCGCTGCGGTCGTAATCGGCCTGCTGGCCATAGCCGGTCAGGGCGATCAGGAACAGCGCCGACTGTCCTTGCGCCTGCGCCTGCGCGCGCAGCTTGCCGGCCAGTTCATGGCCGCTCATGCCCGGTAGTCCAATGTCGAGCAGGGCCACGTCCGGCATAAAGGTGCGCGCCACTTCCAGCCCGGCATAGCCGTCGTAGGCGAGCGCCACTTCGTGGCCCCAGCTGCGCAGCAGTTCCGTCACGCTGTTGGCGGCGTCGATATTGTCGTCCACCACCAGCACGCGCCGCGCCGTGAACTGCGGCGCTTCGCTCGCTGCTGCCACAGCGTCCATGTCGAGCTCCAGGCGCGCGCTGGCCAGTGGCAGGCGCACCGTGAAGGCGCTGCCGCGGCCGGCGCCGGCGCTGGCCGCATGCACGCTGCCGCCGTGCGCTTCGACAATCTGCCGCACCAGCGTCAGGCCGATGCCCAGGCCGCCTTCGGCGCGCGCACGCGTGATATCGGATTGCACGAACAGGTCGAATATATGGGGCAGGATATTCGGAGCAATGCCGGCGCCGTCATCGCTGACGGTAATTACCGCCTGCGGTGCCGCTGGGGCGGCATCGTGCTCCACGGTGAGCGCAATGGCGATATGGCCGCCACGGTCGGTGTATTTGCCAGCGTTGTTGAGCAGATTGCCAAACACCTGTTCGAGCCGCGTGGCGTCGCCCAGCACCATCACGTCCGCCGCCGGCAGGGCGGCGGTGAGCTGGTGGCCGCGCTGGTCCATATACGGCATGACCGAGCTGACCACCTGGGTCAGCACCGCCAGCAGGCCGACCGGCTTTTGCTCGAGATAGAGCTGGCCGCGGGTGATGCGCGACAGGTCCATCAGGTCGCTGACCAGGCGCACCAGCGTGTTGACCTGGCGGTCGATCACTTCAAGCGGACGGCGCAGCGTATCGTCGTTGATCTTCATGTGCAGCAGCTGCACGGCGTTGCGGATCGGCGCCAGCGGGTTGCGCAATTCATGCGCCAGCATGGCGATGAATTCATCCTTGCGGCGGTCGTCGGTGCGCAGGCTGAGCAGCCTTTCTTCGCTGGCGGTCACGTCCTCGAAGGCCAGCAGCAGGCGCGCCGAGCGGCTTTCCATGGCGGGCACCTTGCGCGCGTTGACCAGCATGGTTTTCTGGCCAGCCCCCGGAAAATCGTGGCTGACGCGGAAGGCGCTGACGGCGTTGCTGGCGCTCAGTACCTCGTCGAGCAGCTTGCGCAAGTCCGGTATATTCCACTGCCCATCGCCAAGGTTAAACAGGCGGCGGTTGAGCGTGGCGCCGGGATTGGTCAGGAAGGTGTCGTAAAACGCGTGATTGGCGCGGTGTATCGTCAAGCCCTGATCCAGCACCAGCAGCGGGTTGGCCACCGTATCGATCACCGATTCTGCATAGCTGGCGTTGAAATCGGCATCCTTGCGGGCCCGTGACAGCTCGATATTGAGGATGTGCAGTTCGCGCGTGCGGCTCAGCAGTTCTTCGTTGGCGGTAGTCAGTTCCTCGTTGGAAGCCTGCAGTTCTTCGCGGGCGGTGACCAGCTCCTCATTGCTGCTCAAGAATTCCTCGTTGGCCGACTGCAGTTCTTCCTGTGCCGAGCGCGATTCTTCCAGCGCCGCCTCATAGGCTTCATTGGTGGCGTGCAGATAGTCGCGCAAGCCATCGAGCTCGGTTTCCAGCTGGCGGATGCGCGCGTCTTTTTCCGATTCCGGAATGTCCGGCCGGCCCTCGGGCTTGAGCGGACGCGCATTGGCGTCGAACAGGATCAGCGAAAAGCCGGTCTTGGTGGCCGGCTCGCGCATGGGGATGACTTCCACCGTGCCTTCGCGCTGGCCACCCGGCGCATCGATGCGCAGATCGTCGAGGAACACGGTGTTGCCGGAGGCCTGAGCTTCCTTCAGCAGCGGCACCAGTTGCAGCAAAATGCCGGGATGGGCCACGCGGTGCAGATTGAGGCTGGCCGAACCGCTGGCGTGTTCCAGATAGGGGCTGGTCTGGCCGCGGAACTGGATGATGTTGAGACGGTCATCGACCAGGATGCTGGCCGGTGCAAAGCGCGACAGCAGCAAGCCGTCAGCCTTGCGCTGTACCTGGGTATGGTCGAGGAACAACGACGGCGACGCTTCCGGAATGCGGTTTTGCAGCTTGGCGGCAGATGAACCGCCGAGCACCAGGTCGAGCGAGCCGCGCGCCGGCATGGCGCGCTGGTACAACATGCGCAGGTTGTTTTCGCTGCGCTTGAAGTACTGGCCGTCTTCGTCGGCGTTTTCCGCCGGCCCCAGAATCAGGTAACCCTGCGGCTTGAGGGCATAATGGAAATGGCGCAGCACGCGCCGTTGCAGGCCGGTGTCGAGGTAAATCAGCAGGTTGCAGCAGCTGATCACGTCCATCCGTGAAAATGGTGGATCGAGCGCGACGTTCTGGCGTGCGAATACGCACAGCTCGCGTACCTGCTTGGCGATCCGGTAGCGGCGGTTTTCGTGGACAAAATAGCGCTGCAGCCGGGCCGGCGACACGCGCTCGGCGATGCTGTCGGGGTAAGAGCCCTGGCGTGCCTGTTCGACGGCCGCTTCATTGAGGTCGGTGCCGAAAATCTGGATGGTGATGCCCTGGGCGTTTTCACCCAGATATTCGAGCAGGCAAATGGCCAGCGAATATACTTCCTCGCCGGTGGCGCAGGCCGGCACCCAGATGCGCAGCGGGTCGGCATGGCTGCGGTCCTTGAGCAGCGCCGGAAACACGGTCTGGCGCAGCGCCGTATAAATGCCGTCCTCGCGGAAGAACGAGGTCACGCGGATCAGCAGGTCGTCGTACAGGGCTGCCAGTTCGACCGGGTTGTCCTGCAAAATGGCCAGGTAGGACTGGACTTCCGTCTCGTTGATCAGCGCCATGCGCCGCTGCAAGCGGCGTTGCACGGTATTGGGCTTGTACTGGGTAAAATCGGCCTGGTAGACGCTGTTGAGCAGCTCGAAAATTTTGCCCATGGCGACGCTGTCGGGCAGGGCTTCCGCTTCGCTGGCGTCGCCTCCGGCAAAATATGGGTGGCGGGCGATCTTGGCCAGTTCGGTGGCGAGCTCGAACGGCCGCGCGACAATATCGACGCAGCCGGTCTGGATGGCGGCGGCGGGCATGCCGTCAAACGCAGCGCTGTCGGGCGTTTGTACCAGTGCCAGGCCGGCCGCCTCCTTGATTTTTGTGACGCCCTGGGCGCCGTCGTTGCCGGTACCCGACAACACCACCCCAATCGCCCGGCCAGGGCGCTGCTCGGCAATCGATGCAAACAGGGCGTCCACCGGCAGGTGGCGCGCACCGCTCTCGCTGCGCGGCTGTAACTGCAGGGCGTTGCCGGCGATGGTCAGCACGGTATCGGGCGGAATCACGTACACGTGATTCGGTGCGATCTGCTGGCCGGCGGCGGTCTGCACCGGCATGGTGGTGCGCTTGGACAGGATGTCGGCCAGGTGGCTTTCCTGGCGTGGATCCATGTGGGAGACGATCAGATAAGCCAGGCCCAGTTCGGGCGAGAGCGCTTCGATCAGCTGGCTCATGGCTTCCAGGCCGCCAGCCGAAGCGCCAATGCCGACTACGGGCGTGAGGGCGGACCTGAGCTGCGGCTGATGGTCATCGTCTTTTTGCATGAATGGCAATGGTGGGGTATGTTCAGGGCAAGTGTGCCAGCTTACAATAAATACCCGTCCAGCGTCGCGCATTATGAAACCTGGCGCATGGCGCCAGCCCGCCATTTAGCGCAGTGTGCGGTCATGCAGCAACGCCGCTCCGCTCAGCAGCGCCAGGACCAGGCCGGCCAGGCACACGCCATGCCAGCCGGCGAGTCGCCAGGCCAGCGACCCCAGCGCGGAACCCACCGAGGCGCCAATGAAATAAGTGGTCATGTAGACGGCATTGATGCGCGCGCGGGCGCCCGGTTCCAGCTGGTAGATCACGCTCTGGTTGCTGATATGGATGCCGGCCAGCGCAATATCGATCAGCAGCGTACCGGCCAGTATCCACATCAGGCTATCGATGCCGCGCCACAGGCACGCCCAGCTGGCCAGCAACAGCAGCACGCAGCCGATGGAGGTGGCCTGCACCCATCCGCGGTCGGCCAGCCGGCCGGCCACGCTGGCCATTAGCGCGCCGGCCACGCCGAGCAGGCCGACCAGGCCGATCTGGCTGTCGCTCATGGAAAAGCCGGGCCCGGACAGCAGCAGGGTGGTGCTCGACAACAGCACGCTGACCGAGGAAAATGTCAGACCACCTATCAATGCGCGGCTGCGCAGCCGTGGATGGCGTGCAGCCAGGCTGAACAGCGAAGCGAGGATTTGCCCGTAGCGCATCGCCGTCGGATTGCGTGAGCTGGGCAGCACAAACCACAGCAGCACTGCCAGCAATACCATGCACCAGCCGGCGGCGCGGTACACCGTGGGCCAGCCGCCGATGTCGGACAGCAGGCCGGCGGCGCTGCGCGCCAGCAGGATGCCGCTGAGCAGGCCGCTCATCACCACGCCGACGGCGCGCCCGCTGCGCTGCGGCGCCGACAGCGTGGCCGCCATCGGCACCAGCGTTTGCGCCGCCACCGAAAACAGTCCGGTGATGACCGTGCCGATCACCAGCAGCGTAAAGCTGGCGGCATAGCCGCTGATGAACAGGCCCAGCGCCGCCAGCAGCATCAGGCCGCTGGCCAGGCTGCGCCGCTCCAGCTTGTCGCCGAGCGGTACGAACAGCAGCAGGCCGGCCGCATATGCAACTTGCGACAGCGTGACCGTCAGCGCCGCCATGGCGTCGCTGACGTTGAGGGCGACTGCAATCGAATGGAGCAGCGGCTGATTGAAGTAATTGCTGCCGGCGCACAGGCCGGTGGCCACGGCCATCAGCAACAGCGTCGGCATGCCGAGGGTGGTGGGTGGGCTGGTGAAGGAGGCGCCAGTATGAGGCTTGGTCGTGTGCATAAAAAAATCCTGATGAAGACGTTAGCGCCACTATAAAACCTCAAGCTATCTTGAGGTCAAGCCGCTTCGTCTCCCGTGTTTTGCGCAAGCGCGTGATTATCACGACGGACAGTCTTTACGGCCGCCTTTGAACGGTGTACGTTTTTGCTCCCAGGCCGAACACCCTAGCGAGCAGCCCGATGACCTATCTGATCAAACCCCTGATGCGGGCAGCGCTGTGCGCCGCCGTGCTGGCATGCGGCGGCCCCGCCGTTGCTCATACCGTATTGACTGTGGACGCCAGCGCCGCCGTCACGCCGCCCGAAGAAGGCCATATCGAGCAGGGCAGCGCAGTATCGCCGGCCGGCGTCGTCATCGGCATCAACAGCCGCTACCTGACGCGCAACGGCCAGCCCTGGTTTCCCGTCATGGGCGAATTCCACTACACGCGCAGCCCGGCCAGCCAGTGGGAGCGCGAGCTGCGCGCCATGAAGGCGGCCGGCATTACCGTGGTGGCCAGCTATGTGATCTGGAACCACCACGAGGAGCAGCAGGGCCGCTTCGACTGGAGCGAACGGCGCGACCTGCGCCGTTTCGTCGAACTATGCCGCAAGGTCGGGCTGGACATGGTGCTGCGGGTGGGGCCGTGGGCCCATGCCGAGGTGCGTTTTGGCGGTTTTCCCGACTGGGTGGTGGACACCATGCCGACCCGCGAAAACGATGGTCAGTACCTGCAGTTTGTCGAACGCTATTACCGCCAGATCGGCGCCCAGGTGCAGGGCCTGCTGTGGAAGGACGGCGGCCCCGTCATCGGCGTGCAGCTGGAAAATGAATACAATCTGCGCGGCCCAGGCAAGGGCGCCGAGCATATCGCCGCGTTAAAAGCGCTGGCACTCAAGGCCGGCCTCGACACGCCGCTGTACACGGTCACCGGCTGGGATGGCGCCATCTATCCGCCGGGCGCCGTCACGCCGGTGTTTGGCGGCTATGTCGATGAACCGTGGTCGGCCAGCAAAACCGAGCTGCCGCCCAAGGAAACCTATGTGTTCCGCTTCGATACCCGCGTGAGCGGCGACCTGGGCGCCCAGACTGCCGCCCGCGGCCCCGGCACGGCCGACCAGGAAATCGGCCGCACCCCGTTCTTTGGCGCCGAGTATGGACCCGGCGTGCCGTTCATGTACCGCCGCCGGCCGCTGATCGCCAGCGATGATGTCGCCGCCATGCTGCCGGTGCAGCTGGGCTCCGGCGTCAACCTGCTCGGCTACTATATGTTCCATGGCGGACGCAATCCGGCGGCGCAGCAGTGGCTGCACGAGAGCACCGGCAGCGGCGGTTTCAATGATGTACCGCTGATTAATTACGACTTCCAGGCGCCGCTGGGACCGGACGGCCAGCAGCGCGAAGTGCTGGCAAAACTGCGTCCCTACCACTGGTTCCTGCAGGACTTTGGCGCGCGCCTGGCCACCATGACGGTGCGCAAGCCGGCGCAGATACCGAGCGGGCGCAGCGACCTGGCCACGCCGCGCTTTTCCGTGCGCAGCAATGGCGACAGCGGTTTTGTGTTTGTGAACAACCATGTGCGCCAGTACCCGATGGCGGCGCACGGCCCGCTGCGCTTTGCACTGAAACTGCCCGCTGCGTCTTTCGAGTTTCCGAGCAAACCGGTGACGATCGCCGATGGTGACTATTTCATCTGGCCGTTCAATTTCGACATGGACGGTGTGCGCCTGCGCCACGCCACCGCGCAGCCGCTGGCGCGCATCGACCAGGGCGCCGCCGGCGTGACCTATGTGTTTGCCGCCCACCGGCGCCACGCCGTCGAACTGGCGTTTGATGCGTCGCTGGCGCCTATGCTGGTGCCGGAGCGCGGCAAGCTGGTAAAACGCGGCGATCAAGTGCTGTTGCAGGACCTGGAGCCGGGAACTTCGCTGGCGCTGACCATACGCCCGCAGGCCAAATCGCAGCAACGCGAGGTGCGCATGCTGGTGCTCAGCGCCGAGCAGGCCGAACAGGTGACGATCGCCACGCTGGCAGGCCAGCGCCGCCTGCTGTGGAGCGCGCAGCAGGTGGTGCAGGACGACGATGGCTTGACGCTGCGATCAACCGGCAGCCCGGATTTCCGCCTCGGCGTATTTCCACCGCTGGCGTCGGCGCACGGCCTGAAACAGAGTGTGGACGGCGTGTTCCAGGTATTGTCGGCGCAGTTGCCAGCGCGCGAGATCGCGCCCGTGGTCACGCCGCTGCGCCCGGCCCAGGCCGCGCCGCCCGTGCGCATCGGCGGCAATGCCCGCGCCGCGCTGGCGCCGATACCGGAAGCGTTCAAGGCGGCGGCGTCGTGGCAGATCGCGCTGCCGCCCAATGCACTCGAGGGACTCGACGATGCCCTGCTCAATATCGATTTTGTCGGCGACATCGGCCGCCTGTACGCGGGCACCGACATGCTCGACGACTGGTATTACAGCGGCTATGGCTGGCAGTATGGCCTGCGCCAGCTGGCGGGGAGCGGACGTGGTGATCAGCCGCTGACATTGTCGGTGCTGCCGCTGCGTGCGGACGCACCGATCTACCTCGATCAGCGCGCCCGCCCCGATTTTGCCGGCGCTGAGCAACTGGCGCAGCTACGCAAGGTCAGCGTCACGCCAGTCTATCAACTGAAGTTGCGCTTGCCAGCAGAGCATAAATAATATTTAAGCAAGCCCTCGTCATGGTCGCCTTGTACCGGTATCGAATTGTGCCAGCCGGAGTTGCCATGTCATCCATATCCTCATCCATGCCGCTGACGCGGACCTTGGCCCGTGCCGAGGCCCGTGTCGATACGTCGGCCGACAATGCGGATCAGGCCAGCAAGGCCAGCCAGGTTGATCGCCTGCGCGAACTGACGCTGGCGGAACTGCACAAGAAGCAGCTCGATGAAATGCGCAAGCGCGCTGCCGTGGTCAAGGCCCTTAACAGCGCCGCCACCGACGTGGCCAAAGCCGCCGCCCGCGAGCGCCTCGAGATGATCAAGAAACGTATCGAAGCGTTGTTGCAGATGCTGGCCCTGATGGGTGGCAAAGGCGCCAAGGCGCTGCTGCAGGAACTCAAACAACTGTCCAATCAGGCAAAGCAGGCTGCCGCCGTGCTGCGCGCCGATAGTGGTGACAGCGGCAGCAGCGACGCCGGTGCGCCGCCAGATCAGGCAAGTGCCGGTGCAGATGCAGATGCAGGTGCAGCCTCGGCGCCTGGCGCGGACGGGCAGGGCGCGGCGGGGGCCAGCGCCGAGGGCCGCCAGGCTTACGCCGAACAGCAACTGGCGTCCGACACCGATGCCCGCCTCGATCATGCGCAGTCGCATGATGATAAGGATGACGGTGACGCGTCGGCCGCCGCGGCCAGCATGGTCCCGGTTGCGGTCCCTGCTTCAGCGCTGTCCAAGCCGCACACCGATGCGCAGAAAATGGAAGATGAGCGCCTGATTCAATCGACCTTGCGCGCGCTGGAGTCGCTGCGCAATAGCGTGGAAAAGCTGGCCAAGCAGGAGTTGCAATCGCAGCAGGCGGCACGCCAGCGCGCCGCCGCCGGCTGACAGGCCAGACCTGGCGTCATCCCAGCAACTCGGCCAGCGCAAACAGCGCCGGGCTGTCGAGGCTGTGGCCGACATTGAAGCGCATATGCGACTGCGAGTTGCTGCGGCGTGAAAACAGCTGTTCCGGCGCCAGCAGGTGGCCCTGTTCGAGCAGGCGGTTGGCGATGGCGGCGGCATTGGCCTTGCCCGGCAGGCGCGCCCATACATACATGCCCGCTTGCGGCGCGCGCGCCACTTCCAGACCGCAGGCGCGCAGCTGGTTGACCAATGGCAGGCGCAATTCATCGAGGCGGCTGCGCAGCTGGGCGCAGTGGTGGCGGTAGCCGCCCTGCGACAGCAGGCGATACACGGTGCGCTCGGTCAGGCTGGAACCGGCAATGTGCGAGGCGATCTTGTGCGCCATGATCCATTCGATGCGGTCGGCGCTGGCGGCCAGGTAGCCCACCCGCAGGCCGGCCGCCAGCGTCTTGGAAAAACTGCCGATATAGATCACGCGGCGCAACTGGTCGAGCGTGGCCATGCGCACCAGCTGGCTGGACGGCGTTGCCGGCATCAGGTCGCAGTAAGTGTCGTCTTCGACAATGGTGAAATTGAATTCGTCAGCCAGGCGCAGCACCTCGAACGCCTTGTGCGCCGACATCTGGCCTGAGGTCGGGTTGTGCAGCACGGTAGAACAGAAAAACATGGTGGGCCGGTGCTGCTCGCACAGCTTGCGCAGCACCTCGATGTTGGGACCATCGTGTTCGCGCGGCACATAGGCAAAATCGAGGCCCGATACCATCAGCCGCTCCGACAGCAGGAACGGTCCCGGATCTTCCACCAGCACCCGTTCGCCCGGCGTGCGCAAATAGGACATCACCATCAGGTGCAGCGCTTCGGTGGCGCCGTTGGTCAGCACGATTTGCCCGGCGCTGGCGTCGATGCCCATTTCCCCGAGCTTGAGCTGCAACTGCTGGCGCAGCGGCAGGTAGCCCTGCGGATCGCCATAGCCCATCAGCCCGCGCTGGTTGCTGCGGCCCAGCGAGCGCAGCGTGGCGCCAAGGTCGGCCTCGCCCAGCCAGGCGTCCGGCAGCAGGCCGCTGCCGGTCTGGCTCAGCCAGGGATGCTGGCTTTGCAGCATGCGGTGGCGCAGCGATGATGCATCGAGCTGGGTTTTGATCTTTACACCGGCTTCGGCCGCAGCCCCGAGGGGCGTCGTGGCGCGTGCCCGGCGCGGTTTGCCGCCGGTCCTGACATAAAAACCGGAGCCGGGCCGCGATTCCAGGTGGCCGTGCGCCACCAGCTTGTCGTAGGCGCGGCTGACGGTATCGCGGCTCACTTCACAACTGTCCGACAATTGCCGCACCGACGGCATGCGCATGCCGGGCGTGACCTCGGGCGACTGTATCTGCTGCAGCACCATCGCGCATAACTGGTCGACCAGCGACATCTTGTGCTCGGACGCATTGGCCAGCAGGCCGGCCGGGGTGAAGGTCAGCGGAGACGGTGGATTGCTGCGGCGTGGGCTCATGGGAGATGGTGGCTGGAATAAAGAGTGACTGTCATGTTTGAATCTTCAGTACGGCTGGCGTAGTCATCGTCAACTGTCCTGTCAGTTCGGCAATTATTTCATCTATATTACATGAAAACCTACTCACTTCTTCCAGGGCTGTCACCATGAATCGTTCGCTGCATTGCCGTCTTCCTCGCCGGCGTAAACTGTGTGTTGTGCTAAGCGGCGTAAGCCTGTCGCTGTCATCGGCCGCCTGGGCGCAGCAGCCGCCAGCACCGAAAACGGTGGATGAAGACGCGCCAACTGTACTGGTGGTGGCGCAGCGCGACCAGGCCGAAACTTCGTTCAAGGCCGACCGTTCCGACACCACCACCCGCAGCGGCGCCGATCTGCGCGACGTGCCGCAATCGGTCACTGTCATTACCAGCAAGGTGCTCGAATCGCAGCAGGCGACGTCTTTGCAGGATGCGCTGCGCAACGTCAGCGGCATTGCCTTTACCGAGTCGCCGCAGGGCTTGCCGACGTTTTCGGTGCGCGGTTTTTCCAATACCAGCACCACCACCAATGGCGTGACCGACCGTGGCGCCACGCTGACCAGCGTGTTCGGTGTGGAGCGGGTGGAGGTGCTCAAGGGACCGCAGGCGATCCTGGCCGGCGCCGGTTCGCTCGGTGGCGGCGTCAACGTGGTGACCAAAAAGCCGCAGGCGCAGACCATCCGCAACCTGACCTTCCAGTACGGCAGCCACGGCGACGCCACGCTGGCGGCCGACCTGTCCGGCGCCCTTAGCGCCGACAACAAGCTGACCTACCGCCTGATCGCCTCACAGGCCCGGGCATCGGATACCACGGTCGGCTACGATGGCCGCAAGGACAAGTTCATCCTGCCGCAACTGCGCTGGAAAGATGCTGCCACCGATCTGATCGTGGGACTGTCGTACGGCGAGCAGCACATGCCGCCGCCGACCTACACGTTTGCGCTGCGCAGCGGCGCCATTCTGCCGCGTCCAGCCATGTTGCTCAGCAATCCGGCGGACGGTTTCGACACCACGCAAAAGCGGGTGTTCTATCAGCTCGAACAAAAGCTGAGCTCCTGGCTGACGTTCGAGAGCCGCCTGCAACGGGCCCTGGGGGATGACCTGCTGCACCTGTACACGCCGTTCGGCATCCAGTATGGCACGGGCGCCAATGCCAACGTTTCGCTTGGCACCAGTCCTTTTTCACCGGGGAATAACCGCACGCTGTCGCGCACCACCAGCGGCGACCATTATTTGCGCGCCAATTTTTCCAGCGGTCCGATCCGCCACAAGCTGGCGCTGGGCTACAACCAGATTGATACGGATTCGGTGCAATACCAGGGTAGCGGCAGCATCGTGTCGGTCGGGCTGTATCCGGCCAGCGGCTTTGCCTTCGCCGATTCGCAGGGAGCTGCCGCCACCATCCAGGGCATCTATACCTCACGCCAGAAACAGCAGTCGTACTACCTGCAGGACCTGCTCAGCTGGGGCGACTGGAATGTGCAGCTGAACGCGCGCCATACCAGGGTGGACACGGGCGGCAACACCACGCTGCCGACCTCAAACTACAACCAGGACCTGGCCCCCAACCGCGCCAGCAAAACCACGCCCGGCGTGGGCGTGGTGTACAAGCTGACGCCCGATGCCTCGGTGTACGCCAGCGTGGCCAATGGCTTCGCCACGCAAATCTCGAATCTGTGCGGCGGTGGCGTGCCGCCAGCGCAAACCACGCGTAACAAGGAGGTCGGCGCCAAGTTTGGTTTGCTGGACAATAAGCTGTCGCTGACCTCGAGCTTGTTCCAGCTCGAGCAGAGCAATCTGCTGCAATACATCACCGCCACGCGCTGCTACGTGCCGCGCGACGCCCAGCAAACGCGCGGCGCCGAGCTTGACCTGCAAGGACAACTGGCGCCGGGCTGGAACGCCATCGCCAACTACACCTACAATGTGTACCGCGACCTTGGCGCCAACGGCACGCTGTTCCCAGGCCTGCCCAAGCACAAGGCCAGCCTGTGGACCACCTACGATTTCCAGGGCGCGGCGCTGCAAGGCTGGGGCGTGGGCGCAGGCCTGAACGCCGTCAGCCATTCCATCGGCTCGCGCTCGGCCGCCACCCAGTTCACGCTGCCGGGCCAGGCCCGCCTCGACGCCAGCCTGTTTTACCGCAAGGACCGCTGGGATGTCACGCTGGGCGTGAAAAACCTTGGCGACCGCCTGCTGTATGGCGTATCGACGTCCAACTCCTATATCCCGGTGCTGGAAGGCCGCAATTACATGCTGACCGTGCGCCACAGTTTTCAATAATAAATGAGCACAGTCATCAGCAAGGTTGACGCTAAAACCAACCCACCCGAGCGCCCCGGCGTACTGGAACTGATCGCCCCGTTCTGGGTGTCCGAACAGCGCTGGCGTGCGTGGCCCATCGTCGCCATTCTGCTGGCCGGCACCTTCGGCGGCGCCTACGTGTCGCTGTGGGCCAACCGGCTGCTCGGTGAAGTGACCGACGCGCTGATCGGTCGCCAATGGGACGTGCTGTGGCCGGCGCTGGTGATGAGCGCACTGGCCGCCATCATCAGCACCACCAATACCCACGGACGGGAAGCGCTGCAAAACCTGCTCGAGCTGCGCTGGCGTACCTGGCTGACGGCGCAGCTGCTGCGTGAATGGAGCGAGCGTTCGGTGTTTTACGACATCGAGCGCGAAGGGCTGCTCAGCAATGCCGACCAGCGCATTGCCGACGATGTGCGGCTGTTTGTTGAAAACACGCTCAATATCGTGCTCCATTTGATCAGCGTGGTGGTCAATGCGGTCACCTATATAGTGCTGCTGTGGCAGTTGTCGGGCGTGTTGTCGTTTATGCTGGGTGGGACCGAGGTACGCATTCCCGGCTACATGGTGTACCTGGCGGTGCTGTACGCGCTATGCAGTTTTTTGCTGGCCCACTGGATGGGCAAGGCGCTGGTGGG
>JBEVNE010000314.1:0-9526 GCA_040508275.1 Duganella sp.
AAAAGGTCGGTCAGCTGCAAACCACAGTTTCCCAGGTTATCAACGGAAATTCAGGAAAAAGTTTTAACCTGTATGTCAACGAGTTCCGTATCCGTCACGCGAAAAGCCTGCTGATCGACCAAACACATCTGAACATGGACCTGGTGGCAGAACGCAGCGGCTTTAACTCGAATTCCACTTTCTTTGCCGCCTTCAAGAAAATCACCGGGCAGACGCCGGCCAGCTATCGTTCTGCCGCCACATCCATGATCCCCGCAGTAACGGCTGTGACGACGCCAGACTAGGCAGCCCGCCGAACAACGGTCGCCAGCGGTTGACATGGCTTGGGCCAACGCCAGCCTTGCCCCACCTTCCCCTTCAAAATCATGTATCCGGAGTGCGTAATCATGGTTCGACACCATGGTGTGACGCCTTCGCTCTAAGTTGGCGCATGGCAAGGCGACTAACGCGCCGTGCAGCCGTCCTTACCTTCGGCAAAAAGGTAGTGCCCAACTTAGGTCAACTCATGAGCCCATACTGCATTGTTAGAACTATCATTATTGCTTTCCTTCTGATGTTTCTGTCATTTCATGCCCAATTGCAGGCCGCAGCGCCAGACAAAAACATGGCGGTCGATCACGAGCAAATCAGAAAAACCCTGACCGATTACATCGAAGGAACTGCAAATGGCGAGCCGGAGAAATTGCGGCGTGCGTTTCACCCCGATTTCAAGCTCTATACCACGACTGAAGATAATCAGCTGCGCATCCGCTCCGGCGAAGAATATATTACCGGATTCAAGCAAGGAGAAAAAAACAAGCGTCAGGGACGCATCGTGTCGATCGATGTGGCGGACAACGCAGCGATGGCCAAAGTCGAAGTGCTGATACCGAATTTCAGGCTATACACCGATTATTTCATGTTGATGAAATATGATGGAAACTGGAAAATCGTTCAGAAGAGCTATACCTGGAAGGAAGCGTCCAAGTCCGCTCATAAAATACTGTTCGTCACCTCCAACCAGCACACCTACGGCAATACAAAAATCAATACCGCCAATCACTTTGCGGAAATAGTGATCGCCTACGATATTTTCAAACAACAGGGCTACAGCGTCGATATTGTCAGCCCTGCCGGCGGCGCCCTTCCCCTCGGCTATATCGACACGTCCGACCCCACGCAGAAAAAATACCTGTATGACGCCGATTTCATGAATTTGCTGGCAAACACGCTCGCACCAGGGCAAATCGACGCGCATCAGTACCAGGCGGTCTACTACAGCGGTGGCGGCGCCGCCATGTTCGGGGTTGCGGACAACCGCGCCATTGAGCAGATTGCAAGCACTATCTACGCCAACGGCGGCGTGGTCTCAGCGGTGTGTCACGGCACGGCGGGCATCGTGTACCTGAAGGACAGCGCAGGAAAATTCATCTTCGCCAACCGGAAAGTCACGGGCTTTCCCGATATGTTTGAAGATACCGAGGCCGCCTACTATAAAACCTTCCCCTACTCCATCGACAAGGAAATCAGCAAGAACGGCGGAAACTTCGTGTATTCGAAAAAATGGAATGACAATTTCTTTGTGGTGGATGGAAAAATCATCACCGGACAAGACCCTTCGGCGACCGCCTCGGTTGCCCGGCAAGTGATCAAATCGATCCAGAACATCCAATAAACCAGGGGGACTGACACCATGAACAACATATTGATGAGCGCTTGCCTCACGCTGGCATGCCTGGCTCCCTTTGCGTCCATAGCCGCCACGGCTGCAGCACCAGCTGATTCCGACGTATTTTCCACAGACCAGGCCAACACGATATTCGAAGAGTTTCGTGCAAAGGACACACCAGCGCTGGCGATCGCGCTGTTAAAAGATGGAAAACTGGTGTATCAGCAGGCGTTTGGCCAGGCCAACCTCGAATACAAGGTGGCAGCAACCGTCGATACGCGTTTTCAGATCGATGCGCTGGCCTGGGAATTTATCGCCTTTGCCGTGTTGCAGCTGGAAGACCGGGGGAAAATAGCGTTGCAGGACGATATCAGAAAGTATTTGCCCGACTTGCCGGACCTCGGGAAGACCATCACCATCCAGCATCTGCTCAGTTCGACTGACGGCCTGTATGGCTACCGGGTCATGAAATCGCTGGCCGGCTGGCAGCCGCCGCAGGCGGCACAGTACGCCAGTGCCCTGCAGTTGCTGAAAGCTCAAAAAGCGCCCAACTTCACGCCGGGCCTGGCCTACTCGCCCGGCGGCGATATGCGGCTGGTGGTGCTGATGCGGCTGGTGGAAGCGGTCTCGCAACAGCCGTTCGATCTTTACAGCAAAGAGCATATTTTTGCACCGCTGGGCATGTCCGGCACGGCGTTTGTGTCCGACAAATCCAGTGTGCTGAACAATGTTGCCGTACCCTACCGCGATGATGGCAAGGGTGGCTACCAGCCCGACCATGGCGATGCTGTCGCTGCCGGCCCGGTGGTGTTATACAGCTCGATCAAGGATCTTGCCACCTGGCGAACAAAGAATGGCGCCGGTGTTGCGCCCAGGGATGCGCTGAAAACACAGCTCGACACGCCGATCCGGCTCGATAGCGGCGAGATGGTCAAGGATATCTCCAGCATTACCAACTACGCACAGCAGCATAACGGCAAGGAACGCGGCATCGACAAGACTTACCAGACGGGGAATGCCGGCGGCTATGCGAGCTCGCTGTTTCATTTCCCTGGCCACGGCGTCACGGCCATTACTTTGAGTTCGGGGCTGGCCTATAACGGCAGTTATGGCATGCGCGCCGCCGGGATATTGATGGAACCTCACTTCACCGAGCCCGCCACCATCGACTACGCCAAGGTCGCCCGCGCCAGTCTGAGCACGGCGCAACTACAGCAACACACGGGAAGTTACTGGAGCCCCGAGCGCGCGCTATCGGCAAGAATTATTCTCAAGGATAATGTGTTGTACTACGCCCGCACCGGCGGCACCACGCAAAGAACGCTGATACCGCTGAGCGACAACGTGTTCCAGATGCAAATCGAAGGCGACGACAAGTATCTGATTGAGTTCCTTGGCGCCGGCAAGGCCAGGCAGATGCATTTCAGCATGAGCGGCAGTGACCCGATTGTTTTTGAAGCGCATGCGCCTACCTCCTATACGGCGCAGGAGCTTGCCCAGTTTACCGGTACCTTTTATTCCGCTGCGCTGAATTCCTCGTTTGTCATCAAGGTCAGCGATGGCGCCCTCGCCGCCCATAACCTGCGTACGGGCGTGATCCATTTCAAACCGGTGAAGCCGGACATCTTTGTGGGGGACAAGAGTTTCATGGGCGGCATACAGTTCAGCCGCAGCAAGGGGCAGGGCCAGGGCAAGCCGGTGACGGGCTTTACCGTGATGGTCGATGAGGTCCGTCACCTGGAATTTACGAGGATAGACACTTAGGGCGGCCCGGCAAGCTGCGCCAACCTGTGCACCAGCGCCAGCTGAAACGCTGCGTCCTGCAAGATTGTGCGGTGATCCACGTCCTTGACGACAGTCTGGCCGGTATTGCCAGCATGCCTACGCCAGTCGCGCAGGCGCGGCGTTTGCTGTTGTAGCGACGCTTGCGCGAGAAAGGCGTGCAGCGGCGCCTCGAGTAGTTCGTAACGGTAGCGGTGCATGGCCATGGCGTTGTCGAAGGCGACCCACAGGCTGTATTCGCCGCTGCCCGGTTCGGGACCGTCGAGCGGCAACGATGACTGCTGCAACAGGTGGGCCAGCGCGGCGTTGCGCTCGTAGTCGGACATGCGCTGGAACAGCGCTGACCAATGGTGCGCCATGGTGGAGCGCTCAAGCCATGACGCCAGCAGTGCTTCGGCGCGGGCGCGGTCTTGCTCGGAGAGCTGCCCGGCAACCAGCGCTTCCGCCTCGAACACATCGACCATGCACACCAGCGCGACGGGCTGCTGCAAGCGCGCCAGTTCGCGTGCGGTGGCGTGGGCCAGGTCACCGCCGAACGACCAGCCCAGCAAGATGCAGGGGCGTCCGGCCGCATCGGCGCGAATGTGGGCCGCATAGCCGGCCGCCAGTTCTTTGATCGACCATCCCTGCCAGCGCGCCGCCGTCAGCGCATGGCTGACAAAGCTTTGCACCGGCCGTTGCCGGCCCAGTGCCGTCACCAGCGCCGCATATTCGCTTGAATTGACGTTCAGCCCGGGGAAGCAATAGAGCGGCAGTTGTTCGCCCGTGCGGTTCAGATGCACCACCTCGCTCAACAGCGCCTGGCGGCTGGCCACGCGCTGCGCCAGTGGCGCCAGTTGCGGCGTATTGAAGATATCGGCCAGCGCCAGGGCGCTGTCGCCATGGCGCTGCTGCACTTCGCGCAGCAGGCGCAGGGCCAGCAGCGAATTGCCGCCGAGGGCAAAGAAATCGTCATGACGGCCCACCTGCTCCACCTTCAGGATCGCGCACCAGATTGCCGCCAGTGCCGATTCCGTGGCGCCCTGCGGCGCCTGGTAAAACGCCATGCCGCCATGCTGCGGCCGTGGCAGTGCGGCGCGATCTATCTTGCCGGCGGGGCTGAGCGGCAGGCGCGCCAGCGTGACGATACGCGACGGCACCATGTAGTCCGGCAGCGCGCGCGCCAGCGCTGCTTTCAGTGCGGCTTCCGTAATGGTCGCGCCTTCCGCACACACCACATAGGCGAGCAGTTGCCCGGCTTCGGCAATCACCGCTGCCTGGCGCAGTTGCGGCTGGCGCAGCAGCGCGGTTTCGACTTCGCCCAGTTCGATGCGGAAGCCGCGCACCTTGACTTGCTGGTCGATGCGGCCCAGGTAGACCAGTTGACCATCTTCGCGCCAGCGCACCAGGTCACCGGTGCGGTACAGGCGTGCACCGGGAACGCTGGCAGGGTCAGGGTCGGCGATGAAGCGCTCCGCCGACAATCCCGGGCGGTTCAGATAAGCGCGCGCCAGCAGGCTGCCGCCGATGCATAGTTCGCCGGCAGCGCCGATTGCCACCGGCTGCAGGTCGCCGTCCAGCACATGGAAGTGGCGCCCCGCCAGCGGCCGGCCTATCGGCGTGGCCGCCGGCAGCGCTTCGGCGCCCGATACGCAGGGGTGACAGTCGTAGACGCTGGCGGTGACGATGGTTTCGGTCGGGCCGTAGCTGTTGAGCAGCTTCACGCCCTGCAGTCCGGCGCGACCCCAGGCCGCCATGCCTTCCGGTGGCATGGCTTCTCCGGTCGCATGTACCTGACGCAGCGGTGCATAATCACGGGCGTTGTCACCATTGTTTTGATTATGCTCGGCAAAATCCTGCGCCAGCAGCAGCCAGTAGGCGGTACTGAGATCGGCCACGCTGATGCGCTGCTGTTTGATTTCGCGGTAAAAGCGCGCGCTGTCCCACAATTCCGGCCCGCGCACCACCACTGCTGCCCCCATGGACAATGCCGGGAACAGCTGTTCGACAAAACCGTCGAAATTAATCGTCGAAAACAGCAGCACGCGGTCATCCGGCGTCAATCCAAAGTACCGGGCAGCTACGCGCGTATGGTCGGTCAACGCATGGTGTTCGACACCGATACCCTTGGGGCGACCGGTGGAACCGGATGTATAAATAATATAAGCCAGTTGCCGTGGGTGGATCGCTGTCGGCGGATTGTCTTCGGCGTACGCGTCCAGCGGCAGTTGGTCGGCGGCCAGTATCTGGCGCACCGCCGGCAGGCCTGGCGCCAGTGCGCTGGTGGTCAGCAGCAGGCTGATGGCGCTGTCCTCCACCATGGCGGCCAGCCGCTCGGACGGGTAGTCGGGATCGAGCGCCACGTAGGCGGCGCCACTTTTCAGTATCGCCAGTACCCCCACTACCAGCATGACCGAGCGTGGCAGTGCAATGCCGATGCGCAGTTCCGTGCCATGAGCGGGCAGCGCTGCAGCGTGGACCATCAGGCAATGCGCGAGCTGATTGGCGCGCCGGTTCAGCTGCGCATACGTCAGCAACTCGCCGTCGTGCAGCAGCGCCGGTGCATCGGGCGTCTGCCGCACCTGTTGCTCGAACGTTTGCGGAAAAGCGGCATAGTCCAATACGGGCAGCGGGTGTTCGCCAAGCTTGCGCAACTGCTGGAGCTGCGCGGCATTCAATACCGGCGCATCGCCAATTGGCGCATGCGGCGACGCCGCCATGGTCTGCAACAGCTGCAGGTACTGGCTTTCCAGCGCAGCGATATCGCTGTCGTCGAAGCGGCGGCTGTCATACTCCAGAATGCAGTGCCACTCAGGGCCGCCGGCAATCACGTCGAGCGACAGCTCGGCCTTGCTGCCGCCGGCGTCCAGCGGCAAGGCGTTGATCTCCAGCGCGCCAAACGCCAGCGCATGGTCTGGCGCCGGCACTTCCAGTCCGAACATGGCCTGAAACAGCGGATGGCGACCGGCCTGGCGCGCCTTGCCAACGCCGGTGCCGGTGCTGCCATCACGCTGCAGCAGCAGTTCCAGCGGTACGTCGGCATTGGCCAGCGCCGCCAGCGTGCCGCTACGCAGCTGGCGGCACAGTGATGACCAGCTTTGCTGCGGCTGCAGTTGTGCGCGATGCACCTGCATCGTGACAAAAAAGCCGACGATCTGCTGGAGTTCGGCGCGGTTGCGGCCGGCATTCGGTACGCCGACGGCAAAATCGCGCTGGCCGCTGACGCGCCCGAGCAATACCTGCCAGGCTGCCAGGCAGGCCACAAACGCCGTACACTGCTCGCTGCGACAATACGCTTGCAGCGCCGCCGTCAACGCTGGGGGCAGTGTGAAACGCCGGCGCTCGACAGCATCGCGGCTGCGGCGCGGCGCCGGCAGTGACAAAGGCGGTACATCGCGCAGGTAGCCGTCCCAGTAGGCCAGTTGCTGCTCGAGGTCCGCGCCGGGCATGCCCTGGCGCTGCCATGCCGCATAGTCGGCGTAGGACAGTGCCGGCGCCGGCGGCAAAGCCTTGCCGCCGGCCGCATACGAGCGCGCCAGATCGCCCAGTAACAGCTCGTTGGACCAGCCGTCGCTGATGATATGGTGCATGCCCAGCACCAGAACGTGATGCGCTGGCGCGACGCGGTAAAGCCGGGCAAACAGCAGCGGCGCTGCACCCAGATCGAACACATGGTGGGCCAGCCGGGCAAGCTGCACATCGAGCGCGCCGGCTGGTTCAAGCTCGAGCCGCAATGGCGCAGACGTCTGTACCACCTGGACCACGGCGCCATCGCGCTCGGCAAAACTGGTGCGCAGCGCAGCGTGGCGCGCCACCAGCGCTTGCAATGCCGCTTCCAGCACCGCGCTATCGAGGGCGCCGCGTATCTCGAACGCGCGCACCATGTTATAGCTGGTCAGCGCCGGATCGAGCTGCTGCAAAATCCACAACTGGTGCTGGCCGAAGGTCAGCGGCGCCGCTGCGCCCACTGCCAGGCCGGGACGCAGCCCATCGCATTTATCCGTTTCTTGTACTTCTTCATCGTCCATCAACAATGCCAGCAATGCGTCATCGATATCGTTCATCTTGCTACAGCCTTGGCAGTCAGTTTTCCGAGTTTTTGCATTTTCCCCGCCATCGGGCTGGCCTTGGCGGCCGCCGCCAACGGGTCGGCCACGATCTGCCCGAGCAGCGCGATCCACTCCTCGGCCAGCCTGGCAGGGCTGGCCGCTGGGAACAGTTCGGTGGCGTACACCAGGTTGGCGCCATAGCCGCCGTCGCCGTCTGGCGTGACAAACATCGCCATGTCGAACTTGGACGAGACCTGGCGGTCGCGCAGTACTTCAAGCGTCAACTGCGGAATAGCGAGCGTGCCCTGGTCGGTATTCTGCAATACAAACAGGATTTGTACGAGCGGGTTCCAGCGCCGGTCGCGTTCCACCCCGGCCAGCTCCACCACCTGGTCGAACGGCAGTTCCTGGTGCTCAAAAGCGTCCAGCGCGGCGCGGCCGCTGGCCTGTATAAAGTCAAGGTAGCGCATGGCGGGCGCCAGCCGTGAACGCAGCGGCAGCACGTTGACGAAGAAGCCGATCAGGCCTTCCAGCTCCTGGCGCGAGCGGCCGGCAACGTCGGTGCCCACCACCAGGTCGGCAGCGCCGCAATGCCGGTGCAGCGTCAGCTGGAAGGCCGCCAGCAGCACCATGAAAGGCGTCAGCTGATGGCTCAACGCCAGTTGCTGCAGCGCCTGCGCCAGAGCGGGCGGCACGGTGCACCGTACCACGTCGCCGGCATGGTCCGGTTGCGCGGGACGCGGCTTGTCCGCCACCAGCACCGGCGCCTGCGGTGCGCCTTGCAGGTAAGCGCCCCAGAACGCCTGGTCGGCGGCGAACGCCCCCTGTTGCTGGCGTTGATGCTGCCAGGCTGCGTAATCGGCATACTGGAGCGGTAATGGCGCCAGATGGGCAGTCTGACCCGATGCGATTGCGCGGTAGCCGGCGGCAAACTCGTTGACCAGCACCCCGAGCGACCAGCCATCGGCGACGATGTGATGGATGGCGAACGCCAGTACATGCTCTTGCGGCCCGGTACGCAGCAGCGTCGCCCGCAGCAGCGGCGCCTGCGCCAGATCGAATCGCTGGCGCGCGTGATCCGTGCACGCCTGTTCCCACGCCGCCTGCCCCTTTCCGCTCAGGTCGATCAACGGCACCTCGAACCGGACGTGCGGCATGATCAGCGCGCGCGGCTCGCCATCGTCATCTTCGACATACGCGGTACGCAGCACCTCGTGGCGATCGATGATCTGCTGTAGCGCAGCGGCCACCGCCGCTGGCGACAACACCCCCTCCATCCTGACTGCGGACGCCATGTTATAGGCTGCACGCGCCGCATCGCTGCGCGCCAGCCGGTCCAGCAACCACAGGCGATGCTGCGCCAGCGACAGCGGCATCAGCGGCTGGCGCGGCATCGGCGCCAGCGCCAACTGCGCAACTGTCGCAGGCTGCAGGCGGGCAGCCATGGCCGATAGCGTGGGATGCTCGAAGATGGCGCGCAATCCCAGCTCACCAAGTCCGGCCTGCTGCAGGCGGGCGATCAGGCTGATCGCCAGCAGCGAGTGGCCGCCAAGGGTAAAGAAGTCGTCATCGCGCCCGGCACGCTCAACACCGAGCAGTTCGCGCCAGATCGCTGCCAGCGCCAACTCGGCCGCTCCCTGGGGCGCGGTGTGGCCAGCCGGCACTTGCTGCAGTTGCAGCGCCGGCAGCGCCTTGCGATCGTTCTTGACGTTGGCGTTGAGCGGAAGTGCCGGCAGCACCACGATCTGCGATGGCACCATGTAATCGGGCAGTGCTGCCAGCAGTGCAGCTTTCAACGCGCCCTGCTCGCCGGCGGGGGCCACGTAGGCGACCAGGCGCAGGCCGGCCGTGCCTTGCTGCGCCACCACCACCGCTTCCCTGACCCCGGGCTGGGCCAGCAACTGCGCTTCAATCTCGCCCAGTTCGATGCGCAGACCGCGCAGCTTGACCTGGTGGTCGATGCGGCCCAGGTATTCGAGCTGGCCATCGGCGCGCCAGCGTACCAGGTCGCCGGTACGGTACAGGCGCTCGCCGCTGCCGAAAGGATCGGCCACAAAGCGCTCTGCCG
>JBEVNE010000346.1:0-23772 GCA_040508275.1 Duganella sp.
CGCTGCTGAAAAAGCCGGGCAAGTGGGTGATGGCGGCCGAGCTGGTCGATACCACGCGCCTGTATGCACGCTGCGTGGCCCGTATCGAACCCGAGTGGCTGGAGAAAGTCGGCGGCCACCTGCTGAAAAAATCATGGGGCGAGCCGCGCTGGGAAAAACGCTCGGCGCAGGTCACCGCGTCTGAACGGGCGACCTTGCACGGGTTGGTGGTGTACAGCCAGCGCCGCATCAATTACGGCGCCTTCAACCCGGCCGAGGCGCGCGAGATTTTCATTCGCGATGCATTGGTGGGCGGTGACTACGACACCCGTGCGCCATTCTTTGCCCACAACCACAAGCTGATCAAGGAAATCGAAAACCTCGAGCACAAGTCGCGCCGTCTCGACGTGCTGGTCGATGACGAACTGATCGCTGCGTTCTACGACAAGCTGATCCCGGCCGACGTGGTCAACGGCGCCGGCTTCGAAAAATGGCACAAGGACGCGACCGCAGCCGAACCCAAGCTGCTGTACCTGAACCGTGACGAGTTGATGCGCCACGAAGCGGCCGGCGTGACCACCGAGCTGTTCCCGAAAGTGATGTCGGTGACAGGGCTGGAGCTGGCGCTGACTTACCACTTTGAGCCGGGCAGCGTGCGCGACGGCGTCACCCTGGCCGTGCCGCTGTATGCGCTCAACCAGCTGCCGCGCGAACGCGCCGAATGGCTGGTGCCCGGCATGCTCAAGGAAAAAGTGCACCTGCTGCTCAAGTCGCTGCCGCAAAAACTGCGCCGTCACTGCGTGCCGCTGCCTGACTACGCCGCCAAATTCTGCGAGCGCGTGCAGGACGCCGGCGTGTTCGGCCGCGGCGACCTGATCGACGCCATTATTGCCGACATCCGCAAGCAGATCACGATTTCGGTACTGACCACGGACTTCAAGCCGGAAACGCTGCCCGCCCACCACTTCATGAACTTCAAGGTGATCGACGAGCACGGCCGCCAGCTCGACATGGGCCGCAACCTCGCCACCCTGCAAGCCGAATTCGGCCTGCAGGCGCGCGAGAGTTTCCAGAAGATGGCGGAGACTTCGGGGACTGCTGTGGGTAGCCAGAGAACCGTGAGCACCAGCAGTACCATTGGCACCGCCAACGCCAAATCCGTCATCCCCGCAAAAGCGGGGGGCCATACCGAGCGCGCGTCGTCGGCGCCGTCACCTACCGCCCCATCAGCACTCACCAACCTCACCAGCTGGACCTTTGGCGAACTGCCGGAACTGCTGGAAATCCCCCAGGGCAAACTCACCCTGATCGGCTTCCCGGCACTGGTAGACAAGCGCACCCACTGCGACCTCGAAGTGTTCGACGACCCCACCGTGGCCGCCCGCACCCATCGCCAGGGCTTGCGCCGCCTGTTTGCGCTGCAGATGAAAGACCAGATCAAGTTCATCGAAAAAAGCATCCCCAACCTGCAGCAGATGGGCATGCAATACATGAGCATGGGCACGCAGGAAGAATTGCGCGACCAGATCATCGACAAGGCGCTCGACATCGCTTGCCTGCAAGATCCATTGCCCATCGATGCTGCCAGTTTCGCCAAGCGCAAGGATGAAGGCAAGTCGCGCCTGGTATTGCTGGTGAACGAAGTGGCGCGTTTGCTGTCTCAGGTATTGACCGAGTTCCACGGCCTGCCCAAGCGCCTGCAAAATCTGCCGCCAGCGGTGGCGGCCGACATGCAAAGCCAGTTGCAAGGCCTGGTGCACAAGCGTTTTCTGCCTGATAACGACTACAGCCAGTTGGCCCACTTCCCGCGCTATTTAAAGGCGATGAATGTACGGATGGAAAAGCTGCGCAGCGATCCGGCACGCGACAGCAAGCTGATGGCCGAGTGGCAGACCGCCGCCGCGCCGTATCTGCGCGTCAGCCGCGACAAGGGCGCCGGCAAGAACACCGACCCCAAGCTGGTCGAGTTCCGTTGGATGCTGGAAGAATTGCGTGTATCGTTGTTTGCGCAAGAGTTACGTACGCCGATGCCGGTCTCGGCCAAGCGCCTGCAAAAAGTGTGGGAGTCGATGCAACGTTAACGGAGGTGGCATGAAGCGAAGCGCGAGTATGTTACGCAGCCTGACCCGCACGGCAATACGCAGCAGCGTACGCCAGGGGAAAGCTGTCAACAAGTTGATGAGCGCGCTTTTTACGCCGCCAGCGCCCAAGCGCAAGGTCCGCAGCAAGCCGGCCGCCACCCCGCAAAACCACCCCAAGGGGGCGGACCCCGATCCGGTAACTGGGCGTCCCCGTCCGGCCCCGGCCTCCGGGGTGCGGGTTTCGTCTTCGGCCAGCACGAACAAGGCCCCCGGCAAATGGCTCACCGCCCACGTTGCCAGCACCACCAGCGCCCGCCGCCTGCACTACTGGCTCTACCTGCCCGAAACCACGCCTGAATCCGCACTGGCCGACGGCCTGCCCCTGATCGTCATGCTGCACGGCTGCCACCAGAGCGCCACCCAGTTTGCCCAGGGCACGCGCATGAACCAGTGGGCCGAGCGCAAAGGCTACGCCGTGCTGTATCCACAGCAAGCCGCCAGCAACCAGACCCAGCGCTGCTGGAAATGGTACGACCGCAACACCCAGCAGGGCGGCGGCGAGGTGCCCGCCCTCATCAGCATGATCAGCCAGGTCATTGCCGAGTACCGCATCGACCGTTCACGTATTTACGTGGCCGGCCTTTCGGCCGGTGCCGGCATGGCGCATATCCTCGCGCTCAACCACCCGCAACTGTTTGCCGCCGTCGGCCTGCACTCCGGTCCCGTGTTTGGCGCCGGCCACAGCACGGTGGGCGCGCTGGCCGTGATGCAGCATGCCGCCGGTCCGCGCGCCAGCCAGGCGGTCGATGATCTGCTGGTGCGCGCCACGCCGTTTCCGGGCATGCCCACCATTCTGATCCAGGGCGCGGGCGATAAAGTGGTACGGCCGGTCAACCAATTGCAGCTGATGCGCCAGAGCCTGGCCCTGAACCGGCTGGCGCCCGATACGGCGGTGACGGTCACCGACAAGGCGCAGGGCAGCAGCGCGCGCCATAATCCGCACCGCATCCACGATGTGGTCGATGGCAGAAAACTGGCGCTGCGCGTGGTGGAGATCGACGCCCTTGAACACGCCTGGAGCGGTGGCGACGCCACGCTAAAATTCAACGACAAGACCGGACCGGACGCCAGCAAATTGATGCTGGAGTTTTTTGCCCGGCATCGACGTATTTAGGATCTAGAGCAGCAGAAACGCTGCCGCCGCCACTGCCGTCGGCGCCAGTGCCCCGCCCAGCAGACCCAGCACGCCGACCGACTCGCCGTGAAAACCGCGCCGCAGCAACGCCACGCCGGCCGGATTGGGCGCGTTGGCGATCACGGTGAGGCCGCCGCCGGTGACGGCGCCGGCCATCAGCATGTATTGCGCCTGCGGCGAGATACCGTCGATCAACGAGCCCAGGTAGGTAAGGGCGGCGTTGTCGGTAATCGCGGTCAGGCCCATGGCGCCGAAGAACAGCGCCAGCGGCGACAACTGCTCGACGATCGGCTGCAACCACCATTGCTGCATGCCGCCCAGCACCACCAGGCCGGCCAGGAAAAAGCCGACCAGCAAACCTTCCTTGATGATCAGCGGCGACTGGTAGCGCTGGTACGCCGTGGTATAACCAAGGAACAGCATGAACAAGCCCAGGAACAGCACCGGGTGGTGGCCAAGCAGCACCACTCCGGCCAGAAACGCCAGGTGGATCAGCGTGACGGCCAGCGGCACCGGCGCGGCGCTGCTTGCATCGCGTTGCGGCAGCGCCTGCAGATGCGGACGCAGCAGGTAGCTGATCGCCGTGGCGTTGACCAGCACCGCCAGCGCTGCCTTCCAGCCAAACTGGCTGGCCATGAAAGCGCTGTCCCACTGCCAGGTGGCGGCCACCATCAGCACCGGTGGCGCGGCGTAGGAGGTGAGCAGGCCGCCTATCGAGATATTCACGAACAGCACACCCAGCGCCGCATACTTGCGCCACTCCGGCATACCGTCGCGAAACACCAGCGGCGCCAGCAGCAGCGCCGCCAGCGTCATCGCGGCCGGCTCGGTAATCAGCGAACCGGTCAGCGGCACCAGCGCCATGCCGAGCCACACCAGCGCCAGTTCCGTACGCAGCGGCAGCGCCGTTGCTGCCGCCAGCAGCAGGCGCTGGACAGCATCGAGCACCGGGCGCGAGGCGGCCACCACCATCACCGTGAACACAAACAGCGGCTCGGTGTACTGGCGCGACTCGGCATAGGCAATGGCAGCGTTTCCACCATTGGTAAACGCCATGAAGACGATCAGCAGCACGGCCCAGAAACCGAACACCACCTCGACTTCACCGAGCAGGTGCAACAAGCCCGCATGACGCGGATGCCGATGGGCCAGCGCTTCAATCGATTTGGCGGCAAAGGTGTGGATGAGGGCGAGGGCGAACAGGATGGCGCCGATCAGTTCGATGTTTTGCAAAGATGTGCCTTGTGTGATGTTTTAATGGCGCCAGCGGACGGTAGGCTGGCGCAAGCATGGTTGGGTGTTTCGGTCTTGGTGGTGATCAAGGCTGCTAGGCGATATGTTACCTCAGCCGGTGTCGATTGCATTGCCTGCTTGATTGAGCATTTTTGTACTTGAATTTTTCACTTGCAAGAAGAGCGGTACCCTCACAGTTTTTCAGCTGCCGACATCATTTTCTGTTGTATCGCGATGCGATACTAGATTCAATCCCGTTGAAAGGCGATTTGAAGGGACACTGGGCTGTGACGGTAAGTGGGAACTGGCGCATGATTTTTGTCTTTGAAGGAACAAACGCCATTCTCGTTGATTACCTTGATTATCATTAACTACGGACATTAACTATGACGCGCATGCACAATCCGCCCCATCCCGGCGAGGTGCTGAGAGAGTATCTTGGCGACCTGACCGTGACAGATGTGGCTGCTAAAATCGGCGTTAGCCGGGTGACACTCCAGCGCATCGTGAACTGCGCTGCAGGCATTTCTGCAGATATGGCATATCGGCTAGGTTCCGCCTTCGGTACCAGCCCTGAACTGTGGGCTGGTATGCAAATGCAGTACGACCTCTACCAGGCAAAGAAAATCAAGCGGCCGAAAATCGAACGTATTGCTGCGTGATACCTTGAGCACCGATTTGAACGACTCGCAGCGTGAGTTACCGAACCGCGTCCAGCATCGCCGGCAACTCCGCCAGCAGCGAATCGCGTGCGCGTAAGCTTGCGTGGCCTTCAAACGCATTGGCGTCCTCAAGGCGCTGGCGTGCAAACGTGACGGTGCGGCCGCCTTTTTCCGCCTTACTTGCACGTCATCGCCCAGATATGAACTGCATAGAAATGAATCATTGAAAACGATGGATGTGTGGTTGTCTCATTTCGACCTGGGGAGCATAGGTTGATTGCATTTCTTTGTTAAAATATGCAAAAATGAGCAATGACTAGTTTCCCGCCCCTCACACCAGCACACCTGGATCACGCAGAGCAACGCTACCTGATCGTTGATCTGCCGGCATTACTAGGCGAGGCGCTGCAGCGCTTGCCTGTGGTACTGCGTCTGCTGCTGGAAAACGTCTGCCGCAACATGGCTGGGGAGGAGCGCGAGGCCGCAGTGGCGGCGATTGTCGGTTGGCTGGAGCGTGGCGGCAGCGAGGCGGAAATCGCTTTCCAGCCGGGCCGGGTGCTGATGCACGATACCACCAGCACGCCTGCGCTGGTCGATATCGCCGCCATGCGCGATGCGCTGGCCGAGGCGGGGCATGATCCGGCGCTGCTCAATCCGGGCCTGCCTGTGGACGTGTCGGTCGACCATTCGCTGGCGGTGGAGTTTTTTGCCGGGCGCGATGCCGCTGGGCGCAACCTGGCGCTGGAGATGCAGCGCAACCAGGAGCGCTACCGCTTCCTGCGCTGGGCATCGACGGTGATGCGCGGGGTGCGCATCCATCCGCCCGGTACCGGCATCATGCACACCATGAACCTGGAACAGCTGGCGACCGTGGTCACTACCGAGCAGCGCGCCGATGGCTTGTGGGCCGTGCCGGACACGCTGATCGGCACCGATAGCCATACACCGATGATCAACGGTATCGGCGTGCTGGGGTGGGGCGTGGGCGGGCTGGAAGCGCAAACCGTGATGTTCGGTATGCCGACCATGTTGCGTGTGCCGGACGTGATCGGCGTGCGCCTGAGCGGCCAGTTACGCTCTGGCGTGAGCGCCACCGACCTGGCGCTGCGCGTGACCGAGCGCCTGCGCGCGCTTGGCGTCTCCGGCGAGTTCGTGGAATTTTATGGGCCGGGAATCAGCACGCTGACGGCCGGCCAGCGCGCGGTGGTGGCCAATATGGCGCCCGAGTATGGCGCCAGCAGCGGCTACTTCCCGATCGATGAACAAACGCTGGCCTATCTGCACAGCACCGGGCGCACAGCGGCGGCGGTGGCGCTGGTGGAAGCCTATGCCCGGCGTACCGGCCTGTGGTTCCAGCCGCAGGCCGAACCGCGCTACACGCGCAGCATCGATATCGCGCTGGACAGCATCGACCTGTACGTGGCCGGGCCGCGCCGCCCGCAGGACTTGCAGGCGTTTGGTGAGACCGGCGCCGTGTTGGCCAAGCTCGATTTTCAGCCGGCCCATGCCCACGCCCATACACGCGCCGGCCTGCCGCGCTATCCGGTGGCGATTGCCGCCATTACCAGTTGCACCAATACTTCCGATCCGGCCTTGCTGATTGCTGCCGGGCTGGTGGCGCGCCGCGCCCGGGCGCTGGGCTTGCAGGTGCCGGCCTGGGTCAAGACCTCGCTGGCGCCAGGTTCGCCGGCCGCTGCCGCCTGCCTGGAGCGCGCCGGCCTGCTGCAAGACCTGGCGGCGCTGGGCTTCGACATCGTCGGTTTCGGCTGTACCACCTGCATCGGTAATTCCGGTGCGCTGACCGCGCCGATACAACAGGCGCTCAAGGCAGGCGATATTCATCCGGTCGCCATCCTGTCGGGCAACCGCAATTTTCCGGGGCGCGTGCATCCTGATCTCGATCTGGGCTTTCTGATGTCGCCGCCGCTGGTGATCGCCTTTGCACTGGCCGGCAATGCAGAAATTGACCTTAGCCGTGATCCGCTGCAGCATTGCGCGGACGGCAGCCCGGTCTACCTGCGCGACCTGTGGCCCAGTGCGCAGGAAGTGAACGAGGCGCTGCGGGCCGGCGTTCAGCCGGATGATTACCCGCACGCCTTTGCCAGCGCCAGCCGCAATCCGCTGTGGCATGCGCTGGAGGCGCCGGCCAGTGCGCGTTTTCCGTGGCATCCTGCCTCCACCACGCTGCGTCGTCCGCCGTTTGCGGCGCCCGACCAGGGCAGCCTGCTGGGCAGCTACAGCGCCTATCCCTTGCTGGTGCTGGGCGACGACATTACCACCGACCATATTTCGCCGGCCAGTGCGATTCCGCACGATAGTTTTGTGGCGGATTTCCTGGCCGAGCGTGGCGATGACCGCAATGAGCTCAACGTGTTCGCTTCGCGCCGTGGCAACTGGGAAGTGATGCTGCGCGCCGCCTTCTACAGCAAAACGCTGCACAACCTGCTCAAGCCCGGTATGCCCGTGGCGCATACCGTGCACGTGCCGAGCGGCGCGGTGGCGCCGATCTTCGAAGTTGCGCAGCGCTACCGCGACGCCGGCGACTCTGTGGTGCTGGTGGCCGGCGCACGCTACGGCACCGGCTCGTCGCGCGACTGGGCCGCCAAGGGCCAGCGTTTGCTCGGCATCCGTTGTGTGCTGGCGGTCAGCTTCGAGCGCATCCATCGCTCCAACCTGATCGGCATGGGCATTCTGCCGCTGCGCATGCCGCAGGGCGTCAACCCGGGCACGCTGGGCATTGCGCCGGGCGACCGCATCGAGATCGACGCGCCTGCCGAACGGCTGCAGCCGCGCTGCCTGGTAGCGGTGCGCATCGTGCGCGCCAATGGCCAGGTAGATTACTTCAACGCCTTCGCTGGGGTGGAAACACGGCTGGAAATCTCCCTGCTCCAGCATGGCGGCGTGATGCCGTTTATCCTGCAAAAGACTATCGCGCAGCAGCAAGGCAAACAATTCTGCCAGCCTTGGGCTGGTCACCCTTTTACTGTGCATGATGAAGAACACCGATAACACCATCGCCCGGCAGATCGTCGCGCTGATACACGAGCAAAACTGGCAAGCCGGCCAGCATCTGCCGGCGCAGATGCTGGCCGACCGCCTGCGCGTGTCGCGCCAGCCGGTCAATGCGGCGCTGGGGCTGCTGCATGAGAAAGGGCTGCTGACGCGCGAGCCCAACCGGGGCTTTTTTACGTCGCGTACGCTGAGCACTCCCTTGTCCGAGGTGGTGCAGGGCCTGGGGCTGGAAACAAGCGATGTGGTCACCAGCGTGTATTTCCGCATTGCGGACGACCTGTTGCGTGGAGTGTTGCCGCCGGTGTTTTCCGAGCAGTTGATCAAGACCCGCTACGGCCTGACGTCGGCCCAGTTGTCGGCCGTGCTGGGCCGCATCGCCAGCGAGGGCTGGGCCGAGCGCAAGCCCGGCTACGGCTGGGAATTCTCATCCATGCTGACCACGCCCGACAGCCTGCTGCAATCGTACCGGCTGCGCCTGGCGATTGAGCCAGCGGCGCTGCTGGAGCCAGGCTATCACCTGCCGCCCGAGGTGATCGAACAATGCCGCGCGATGGAAGTGCATCTGCTGGCGGGCGGTATCGACAGCAGCACGCCCGACCAATTGCACGACCGTGGCGTGCGCTATCACGAAAGCCTGGTCGAAGCGTCCGGCAATCCGTTTTTTATCGATACCATTCGCCGCCTTAACCGCGTGCGCCGGCTGATGTCCTACCGCTCCATGCGCAGCCGCGAGCGTTATGCTGAACACTGCAAGCAGCATCTGCACGTGCTGGAGCTGCTCGAACGCGAGCGCAACGAAGAAGCCGCCGAGTTTCTGCGCCAGCATCTCGAACACACGATCGCCTCTATCGCCAGGATTGAAAACATCCTGCAGACGCGCCCCTGATCACTATCACTGAGGACCATCATGACGATTGCTATTTCTCCTGCTGTGCGTCAGGCCTTTGCGCCGACTGGCACGCTGCGCGCCTCCATCAACCTCGGCAATCCCATTCTGGCGCGCGCCGACGACCATGGCCGGCCGTATGGCGTATCGATAGACCTGGCGGCAGAACTGGCGCAGTTGCTGGAGCTGCCGCTGGAACTGGTGGTGTTCGACGCCGCCGGGAAATCGGTGGAAGCGGTGGCAGGCGGCCAGGCGGACTTCGGCTTTTTCGCCATCGATCCGGTGCGCGGCCAGCAGATCGCCTTTACCGCGCCGTATGTGCTGATCGAAGGCTGCTACCTGGTCAGGGAGGCCTCGCCGCTGACCAGCAATGCCGAGGTGGACGTGGCCGGCCATACCGTGGTGGTGGGCAAGGGCAGCGCCTACGACCTGTTTCTTACGCGTGAACTCAAGCAGGCCAGCATTGTGCGCTCACCGACCTCGCCCACGGTGGTCGAGGTATTTCTGGAGCAGGGCGCCGACGTGGCCGCCGGCGTCAGGCAGCAACTGCAAGCCGATGCCGCCCGCCACGGCGGCCTGCGCCTGCTCGATCAGCGCTTCATGGTGATCCAGCAGGCGATGGGTGTGCCGAAAGAGCGCGGCGAGGAAGCGGCGCAGCTGCTGCGCCAGTTCGTCGAATCGATGAAGGCCAGCGGTTTTGTGGCAGAGGCGCTGGCGCGCCATGCGATCAAGGGGGCGTCGGTGGCGCCGGCAGACTCTGTAACTGATGATAAGGAGGCGCCTTGAGTGGCCAGGCCGCGCTTTGGTATCGACCATGCTAACTGTAGCGTGTCTGCGATGGAGATATTATCCCAGAGTCACGATGCATAGACTGCGCAGGCTGCTTTATCCACCCGCCGGACCAGTTAAATCATATTCAATCAACGACTCGTCATCCCATGTGGTGTCGGCCAGCGGGGCAGAAAATACGTTTTTCGTTTTCGGCAAAAATGGCAGCGGCAAACGGCGTTCGCCGCAAACCAATGTCACCCTTCCCATGAAGTGATGCTCGATACACAACGGAAATCTCTAGGGCTTCACCGGCACCGCCCACCGCAACGCCGCCGTGATCATGTCGGGGAAGACGTCAAAATGGTCTTTGCCGCTCCACACATGCAGCTGCCTTTTCAGGCTCGGATAGCGGCGCGCAGTCAACGCCTGGTCGAATTTTTTCAGATCGGCGATCATGTTCACGTCGCTCGCGGTTTCCAGGCTGCCGATGGAAAAGAAGATATCCGCTTTCAGGTCTTTTTGACTCGCCAGGAATTCTTTCTGGCGGCTGAATATCACGCCGTCGTTGTACCACAGCGACGGGCTGCTGATCACGTATTTGCTGAACAGGGTGGGCGTTGTCAGCACGATGTGGGCGCCCAGCAGGGCGCCGTAGGAGTGGCCGACGAAGGTGGTGTTGCGCAGGTCGGCGGGGTAGCGTTTGGCGATGAAGGGCAGCACGTCGCTGGCCAGAAAGCGCCGGTAGCCTTCCGCCTCGCCATGCAGGATCGGCCGGCCTGGCATGTCGGAGCTGAGGCCCTCGAGTGAACGGCCGGTGGGTGTGTAGTCGCGGCGGCGGCTGTACTCGGGCGTGTCGCCCAGTGCGTATGACAAGCCGACCAGGATGAACGGTCCCAGAGATTTTTTATCGCTGCTGACGCGGGCGGTAATCGCGCGCACCAGCGGAAACGCATAGTCGGCATCGGTGACGAACACCACCGGCAAGGCTGGGCCGGTGCTCGAATAGCCCTTGGGCAGGCTGACAAAAACCTGGTAATCGCGCTTGAGCTCTTTGGCGTGGATGGTGCTCACTTCCGTATCGGGCAGTTGATAGGTGGCGCCGTCGTTTTGCATGAACGGCGCTGAGGCTGCGCTGGCGCCAACGACGAACAGCGCCAGGCTGCCAAGGACGATGAAGCGGGACAGCAGGCTGAGGGTGGCTGACATGTTACCTTTCCAAATGAACTGTGCCGTGATTATGCGACATGTGTCGCATACAGGCAAGCGGGGCATGACCTTGTGCTGCAGCCGATACGAGATTGAGGCGCCCGGGGTAAATCCCGTTGACATTAAAAATGCGACAATGCTATAGTCGCCCGAGATTTGGGAACGTTTCCAATCCATCGCTATTAGCGGTATCACATCGCGCCGGGGCACATCGGCCGTCAAGGAGACAGGATGTACAAGCACAGTTCCGGCGCCTGGCGCTGGGTGAGGATGGCTGCGCCGCTGGCCTGCGCCATGGCGGGCCTGAGCCTGGCCATGGGCAGCGCCGTGGCGCAGAGCGGCAAGCCGGCGGCGGGCAGCGGTCCGCGTGCCGAGGTGCTGCACTGGTGGACCTCCAGCAGCGAATCTGCTGCTGTACGCAAGTTTGCCGACGCCTACCGCGCCGCCGGCGGCGTGTGGCTTGACACCGCGATTGCCGGCGCCGACCAGGCCAAGGCGGTGGCGATTAACCGCATCGTCGGCGGCAATCCGCCGACGGCGGCGCAGTTCAACACCACCAAACAATTTCGCGACCTGATCGAGCAGGGGGCGCTCAACAACGTTGACGATATCGCCGCGCGCGACAAGTGGGAGCAGTGGATGCCCACACCGATGCTCGACGTGATCCGCGTCAAAGGCCATTACTATGCGCTGCCGGTCGATATCCATATGTCCACCTGGATCTGGTACTCGAAGGCGGCCTTCAAAAAAGCCGGCATCGTCAAGGAACCAGCCACGCCCGACGAACTGTTTGCCGCGCTCGACAAGCTCAAGGCGGCCGGCCTGGTGGGCCTGGCGCACGGCGGCCAGCCATGGCAGGAAAATATCCTGTTCCAGGCCATGCTGGCGAATGTCGGCGGCAAGGATCTGTACCTGCAGGTGCTGCGTGACCGCGATCCCAGGGCGATCAATTCCGAGGCGTTCAAAAAAGTGCTGCTGGCCTTCAAGCGCCTGCAAAGCTATGTCGATGCCGCTTCACCCAACCGCAACTGGAACGACGCCACCGCCATGCTGGTGAGCGGCCGTGCCGGCGTGCAGATCATGGGCGACTGGGCCAAGGGCGAATTTGCTGCCGCCCGGCAGACTGCCGGCAAGGATTACGGCTGCATCGCCGGCCTGGGCCCCAAGGTGCCGTACCTGATCCAGGGCGACGCGTTCGTGTTCCCCAAGTCGTCCAATCCCAAGACCGTGCAGGCGCAAAAGCTGCTGGCCACCGCCATGCTGGCGCCGGCCGCCCAGCTGGAATTCAACAAGATCAAGGGCAGCCTGCCGGTGCGCACCGATGTCGATGTATCGGCCATGGACGTGTGCGCACAAGCGGGCATGGCCATCCTCAAGGACAAGTCGCGCCAGGTGGGGATGATCGAAGTCTTCCTCACGCCCGACCAGAACGGCGACCTGCAGGACGTGCTGACTACCTACTGGAACAGCCGCAGCATGCCGGTCGAGCGCGTACAGAAGAGCATTCTGTCCGCCCTCAAGGACTAAGGAAGTCCAGCAACGATAAAACTCGGGTGCGCGCGGTTGGCGCACTTTTTTTTGCCGGAATATGGAAACGATTCCACATCCGTATCATGAAATAGTGAGAACAAAGCACATGAACAAACATGCCCACGACCTCAGCACGGCAGTGCAGCGCAGTGACTTTGCCGACGACTTCCTGTGGGGCGTTTCCACCTCCGCCTACCAGATCGAAGGCGCCGCCGCCATCGATGGCCGCGTGCCGTCGATCTGGGATACCTTCAGCGAAACGCCGGGCAAGGTGCGCGACGGCGCCACCGGTGCGGTGGCCTGCGACCATTACCACCGCTGGGAAGAAGACCTCGACCTGGCGCGCGCCATGGGCATGAACTCTTATCGCTTCTCCATCGCCTGGACCCGCATCTTCAACGGCTTGGACACCGAACCCAATGCGCACGGCCTGGCGTTTTACAGCCGCCTGGTGGACGGCATGCTGGCGCGCGGCCTGCAGCCGTGGTGCACGCTGTACCACTGGGATTTACCGCAATATCTGCAGGACCAGGGCGGCTGGAACAACCGCGCCACCATCGATGCCTACCTGCGCTACGTGGACGTGATCACGCGCCACCTCGGTGATCGCGTGCAGCACTGGATCACCCATAACGAGCCATGGTGCACGGCCATGCACGGTAACTGGGACGGCATGCACGCGCCGGGCAACAAGAGCCTGCCGCTGGCGCTGCAGGTATGCCACCACGTGCTGGTGTCGCACGGTCTTGCCGTACCGCTGATCCGCGCCAATGTGGCCAACGCCCAAGTCGGCATCGCCCTCAGCCTGCACCCGATCGAGGCCGCCAGCGACAGCGCCGAAGACCAGGCTGCCGTGGTGCGCCACGACGTGCTACGCAACCGCTGGTTCCTCGATGTGCTGCACGGCCGCGGCTACCCGGCGCTGGCGCTGGAACTGGTGGGCCAGGATGCACCGGTGATCTTGCCGGGCGACCTGGAAGCCATTGCGGTGGCCTGCGATTTTGTCGGCGTCAATTACTACTTCCCGGAAGTGGTCACCGATGCGCCCGAACAGTATCCGCTGCGCACCGCCATCGTTTATCCGCAGGACCGCCAACGCACCGATTTCGGCTGGGAAGTGTCGCCCCAGGGGCTGATCGATCTGCTCGAGCGCGTGGCGCGCGATTACCCGGTGGGCGATATCTATGTAACGGAAAACGGCTCGTGCTACGACGACCACCCGCAGAGCGACGGCGCCATCATGGATACCGCGCGCCGCGATTACCTGATCCGCCACCTGGCGGCGCTGCGCGAAGTGATCGCAGGGGGCGGGCGCATCAAGGGCTACTTTGCCTGGAGCCTGCTCGATAATTTTGAATGGTCGGAAGGCTATCTGCGCCGCTTCGGCCTGACCTATGTCGATTACACCACCCAGCAACGCACGCCCAAGCAGAGTGGCTTGTGGTACGGCGCGTTTGCGCGCGGCGAAAACACCTGATCAACCCGGAGACTACCAGATGCACACCCCACGCAACCCACGCAACCTCCCTGTTCGCCGCGCCGTCACGGCCGCCCTGTTCGCCCTGGGCGCCAGCCACGCTGCTGCTTCCGCGCCAGCCGCTCCGACCAATTTTGCTGACTGGCCGCGCATCACCAGCGCCGTCAAGACCGATCCGGCCATGGAGGCGCGGATTGCCAAAATCGTCGCCGGCATGACGCTGGCGCAAAAAGTCGGGCAGATGACCCAGCCCGAAATCAAGTTCATCACGCCCGCGCAGGTACGCCAGTATTACATTGGCTCCGTACTCAATGGCGGCGGCAGCTGGCCGCAGAATAACAAGCACGCCTCGGCGGCCGACTGGGTAAAGCTGGCCGATGCCTACTACGACGCCTCGATGAGCACCGACATGCCGGTGCAGATTCCCGTCATCTGGGGTATCGACGCCATGCATGGCAACAGCAATATGTATGGCGCCACGCTGTTCCCGCACAATATAGGCCTGGGTGCGGCGCGCAATAAAAAACTGGTGGAAGACATGGCGCGCTCGGTCGCGCGCGCCGTGCGCGCCACCGGCATCGACTGGGTGTTTGCACCCACGCTGGCAGTGGTGCGCGACGACCGCTGGGGGCGCACTTATGAGAGCTTCTCGGAAGACCCGGCCATCGTGCGCGACTACGCCGCCGCTTACGTCAAGGGCTTGCAGGGCAATCTGAAAGACGACGGCACGGTAGTGGCCACCGCCAAGCATTTCATCGGCGACGGCGGTACCTTCGAGGGCAAGGACCGCGGCGAGGCGCAACTGACGCTGGCGCAGATGGTCAACGTGCACGCGGCTGGCTACTACCCGGCGCTGGAAGCGGGCGTGCAGACGGTGATGGCGTCGTTTAACAGCTGGAACGACAAGGATGCTGGAGTCAACTACGGCAAGCTGCACGGCAGCAAGGCGCTGCTGACCGATGCACTGAAAACCAAGATGGGCTTTGATGGCCTGATCGTCAGCGACTGGAACGGCATCGGCGAAGTGGCCGGCTGTGCAGAGGATAGCTGCGCGCAATCGATCAATGCCGGCATGGACATGATCATGGTGCCGGAACGCTGGCAGTCCTTCATCAGCAATACCATTGCCCAGGTTGAAAAGGGCGAGATTCCCATGGCGCGCATCGACGACGCCGTCACCCGCATCCTGCGCGTCAAGCTGCGCGCCGGCCTGTTCGACGGTAAGAAGCCATCGCAAAACCGCTATGCCGGCCAGCAGAAAGCCTTGCAGGACCGCGCACTGGCGCGCCAGGCGGTGCGTGAATCGCTGGTGCTGCTGAAGAATAACGGCGGCGTGCTGCCGCTGGCGCGCGGCAAAAAAATCCTCGTGGTCGGCAAGAGCGCCGACAATATGTCCAACCAGTCGGGCGGCTGGTCGCTGACCTGGCAGGGCACCGACAACAAGAACAGCGATTTCCCGGTTGGCGACACCATCCTGGCCGGCATCCGCGATGCCGCCGGCAGCGCCAACGTCACCTTCAGCGAAACCGGCGCCGGCGTTGATGTGAGCCGCTTCGATGCCGTCATCGCCGTGCTCGGCGAAACCCCGTATGCCGAAGGCGACGGCGACATCGGACCGGCCGGCACACTGCGCCAGTCGGGCCGCCATCCCGAAGACCTGGCTGCCCTGCAAGCCGTGGCCGGCAAGGGCAAGCCGGTGGTGACGCTGCTGGTGTCCGGGCGCCCGCTGTTCGTCAACGACCTGCTCAACCTGTCCGACAGTTTCGTCGCGGCTTGGCTGCCCGGCACCGAAGGCAAGGGCGTGGCCGATGTGCTGTTCCGCCAGGCCAGCGGCAAGGTCAATGCCGACTTCCGCGGCAAGCTGTCATTCTCGTGGCCGCGCTCGGCCTGCCAGACGCCGCTCAACGTCGGCGACGCCCAGTACGATCCGCTGTTCAAGTATGGCTACGGCTTGCGCTATGCCGACCGCAGTACGCTGCCGCAACTGGACGCCACGTTTGCCGCTGGCGGCTGCGGCAAGACCACTGCCATGCCCATCTACAGCTCGGCCGACCGCGCCACCTACGGCTTGTTCGTGCGCAGTGGCGACCGGCAGGTGGCGCTGGGCGCGGACCTGAACCGTGTTTTCGATCTGCCTACCGTCAAGGTGGAAACTGCGCAGATCAACACCCAGCAGGACGCCAAGCGCCTGAGCTGGAACGGCCCGGCCACCTTCAGTGCGCAGGCGGCGCAGGCGCTGCCGGTGCCGGCCTTTGCCCGCGCCAACGGCGCGCTGCAGTTCGATACCATCGTCACCGCCGCGCCGCAGGGCAAGGTGGAAATCGGCATCGAGCGCGCCACCGTGAACGCTAGCGCGCTGTTCCAGCGCATCAGCGGCAAGGGCAAGCAGACCGTCAAGATTCCGCTGGCCTGCTTCACCGCGCAGGGCCTGGCGCTGGACGCCGTGACCACGCCGTTCAGCGTGGCCTCGAGCGCTGCGTTTGCGGCATCGTTTGCCAATGTGCAGATCGTCGGCGGCGCCGGCGGCGACCAGGACGCCTTGTCCTGTAACGACTTCAAATAAGGAACCGCTTCATGACATCCACCCCGTACGGTGCGGCGCCTGCTGCCAGCAATTCCGGCAACAGCAGCAACACCGGGCCGCTGATCATCATCACCATTTTGTTCTTCATGTGGGGATTGCTGACGGCTCTGAACGATGTGCTGATCCCGCACCTGAAGTCGATTTACACGCTCAGCTACATGCAGGCGATGCTGGTGCAGATGTGCTTCTTTGGCGCTTACTTCATCGTCTCGCTGCCGGCCGGCATGCTGATTAAAAAAATCGGTTACCAGCATGGCGCGGTGGCCGGCCTGGCGATTGCTGCCGCCGGCTGCGCGCTGTTCTATCCGGCGTCCACCAGTGGCTATGCGCTGTTTCTGCTGGCCTTCTTCATCCTGGCCAGCGGCATCACCATTTTGCAGGTGGCGGCCAACCCTTACGTGACGGTGCTGGGCGACCCGCAAACGGCGTCGAGCCGGCTCACGCTCACGCAGGCGTTTAACGCGCTCGGCACCACGGTGGCGCCTGCGCTGGGCGGTGTGCTGATCCTGGCCGGCGGCGTGCTCAGTGCCGAACAGCTGGCGGCACTGCCGACGGCGCAGCAGGCCGCCTACTATGCCGAGCAGGCTGCGGCCGTGCAGGGACCATACCTGGCGCTGGCCGGCGCGCTGCTGGTGCTGGCGCTGCTGTTCGCCATGGCGCGCCTGCCGGCGATTGCCCAGCAGGCTGGCGAAGCCGCTGCCGGCTGGGGCGAGGTACTGCGCCAGCGCCACCTGGTGCTGGGGGCGCTGGCGATTTTCCTGTACGTCGGGGCTGAGGTAGGCATCGGCAGCTTCCTGATCAACTTCATCGGCCTGCCGCACATTGCTGGCTGGCCCGAGCATCAGGCCGCGCCGTATGTCAGCTACTTCTGGGGCGGCGCCATGCTGGGCCGCTTTGTGGGCTTTGCCGTGATGCGCTACGTCAGCCCAGGGAAAACGCTGGCCTTCAACGCGGCGGCCGTGCTGGTGCTGATGATGGTGGTGATCTTCGGCCAGGGCCATACCGCCATGTGGGCGCTGCTGGGCGTGGGACTGTTCAACTCCATCATGTTCCCGACCATTTTCTCGATGGCGCTGAACAAGCTGGGGCCACTGACGGGGCAGGGCTCGGGCCTGCTGTGCATGGCGATCGTCGGTGGCGCGCTGGTGCCGTTTGCCCAGGGCTTCCTGGCCGACCACGTCAGCCTGCAGATGTCGTTTGCCGTGCCGGCTGCGTGCTACCTGTTCGTGCTGTACTTCGGCCTGCGCTATGCCGGGATGTATAACGATGGCGCGCTCACTTCCCGCGCCAGTCATTAATTACCGGAACTTTACAGGAAGCGATCGAGGATCTTCTTGCTCTGCTTGTCGAGCGTGCGCACGTCGCGCACCAGGTAGTGAATGCCGTGGATGTCCGAGATCAACAGGGTGTCCACGGTCAGGCGGCGGATGTCTTCCTCGCCGCGCAGCACAAACTCGGTATCGCCACGGTTGGTACTTACACTCCACGTGCACGGTGTGGCAAAGCTGGTGACGCTGACGATGCGCGCAATCTCGGGCATGAACTCGCGCCCGCCCAGTTCTTCGCGCACCAGCGCGCCTACGGCCGCCGGCAGGTCTTCGATGCGGTCGATCCAGGCGATTTCCTTGCCGTCGTGGTTGACCAGCGCGATGCCGTCTTCGGGCGCCTGCACGGGAAACGCGCGCACGGCCGCTACGCCTTCGTGCACCACGCCGTCGGCGGTAGTCAATACCAGTTGTCCAAAGGGATTGCGCACCAGGTTAAAGCTGGCGGTGGTGGTGATTGTTGTCATGGTCATCTTGTTTATACCTTGCTGGCGCTGTCGTCGAGGTCTGTGTCCACATTGCGGGCCTGCGCCTGCACCAGGCGGTAGTAAGCGCCCTCCCGCGCCATCAGGTCAGCGTGGGCGCCTTCTTCCACCACGATGCCACGGTCGAGCACCACCAGGCGGTCGGCCTTTGCGAGGGTGGACAGGCGGTGGGCGATGGCGATCGTGGTGCGGCCCTTGACCAGGTTTTCCAGCGCGCGCTGAATTTCTTTTTCGGTCTCGGAATCGACCGAGGCAGTCGCTTCGTCGAGGATCAGGATTTTCGGATCGATCAGCAGTGCGCGCGCAATCGAGATGCGCTGGCGCTCGCCGCCGGACAGGCCTTGGCCGCGTTCACCGACCATCGAATCGTAACCCTGCGGCAGGCGCAAAATGAATTCATGGGCGTGGGCGGCGCGGGCGGCGGCAATGATTTCGGCGCGGCTGGCGTCCGGTTTGCCATAGGCCAGATTTTCGGCGATGGTGCCGAAGAACAGGAACGGCTCCTGCAGCACCAGGCCGATGCTGCGGCGGTAGTCGGATACTGCCAGCGAGCGGATATCGACGCCGTCGAGCATGATGGCGCCTTCGGCGACGTCGTAAAAGCGGCAGATCAGGTTGACCAGCGTCGATTTGCCGGAGCCCGAGTGGCCGACCAGGCCGACCATTTCGCCGGCCTTGATATCGAGGCTGATGCCGCGATTGACGGCGCGGTTACCGTAGCGGAAACCGACATCGCGCAGCGTGATATTGCCTTCCACCTTGGCCAGTTTGACCGGGTTGACCGGGTCCGGTACCGACGATACGTGGTCGAGAATGTCGAAAATCCGCTTGGCCGCCGACGCCGATTTTTGGGTGACCGAGACGATCCGGCTCATCGAATCGAGACGGCCGTAGAAGCGGCTGGAATAGGCGATGAAGGCCGACAGCACACCGACCGTGATATTGCCCTTGGAGACCTGGTAAATACCGAACACCCAGATCACCAGCAGACCGAGTTCGGTCAGGAACGAGACGGTCGGCGAGAACAGCGACCAGATTTTATTGAGCTTGTCGTTGACGGCCAGGTTGTGCAGGTTGGCGGTGCGGAAGCGCGCTGCTTCGCGCTTTTCCTGGGCAAACGCCTTGACCACGCGGATGCCGGGGATGGTATCGGCCAGCACGTTGGTGACTTCGCCCCATACACGGTCGATTTTTTCGAAGCCGGTGCGCAGGCGGTCGCGCACCAGGTGGATCAGCCAGGCGATGAAGGGCAGCGGCGCCAGCGCAAACACGGCCAGATATGGATCGATCGAGAACAGGATCACGCCGGTCATGATGATCATCAGGCAGTCCGACGCAAAATCGAGCAGGTGCAGCGACAGGAACACGCAGATGCGGTCGCTCTCGCTGCCGATGCGCGACATCAGGTCGCCGGTGCGCTTGCCGCCGAAGTATTCCAGCGACAGGCGCAGCAGATGGTCATAGGTTTCCGTGCGCAGGTCGGCGCCGATGCGCTCCGACACCAGCGCCAGCACATAGGTTTTGCCCCAGCCGAATATCCACGCCAGCACCGCCGCGCCGACCAGGCCGGACATGTACAGCGCCACCAGGCCCGGATCGACCGGCGTGCCGTTCTGGTAGGGGATCAGCACCTTGTCCATCAGTGGAATGGTCAGATACGGCGGAATCATGTGGGCGCCGGTGCTGAGCAGCATCAGCAAAAAACCGAACGCCAGTTGCAGCTTGTAAGGCTTGGCAAAGCGCCACAGGCGGAACAGCGTCCAGGTCGAGGGCGGCGTGTAGACCACCTTGGTGCAGACCGGGCATTCTTCCTGGTCCGGTTCCAGTGGGGCCTTGCAGCTTGGGCAAGTGCTGCCTTCGTCGGTCAGCACCGGCACGCCGCTGGCATGGCTGTCGCGGTGGGCGATGAATTGTTCGACCAGGCGGATTGCCTGCAGATTCTGACCCAGCGTAAAGCGCCAGGCAGCCAGGCGGCCGCGCGTTGCCATCAGTTCCAGGTGGCCGACGCCGGCGTGATCGTGGTGTTGCAGCGACAGTTCGGGGGACAGCGGCCATGCAAGCCACTGCTCCTGGCCCGGTGCGCGCGCCAGCAAACGGCGGTCGGTGAGCACCAGAAGACCCTTGGCAAAACGAAGTTGCTGATCCAGGTCAACCTCCAGGGCACTTACAACGTTTTCCTCTTGGGAAAGTTGTGCCTGTATCTCGGAGCGCCAGCGGTCGGGCAGTTCGGCACCCTGGCGCGATACGGTGGAAAGTTGTTGGGTTGTCATCGTGTTGCGTACTCCGGGGCGGAAAAAGGTGGAACAGTGTTGCGCGGCGATCCCAGGTATTGGTGGACTGCAATCGTGCGTTGCGGATGGTAAAAGCGCTTATTTACGGTATTCTGTCAGTAATTAAAACATTTGACACGAATCAAGTACGGAATCAAGTAACTAATCGCGTGTCAATAACGTCATGGGTCGCATAAGGGATGACATAAAGATGCTGCTTTTGTGCTGGCGGCGAGTATAACAAAACGCAGGTATTGCTGGAATGAACATAAAAGGGACTTGCCAAGCCGCGCCGCGGTGGTCGAGGTTCCCACAACAATGATGCAAAGTTCGAAACATGATCAAGAAGAAAAATATTGAAATTCTCCGCGTCACCCATTTGCGCGGCCCCAATATCTGGACCTATCGTCCGGTGATCGAGGCATGGCTGGACATCGGTGAGCTGGAACAATACCCGTCGCATCTGCTGCCCGGCCTGTATGAGCGGCTGACGGCGATTTTGCCGGGCCTGCTGGAGCATCGCTGCGGCGTGGGCGAGGTGGGTGGTTTCCTTGAGCGCCTGCGCGACGGCACCTATGCCGGTCACATACTCGAACACGTGGTGCTCGAGCTGCAGAACATGGCTGGCATGAAGACCGGCTTTGGCAAAACCCGGCAGATCGGCGAAGACACGGGCCTGTATAAAATGGCCTTCCGCACGCGCCAGGAACAGGTCGGGCGCGCTGCGCTGGCGGCCGGCCGCGACCTGCTGATGGCGATGATCGAAGACCGTCCGTTCGATATCAAGGCCACCGTGGCCGAGCTGACCGAGCTGGTGGAAAAACTGTGCCTGGGACCGAGCACCGGCAATATCGTCGATGCCGCCGCCGACCGCAAGATACCGGCGATCCGTCTCACCGATGGCAACCTGGTACAACTGGGCCACGGCGCTGCGCCGCGCCGCATCTGGACGGCGGAAACCGAAAAAACCAGCGCCATCGCCGAAGGCATCGCCAGCGACAAGGACTTGACCAAGTCGCTGCTGGCCTCGTGCGGCGTGCCGGTGCCGCAAGGTGAGCTGGTGACCAGCGCCGAAGCGGCATGGGCGGCGGCGCAGGACATCGGCCTGCCGGTAGTGGTCAAACCCTACAACGGCAACCATGGCCGTGGCGTGGCGCTGAACCTCATGACCGAAGCCGATGTGACGGCCGCCTACGCGCTGGCCGCGCACGAAGGCGACAGCTCGAGCGTGATCGTCGAGCGCTTCATCGTCGGCAATGAGCACCGCCTGCTGGTGGTCGGCCGGCGCCTGGTGGCGGCAGCCGCCGGCGAGGCGCTGTGGCTGACCGGCGACGGCGTTCACAATATCCAGCAGCTGTGCGATATGCACCTGAACACCGATCCGCGCCGCGGCGAGGAAGAAGATTTTCCACTGAGCTTGGTCAAGCCGCAGGAAGTACGCGAAACCATCCTCGAACTGCAACGCCAGGGCATGGACGCCTTCAGCGTGCCGCTGGACGGCCAGAAAGTGCTGATCCAGCCGAACGGCAATATGTCCACCGATGTGACCGATCTGGTGCACCCGGAAGTGGCGGCCATGGCAGCGCTGGCGGCGCGCGTGGTCGGCCTCGACATCGCCGGCATCGACCTGGTGGCGGCCGACATCAGCCGTCCGCTGCATGAGCAGGGCGGCGCCATCATCGAAGTCAACGCCAGCCCCGGGTTGCTGATGCACCTGAAGCCCGAGCATGGCACGCCGCGCAACGTTGGCGCGGCGATTGCCGACCATCTGTTTGCCGCCGAAGAAACCGGGCGCATCCCGGTGGTGGGCATCAGCGGCAAGCATGGCGCCACCATGGCTGCGCGCCTGATCGCCTGGCTGCTGCAGGTCGGCGGCAAAAAAGTCGGCCTGGCCTGCAACGACGGCCTGTACGTGAACAGCCGCCTGCTGTCGCGCGACGGCCTGTCCGACTGGGAAACCGGCGAACGCCTGCTGCTCAACAAAAACGTCGAGGCGGCCGTGTTCGAATCGAGCGCGCGCATGATACTCACCGAAGGCCTGGCCTACGACCGCTGCACGGTTGGCGTGGTCACCGATGTCTCGGGCGTGGAGGAACTGGGCGAGTTTTACATCGACAGCGACGACAAGCTGTATAACGTGCTGCGCACCCAGGTGGACGTGATCCTGCCGAGCGGCGCGGCGGTGCTCAACGCTGCCGATGCGCAGGTGGTGGAAATGGCCGACCTGTGCGATGGCGAAGTGATTTTCTACGGCATGGACGAACACCTGCCGGCGATTGCCCAGCATCGCCAGGACAGTGCGCGCGTGGTATTCCAGCGCCAGGATGGCGCGCAGCGCAGCATCGTGCTGGCGCAAGGCTATGTCGATGTGGTCAGCCTGCCGCTGTCGCCGCTGGTGCCGCCGGAATCGGTGCTGGCGGCGATTGCCGCCGGCTGGGCGCTGGGCCTCACGCCCGACCTGATCGCCGCCGGCCTGCGCACCTTCGATGCGAATCCGAAGAAAAACCTTCACTGAAAGAACAAGCAGATTTATGGAAGTCATCCGCACCCGCGCCCTTCGCGGCCCGAACCTCTGGAGCCACCACACCGCCGTGGAGGTGATCGTTTCGTGCCCGCCGGAGCAGCGCTCGATCCGGCAATTGCCCGGCTTTGAACAACGCCTGCAGGCGCGCTTTCCCGCCCTGGGCGTATTGCAGCCGGCCGGCAACCACAACGACGTGTCGCTGGCCAGCGTGCTCGAAGCCGTGGCCCTCGGCCTGCAGGCGCAAGCCGGCTGCCCGGTCACCTTCAGCCTGACCAGCGCCACCTCGGAAGACGGCGTGTACCAGACCGTGGTCGAGTATTCCGAGGAAGCCGTCGGCCGCCTGGCCATGAGCATGGCCGAAAACCTGATCAACGCCGCGCTGGCCGATACGCCGTTCGACCTGGCTGCCGCGCTCACCGAGCTGCGCGACCTCGACGAAGACGTGCGCCTGGGCCCGAGCACCGGCGCCATCGTCAGCGCCGCGCTGGCGCGCGACATCCCGATCCGCCGCCTGACCGAAGGCAGCATGGTGATGTTCGGCTGGGGCTCGAA
>JBEVNE010000421.1:0-18335 GCA_040508275.1 Duganella sp.
AAGCGCTCGGGCAGTTTTTCCTTCACGCGCAGGCGCACGCGCCAGATGGTTTCGTCGCTGGTGGCGCCGGCTACCAGCATGTCGGGCACCTTGGGAATGACTTCGACGATTTCCGCGCGGGCATTGGTGGCGCGCTGGTAAAAAGTGACCAGTTCGGCCTTGGTGATGAGCGGCCCGCGCGGGGCCGTCACGTTATAGTCACGCGCCAGAAAACGCGCACGTTCGCCGCGCGGTACAAAATACACAAAGGTAAATTCGGCGCCGCCATCTTCCAGCGTGGCCGGTGGCGAGGTCGCGACGCTGATGCCACGCGGCAGGTCGAAGCGTGAACCTTCCTGCCAGTCCTTGCACTCGGGCGTGGCCGCCATATAGACGTCCTTGGGCTGGTAGGTATCGCCACAGGCGCTCAGCAGCAATGGCATGGCCAGCGCGGCGGTGACAACGAAGGGAATGGCGGGAGCACGCATACGCATGAGTTGGGCTTTGGCTTGGAGGACGATGCAGTAGTTTACCGCACGTTGCCGCTGATGGCGACTCCCGCCCGATGCATGGCGTGGCCCTCAAGCTAAAAGGGGCGTGCATGGCACGCCCCCTCTCTGGCTCTACACTTGCGACACGTTTACCAGATGATCACTCGCTCCGCCGGCGGCAAGTACATCTTGTCACCCTGCTTAACACCAAAGGCGTCGTAGAAGCCCGGCTGGTTGCGCATGGTGCCGTTGGCGCGGTACTGGCCTGGCGAGTGCGGGTCGGTCTTGATCTGCTGAATCTGCGCCGCTTCACGCATCTTCATGCGCCAGACCTGAGCGAAGCCCATGTAGAAGCGCTGGTCGCCGGTGAGGCCATCGATCACCGGCGCTTGCTTGCCGTTCAGGGACAGTTTATAGGCCTTGTAGGCAATCGCCACGCCGCTGTTGTCGGCAATGTTTTCACCCAGGGTCAGCTCGCCGTTGACGTGATAGCCCGGCAGCGGGCTGAACTGGTTGTACTGCTCGACCAGCATCTTGGTCTTGGCCTTGAAGTTCTGATGGTCCGCCTTGGTCCACCAGTCGCGCAGGTTGCCGTCGCCGTCGTACTGGGCGCCCTGGTCGTCGAAGCCGTGGCTGATTTCGTGGCCGATCACGCCGCCGATGGCGCCGTAGTTGACGGCGTCGTCGGCATTGGCGTCAAAGAATGGCGCTTGCAGGATGGCCGCCGGGAAGACGATTTCGTTCATTTCCGGGTTGTAGTAGGCGTTCACGGTTTGCGGCGTCATGCCCCATTCGTCGCGGTCGATCGGCTTGCCCAGCTTGCCCACTTCCTTGGCGTAGTCGAACTCGTGCGAACGGATCACGTTGCCCACCAGGTCGTCCTTGGATACCGTCAGCGCCGAGTAGTCGCGCCACTTGTTCGGATAGCCTATCTTGGTGGTGAACTTGGCCAGCTTGGCTTGCGCCTGCTTCTTGGTCACCGGGCTCATCCAGTCCAGCGTGTCGATGCTGGTTTTATACGAGGCCAGCAGGTTGCCCACCAGCGCTTCCATGCGCGCCTTGCGCTCGGCCGGGAAGTGATCGGCCACGTACAGCTTGCCGACGGCTTCGCCAAGCGCGCCTTCGGTCACGCTGACGCCGCGTTTCCAGCGCGGCTGCTGCTCGGTTACACCGCTCAGCACGGTGCCGTAGAAGGCAAAGTTTTCATCGACCACCGACTTGTTCAGGTACGGTGCAAACGCATGCACGGTGTGCCACTGGAAGTAGGCCTTGAGCGTATCGAGCGGGGTTTTGGCCAGCAGCGCCGTCATGCTTTTCAGGTAGCTCGGTTGGCTGACGATCACGTAATCGACCTTGCCGGCGATACCGGCGTCGGCCAGGTAAGCTTTCCAGTCGTAGCCGGGCGCCAGCTTGTTCAGCTTGGCAATTTCCACCTTGTTGTAGGCCTTGATCGGATCGCGTAATTCGACCTTGGTCCATTGCAGCCTGGCCAGCTCTTTCTCGAAAGCGATGACCTCGCGCGCGGCGGCCGGGCCGTTGGCGTTGCCGGCCAGGGTCAGCATCTTGCCGACGTGCTGTTCGTACTTGGCCAGCGTGGCGGCCAGCTTGGCGTCGTCTTTTTTCAGGTAGTAGTCGCGGTCGGGCAAGCCCAGGCCATCCTGGTACAGGTCGGCCACGTACTTGGTCGAATCCTTGTTGTCCTGGTGGATGCCAAAGTTGTACGGTGCGCTCACGCCGATCTTGCCAAAGTGGGCGATCAGGGCTGGCAACTGCTTCTTGTCCTTGAGCGCGGCGATCTTGTCGAATTCGCCCTTGAGCGGGTTGACGCCCAACTGCTCGAGTTTCGCTTCATCCATGAAGCTGGCGTAGAAATCGCCGATACGACGGGCATCGCTGCCCGCTGCCGCCTGGTCCTTGGCAGCGTTTTCGATAATGGCGCGCAGCTGCGGCTGGATATCGTCGCGCAGCTTGGCAAAGCTGCCCCAGCTGGCCTTGTCGGCCGGGATGTCGGTGTTGGCCAGCCATTTGCCGTTCATGTGGGTAAACAGGTCGTCCTGCACCCGCACGGCCGGGTCGATATAGTCGACAGCGATGCCGGAGGTGGGTTTGCCAGCGACCTGGCTGCTGGCTGGTGCAACACTGGTGGTGTTGTCCGCAGCGCCTGCCAGGCCTGCGATCAGGCTCAGCATTAATGCACTTACGAGATGACGTTTCACGGAGTTTCCTTTTTTTGAAAGGGGAATACAAAAAGGCCAAGAGGGTACTTGGCCAGCGGTGTATTTATATCACAGGGCCAGCTGTTAACCCAAAGCACCCGGGGTGCGGGGTAAAAGCTGAACTTACCAGATGATCACACGCTCTTCCGGCGCCACATACAGCTTGTCGCCCGGCTTGACGCCAAACGCCTCGTAGAAGCCAGACTGGTTGACCACCGTGCCGTTGGCGCGGAATTCGCCGGGCGAGTGCGAGTCGGTCTTGATCATCATGATCTGTTGCGCTTCGCGCGCCTTGGCGCGCCAGATTTGCGCCCAGCCCATGTAGAAGCGCTGCTCACCGGTAAAACCGTCGATGACGGGCGCCGGCTTGCCGCCCAGCGACAATTTATAAGCCTTGTAGGCCACCGCCATGCCGCTGTTGTCGGCAATGTTTTCACCGAGGGTCAGCGCGCCATTGACGTGGTAGCCCGGCAACGGGCTGTAGCCGTTGTATTGCTTGACCAGTGCATCGGCCTTGGCCTTGAAGTTGGCGCGGTCGGCCGCAGTCCACCAGTCGCGCAGGTTGCCGTCGCCGTCGGCCTGGCTGCCGCCGTCGTCAAAGCCGTGGCTGATTTCATGGCCGATCACGGCGCCAATCGCGCCATAGTTGACGGCGTCGTCGGCATTGACGTCAAAGAACGGCGGCTGCAGGATGGCGGCCGGGAAGACGATCTCGTTCATCGTCGAGCTGTAATAGGCGTTGATGGTTTGCGGCGTCATGCTCCATTCTTCGCGGTCGATCGGCTTGCCCAGCTTGGCCACCATGCGCTGGTGGCTGAAGGCCGAGGCGCGCAGCACATTGCCTACCAGGTCGCCCTTGACGATGGTCAGCGAGGAATAGTCGCGCCACTTGCTCGGGTAACCGATCTTGGGACGGAACTTGGACAGCTTGTCCTGCGCTTCACGCCTGGTTTCCGGTCCCATCCAGTCCAGGCCATCAATGCTGGTCTTGTAGGCCGCCATCAGGTTTTTCACCAGCGTATCCATGCGTTCCTTGCGCTCTGGCGGGAAATGCTGCGCCACGTAGGCCTTGCCCAGCGCCTCGCCCAGTGCACGCTCGACCAGGCCAACGCCGCGTTTCCAGCGCTCTGGCTTGGCGGTCACGCCGGTCAGCGCGGTGCTGTAAAAATCGAAGTCGGCATTGGCAAAGTCCTGCGACAGGTAAGGTGAAGCGCTGCGCAGCAACTGCCATTCGAAATAGGCTTTCCAGGTCGCCAGGTCGGTGCTGCCGACCAGCGCGGCGTAAGCGGTCAGGAAGCTCGGCTGATTGACGATGGCGTAGTCGGTCTTGTTGCCCACGCCAACAGCTGCCAGCGCGTGGTTCCAGTCGTAGCCAGGCGCCAGTTCGGCCAGCTTGGCAATCGGCGTTTTGTTGTAGCGCTTGACCGGGTCGCGGTTTTGCACCTTGGTCCACTGCGCCTCGGCCAGTGCGGTTTCCAGCGCCACAATCGCCTTGGCGCCCTGCTCCGGCTGCGGGTTGCCCGCCAGACGCAGAATATGGGCAATATGAGCCTGGTATTTGACCAGGATGGCGGCCAGCTTGGCGTCGTCTTTTTTCAGGTAGTAATCACGGTCCGGCAAGCCCAGGCCGCTTTGCGAAATGCCGACTGCGTAGCGCGTCGATTCGCGCGCATCCTGGCGCACATACACGCTGTAGGGCGTGGTCACGCCGATCTGGTCCAGGTGGGCGATCAGCATCGGGAAGGCCTTTTTGTCCTTCACACCACGAATGCGGTTGAGCTCACCGACCAGCGGCCTGATGCCCAGTTCGTCGAGACGCTTTTCGTCGAGGTAGCTGGCGTAGAGGTCGCCGATCTTTTGCGCTTCGCTGCCGGCCTTGCGGCCTTTCTCGGCTTCTGCCGCTTCAATGATGGCGCGCAGCTGCGGCAAGGTATTTTCCTGCAGCTGGATAAACGATCCCCAGCGCGCACGGTCGGCCGGAATTTCGGTATTCTTGACCCAGGCGCCGTTCTGGTAGGCGTAAAAATCGTCCTGCGGACGCACGCTGGTGTCCATGTTCTTGAGCTCAATGCCGGATGCGGCAGGCGCGGCGGCCTGGGCGGCGGCGCCGCCGTAGGCGGTGATCAGGCTTAACGCCACGGTGCTCAGCAAATATTTTTTCACTACAGGTCCTTTCGGTGAGAACTTCCGGAAGCGGAAAGCACACGCGCCATGGATAATGCCGCGCCAACGTTTCCGCATGAATATTCTACAACCGCAAGGCACCGGCTATTGCGCAGTTACTTTACGATACATCGCTGGAGCCTGGACAAAAAAAAGCCTGCACCGGGAGGCGCAGGCAAAAACCACTTCAGGGTAGAGAGAAATACGAGTTCAGTGTAGGCCGCAGGCGGCGCTGCGGCAGGACTTATTACAAATGCTTACCGTCGTCAACGCCAGGGAAACACATTGCATCACCTTGTAACATTGACGTTTCGCCTGTTGGGCATTGGTCTACTTTATCTGTCAACGGCTGCCGTTGTAAAACGCCGTAAAGGTATAAATGATTTCGCAAGGGCTACTACGTTTGCTCGAAATCAGGTTTATACTGAACTCACGCATGCAGCAATCGACGCTGCTGCCCTCTGCAACAATGTTCCTACGGGTGAAACATGGGCAAGAAATTAAAGAATTCCGGGCTGATCGGCCTGGGCATGGTGGCCGGGGTCGCCATCTCGCTGCAATTTTCCGCCATGGCGCAAAAGCCGTCCGAGCCGCCGCTGCCGCTGGAAGAACTGCGCCAGCTGGCCGATGTATTCGGTCTCATCAAGTCAGACTATGTCGAACCGGTGGAAGACAAAAAATTGCTTACCGAAGCCATCTCCGGCATGGTGGCCTCGCTCGATCCCCATTCCGCCTACCTCGACAAAAAAGCCTATGCCGAATTGCGTGAAGGCTCGCAAGGCAAGTTTGTCGGCCTCGGCATTGAAATCGGCCCGAGCGAAGACGGCTACATCAAGATCGTCGCGCCCATCGAGGATTCGCCGGCCTGGCGTGCCGGCATCAAGCCGGGCGACCTGATCAGCCGTCTCGACAGCGTGCCCGTGAAAGGCATGAGTCTCGACGAATCGGTCAAGCTGATGCGCGGCGAGCCGCAGTCCAAGGTGGCGCTCACGGTATTGCGCAAGGGCGAGGATGCGCCGCTGGTGTTCAACATCACGCGCGAAGAAATCATTCAGAAAAGCGTCAAGGGCAAGGTGATCGAGCCGGGCTATGCCTGGCTGCGCATTGCCCAGTTCCAGGAGCCGACCGTCGACGACATGGCGGCCAAGCTGGTCGAGCTGTATCAGCAAGACCCCAACCTCAAGGGCCTGGTGCTCGACCTGCGCAACGATCCCGGCGGCGTGCTGCAAGGCGCGGTCGGCGTGGCGGCAGCCTTCCTGCCGAAAAACGAAGCGATCGTCTCGACCAATGGCCAGTTGCCGGAACAAAAACAGGTGTACTACGGCCGCCCCGAGTTTTACCAGTGGCATAACGACAGCGATGCGCTGGCAAAATTGCCGGCGGCGGTCAAACGCATTCCGATGGTAGTGCTGGTCAATACCGGTTCGGCTTCCGCCTCCGAAATCGTCGCCGGCGCGCTGCAGGATTACAAGCGGGCCGAGATCATGGGGACGCAAACCTTTGGCAAGGGCTCGGTACAAACCATCCGCCAGTTGACCGCCGATACCGCCGTCAAGCTGACCACGGCGCGCTACTACACGCCGCACGGCCGCTCGATCCAGGCCAAGGGCATTACGCCCGATTTGCTGGTCGATGAATATGCCGATGGTGACGGCATCAACGCCCTGCGCACGCGCGAAGCCGACCTGGCCAAGCACCTGAGCAACGACCGCGACAAGGAAGACGCCCGCGCCAAGCGCGATGAGCTGGAAGAGCAGTTGCGCATGCTGGCGCTGGAAAAGAAACGCAAGCCGCTGGAATACGGCAGCGCCGACGACTTCCAGCTGACTCAGGCACTCAACCGCCTGAAAGGCTTGCCGGTGCAGTTTGCCAAGCCGGAGACGACGGTGGTGCAGGCTAACGTCGGGAAATAAACTCGCATTCCCCCCGCACCCGATATTAGAGCGGCGCCTCCAGGGCGCCGCTTTTATTTGCGCCTATCGTGCAGCCATTGTGTAGAATTTGCCTCACTATTGGCACATGCCATTGCCTAATTTGAAAGCCTGATCATGAAACAAGCTGTTATCAGCGGTACCGGTCTGTTTACGCCGTCGCAGTCGATTTCCAACGAAGAGCTGGTTGCCAGCTTTAACGCCTATGTCGAGCAATTCAACGCCGATAACGCCGAGGCCATCGCCGCAGGTACGCTGACGGCGCTGGAGCCGTCGAGCGTCGCCTTTATTGAAAAAGCGTCGGGCATCAAGTCGCGGTTTGTGATGGAAAAAGCTGGCATTCTCGATCCGCAGCGCATGGTCTCGCACATTCCCGAGCGTTCTGACGAACAACTGTCGCTGCAGGCGGAAATCTGCGTGGCCGCCGCCCAGCAGGCGCTGGACCGCGCCGGCCGCACGGCGGCCGACATCGACATGGTGCTGGTGGCCTGCTCCAATCTGCAGCGCGGCTATCCGGCCATGGCGGTCGAAGTGCAGGCCGCGCTCGGCATCGAGGGGTATGGCTTCGATATGAACGTGGCCTGCTCGTCGGCCACCTTCGGCATCCAGCAGGCGGTGGCGGCCGTGCAAAGCGGCCAGGCGCGCGCGGTGCTGGTGCTCAACCCGGAAATCACCAGCGGCCACCTGAACTGGCGCGACCGCGACAGCCACTTCATTTTTGGCGACGCCTGCACCGCCGTGGTGGTCGAACTGGCCGATACCGCAAAGGGTGCGCACCGCTGGGAAATTCTCGATACGCGCCTGAAAACCAGTTTCTCGAACAATATCCGTAACAACTTCGGCTTCCTCAACCGCTTCGATGAAGCCGGCGTGGGCCAGCCCGATAAACTGTTCCGCCAACAAGGCCGCAAGGTGTTCAAGGATGTCTGCCCGATGGCGGCCGAAATGATCAAGGACACGATTGCCGGCGCCGGCCTGGAAGTGCCGCAGGTGCGCCGCTTCTGGCTGCACCAGGCCAACCTCAACATGAATTTGCTGATCAGCCGCATGGTGCTGGGCCGCGATGCCGAACCGGACGAAGCGCCGGTCATCCTCGACACCTACGCGAATACCTCGTCAGCCGGCTCGGTGATTGCATTCCATAAACATTCAGACGATATGGCGCCGGGCGAACTCGGCGTTTTGTGCTCGTTTGGCGCCGGCTATTCGATCGGTTGCGTGGTGTTGCGACGGCTGTAAGCAAAGCGCGGGGAGCCTTGCCATGCGCAAGGCGTTAGCCGAAGTTCCAATAAATTAGCGGTGGAAGTCGATTTTTTGCCGGGAATTGTAGCGTGATGTGCTACTCTTTGGCTTTCAAGTAACTTTTTTTCCCTAAGGAGCCCCCTACGCATGCCCCATAACATCAGCCTGATTACCACCATCGCAGCAGCACTCGGATTTGGCCTTGTGCTTGGTTATATTGCAACGCGCCTACGATTACCGGCGCTCGTGGGTTATCTGGCTGCGGGCATCATGCTGGGACCGGCTACGCCCGGCTTTGTCGCCGATGCGGCGCTGGCCGGCCAGCTGGCGGAAATCGGCGTGATGCTGATGATGTTTGGCGTCGGTTTGCACTTCTCGCTCGACGACCTGTGGGCCGTGCGCAAGGTGGCGCTGCCCGGCGCCGTGCTGCAGATCGGCGTGGCGACCGCGCTCGGCATGGCGCTGGCCCATTTCTGGGGCTGGAGCATCGGCGGTGGCCTGGTATTCGGCCTGGCGCTGTCGGTGGCCAGTACCGTGGTGCTGCTGCGGGCGCTCGAAGAACGCGGCATTCTCGACAGTTTTAACGGCCGTATCGCGGTCGGCTGGCTGGTGGTGGAAGACCTGGTGACCGTGATGGTGCTGGTGCTGCTGCCGGCCGTGGCCGGCTCGCTGGGCGGCACCACCATGGACGCCCACGGCGTGCCGGTGCCGGCCCATGAGGTCGATCTGTGGACCACGCTGGCCATCACCCTCGGCAAGGTCGGCGCCTTTATCGCGCTGATGCTGGTGGTCGGACGCAAGCTGTTCCCGTGGATTTTGTGGCAGGTGGCGCGCACCGGTTCGCGCGAACTGTTCACGCTGTGCGTGATCGCCGCCGCCGTCGGTATCGCCTACGGCTCCACCCATTACTTCGGCGTATCGTTTGCGCTGGGCGCCTTCTTCGCCGGCATGGTGCTGCGCGAATCGGAACTGGCGCACCGCGCCGCCAACGAATCGCTGCCGCTGCGCGACGCATTCGCGGTACTGTTCTTCGTTTCGGTGGGCATGTTGTTCGAGCCGGCCATCATTACCGAACAGCCGCTGAAACTGCTGGCGGTGGTCGCCATTATCGTGTTCGGCAAGTCGTTGGCCGCCTTCCTGCTGGTGGTGCTGCTGCGCTACCCGGCCAAGACGGCGCTGATGGTCTCGGCCAGCCTGGCGCAGATCGGCGAATTCTCGTTCATCCTGGCGGCGCTGGGCATGGCGCTGGGCCTGATGCCGGCCGAGGGACAAAGCCTGATCCTGGCAGGCGCCATCATTTCGATCGCCCTGAACCCGCTGGTGTTTTCTGCCACCGGCCCGCTTGAGCGCTGGCTCACGCGCGACGGCTCGATGGTGTCCAAATTCGAGCGTGCCGCCGACCCGCTGGCCGAATTGCCGATGTCGGTGCCGCATGAGCACCTGGACGGCCAGGTAGTGCTGGTCGGCTATGGCCGCGTCGGTCGCCGCATTGCCGAGGTGCTGCTCAATCACAGCATCCCTTTCGTGGTGGCCGAACAGAATCGCGAAGTAGTCGATCAGCTGCGCCGCAAGGGTATCCATGCAGTGGCCGGCAATGCCGGCGAGCCGGCGGTGCTGATCCAGGCCCACGTGGCGCGCGCCAGCATGCTGGTGATCGCCACGCCCGATACCTTCCACGTGCGCGCCATGGTGGAAACGGCGCGCCTGCTCAATCCCGCTATCAAGACCGTGGTGCGCACCCACAGCGATGAAGAGGCGGAACTGCTGCGCAGCGAGCTGCCGGCCAAGATCTTCATGGGCGAAGAAGAGCTGGCAAATGGTATGACCGACTTTGTCATCAAGAATTTCGAACGCAAAACCGGCGGCGGCGGACACTGACGCGCTCCCCTTGTGTTCTGCCATCCTTTCCCGTACGCTGGGGAAATGATGCGATTTCTTCTGTTCTTGCTGTTCGCTGTATCGGCGCCACTGGCCATGGCGCAGGCGCCGAAGCCCGATGCGTCCAGGCTGGAAGTATCGGTCAACCGGGTCGATAGCGATGGCCACCAGCTGTACGAAATCGACGCCACCGCCGTGGTGGCGGCGCCATTACCGCGCGTGTGGCGCATCCTCACCAACTACGAACGCATGACCGAGTTCGTGCCCGACCTGGAATCGTGCAAGGTCCTCTCGCGCAGCGGCAACGAGGTCATGATCGAACAGTTTGGCGTGGCGCGCCTGCTGTTCATGTCGCGCCCGATCCACCTGATCGTGCGCGCCACCGAACATCCGATGTCATCGATTGATATTGCCCTGGTTTCCGGCGACATGAAGCAGTACGAGGCGCACTGGGAAATGACGCCGATCCCGGAAACCGGCGGCACCAGAATCACCTACAAGGGCCGCATGATGCCCAATTTTTACGTGCCCAGCCTGTTTGGCGCCAAGATGATCCGCATGGACATCGAGCACATGCTGCATGCCGTGCTGGCGCGCATCGAGGGCCGCGCCGACCGGCAGCCATCGGTCAACCCGATTCTGATCCAGCCGCCGCCCACTTCACAACCACCGCTTCAGCCCAGGTAAGCGTCGCGCGCGCGCAGTTCGGCAAAGTTTTCCAGGCTGCCGATCTTGACCAGCACCGGGTTGAGACTGGCGTTGCGCTGCATCGAACGCCAGGCAAACAGCCATTCATGCTCCTGCGCTTCGGCGGCAGTCTTGGTAAAGGCCACGCCCAGCGCGGCGCGCTCGCCGTATGCCACCTCGCCATCGATGCCGACCCAGTTGGGCAGGGTGCGCTGGATGGCGCGGTGCAGACGCTCGCCGAACTCGTCGGGATTGTGGATCACCAGGCAGCTGTCGGAAGAAAACAGGTCGAACAGCCTGGGCTCCCAGGCTTGCGAAAAACTCAGGGTCAGGCAGGGGCCGGCCGGGCGCAGAATGAACTGGCCCTGGGTCAGCGCCAGTTCCAGGTCTTCACGTACGCCGTAGCGGTACAGGGTGGCAGGGCGTTGGTAGTCATGCATGGGCTTACTCAATTCTCAACAGGTTGTTTGGTCGGCTCGCGGCGCACGTGCCGGTGCGAGCGCATCGCGGCCGAAGCGATAAAGATTTCGCGCAGCAGGTAGCAGAAACTGCCGATCAGGCAGAACACGGACAGCACGAACATGCCAGCAATATATTGCTCGAGCGAGATGTTCATGATGTCACCCAGGAACAGCATGGCAATCATCAGGCAGATCAGCAGGCCGCAGGCGGTGGACAGGGCAATCGACACATTGATCAGGTGCGAACGCCGGTACAACACGTCGAGCTCGTTGAGGTAGACCGTGCTGTAGCCGACGTCGAGCCGGTCTTCCAGCACGCGCGACCGGTCGATGATGCGCGCCAGGCGGTTGGTGAGCACGATCAGGTTGGTGCACACGCCGGACAACAGGAACACCGGCGCAATGGCCAGCTGGATGATGTGGCCGATATCGCCGATCTGAATATTCATGAATGCATGTCTGCCGGGTTGAATGCTGGTCTCTGGTCCCGGTGCGAACACCGGCACTTGCCGTTCAAACCATAGTGTAGCAGCCTGGCGCTGTGGCGGGCCGAACTTTGCATACCAGCACTACCTGCGTGCGGCGTGCCTGCAACTTCGGCAACCCTGTCAGGCGAAGCTGCGCTGCTGCCAGAACTGTTCGGTGGCGGCCACCAGCGCCTGCGCAATGCCGTGCTCCATGGCGCCATGGCCGGCGTCGGGAATCATCTGCATGACCGCGCCCGGCCAGGCTTGCTGCAAGCGCCAGGCCGACAGCGGCGGGCAGATCACATCGTAGCGGCCCTGCACGATCACGGCCGGCAGGTGGGCGATGCGGCCGATATTGCGTATCAGTTGGTCGTCGCTGAAAAAGCCCAGGTTGGCCATGTAATGCGATTCCAGCCGCCCCACACCGAGGTCGAGCGTGTCGGACGGCGCTTCTTCAGGCTGCGGCAACAGGAACACGCGGCGGCCCTCGAAGCGGCTCCAGGCCCGCACGGCCGGTAAGTAGACGGCCGGATCGTCGCTCATGATGCGGCGCACGTACGCCTGCAGCAGGTCGGCGCGTTCGTCGGGCGGAATCGGGGCGACGAATTCGGCGTACAGCTCCGGATAAAACCATTGCACGCCGTGCAGAAACCAGTCGATTTCGGCCTGGGTGCAGAGGAAAATACCGCGCAGGACAAAACCGAGGCAGCGTTCGGGATGGGCCTGGCCATAGGCCAGCGCCAGCGTGGAGCCCCACGAGCCGCCGAACACCAGCCATTGCTCGATCTGGAACTGGCGCCGCAGGCATTCGATATCGTCGATCAGCAACTGCGTGGTGTTGTTGCGGCACTCGCCCACCGGCAGCGACTTGCCGGCGCCGCGCTGGTCGAACAGGATCACGCGGTAGCGCTCAGGATCAAAAAACCGCCGGTGCTGCGGCGACAGGCCGGCGCCCGGTCCGCCATGCAGGAAGATCACAGGGATGCCCCGCGGATTACCGACCTCTTCCCAGTAAATGGTATGAATATCGTCCACCGCCAGCATGCCGTGCCGGCTTGGTTCGATGGGCGGGAACAGGGCGGAAGGGGGAACGGGCATGGTGGTCCTTGGAGGAGGCGATGATGGGGAATTGTACCCCCACCCCAACTACCTTGTAACCATACGCCAGCGTTGACGATGAAGGGTCGGACGGGGACGCCTAGTTCCCGTACGGGGTCCGACCCTGGTTGGCCGTGTGGGTTAACGACCTGGCAAGCAATGCCGCTTACGACATATGCTGCCCACCATTAATCGCAATATTGGCGCCAGTCACAAACGCTGCCTCGTCGGACGACAGGTAAGCCACCAGGCCTGCCACTTCTTCCGGTTTGCCCAGGCGGCCCATCGGGATTTGCGGCACGATCTTGGTTTCCAGCACTTCGGTCGGGATTTCCATGACCATCTTGGTGCCGATGTAGCCGGGCGAGATGGTGTTGACGGTCACGCCCTTGCGCGCCACTTCCAGCGCCAGCGCCTTGGTAAAGCCGTGCATGCCGGCTTTGGCGGCCGAGTAGTTGGTCTGGCCGAAAGCCCCCTTCTGGCCGTTGACCGACGAGATATTGATGATGCGGCCCCAGCCGCGTTCGACCATGCCATCGCATACCGGTTTGGTCATGTTGAACACGGAATCGAGGTTGGTGGCCATGACGGCGTCCCAGTTCGGCTTGTCCATTTTTTTAAAGGTCATGTCGCGCGTGATGCCGGCGTTATTGACCAGTACATCGATAGGGCCGATTTCTTTCTCGATGGCGGCGATGCAGGTTTGCGCCGAATCGTAGTCAGCCACATCGCATGGGTAGGCGCGGAAATTGAAACCCTGGTCGCGCGTGCTGGCCAGCCATTGTTCGACCTTGCTGTTACCGGGCGAATAGGTGGTGACCACGTTATAGCCCAACGCCGCCAGCTTGAAGCACACCGCTTCGCCCAGACCGCCCATACCGCCAGTAACCAATGCAACTCGTGCCATTATTGTCCCCTCGTAAGTAACCGTGATAACCGTGAAACCCGGACCGCCATCGTCAATGGCCGGTCCGGCATATAGTTGATGTTTTTTTTATCGCTGCTGGCGATACTGATGCCGCTACTGCGTGTTACGCACGCTCGATCGCCAGCGCCACACCCATGCCGCCGCCGATGCACAGCGAAGCCAGGCCTTTTTTGGCGTCGCGGCGGATCATTTCGTGGATCAGCGTGACCAGGATGCGCGCGCCGGAAGCGCCGATCGGGTGGCCGATGGCGATGGCGCCGCCATTGACGTTGATCTTGCTGGTATCCCAGCCCATTTCCTTGTTGACCGCAACGGCCTGGGCAGCGAACGCTTCGTTGATTTCCAGAAGGTCGAGGTCGTCAGGGGTCCAGCCGGCTTTTTTCAGGCACAGGCGGGTCGCGCTGACCGGGCCCATGCCCATGAAGGCAGGATCGAGACCGGACGAAGCGTACGCCTTGATTTTGGCCAGCACCGGCAAGCCCAGCTCTTTGGCCTGGGTGGCGGACATCATGATCACGGCGGCGGCGCCGTCGTTCAGGCCCGAAGCGTTACCGGCAGTGACCGAGCCTTCCTTGTTGAAGGCAGGACGCAGGCCGGCCAGGCCTTCCAGCGTGGAACCGGGTTTGATGTATTCGTCGGTGTCGAAGACGATGCTGCCTTTTTTCTGGACGATTTCCAGTGGCAGGATTTCATCCTTGAACTTGCCTTCTTTTTGCGCGGCCTCGGCCTTGAGCTGCGACTGCAGCGCGAACTCGTCCTGCTCGGCGCGCGAAATCTCGTATTTTTTGGCGACGTTTTCCGCCGTTACGCCCATGTGGTACTGGTTGTACACGTCCCACAGGCCGTCGACGATCATGGTGTCGACCATTTTGATGTCGCCCATGCGGAAGCCGTCGCGCGAGCCGGGCATGGCGTGCGGCGAGGCGCTCATGTTTTCCTGGCCACCGGCGATGACGATTTGTGCATCGCCACATTTAATTGCCTGGGCGGCCAGGTGCGTGGCTTTCAAACCGCTGCCGCACACGTGGTTGATGGTAAAACCGGGGATGGCATTGGGCAGGCCGGACTTGATCACGGCCTGGCGCGCCGGGTTCTGGCCCACGCCGGCGGTCAGCACCTGACCGAGGATTGCTTCACTGATCAGATTGGGGTCGATGCCGGTCTTGGCCAGCAAACCCTTGATGACGTGGGCGCCCAGCTCGGAGGCCGGGGTCTTGGCCAGGCTGCCGCCGAATTTACCCACACCGGTACGGCCAGCGGCCACGATTACTACATCATCCATGTGATTCTCCAATGCGCCGGCCGGGGCCGGCATAGTTAGCAAAAGCGAACTTCAATCATACGCTGCCCACAGCAAGACTGTGGCAGCTTTCGATGGTGCATTGCCGCGAACAGGTGAGACTCGAGAAACCTACTGCGCAACCCGCTATCGCCTCTACGTTGCTCAGCGTATCTCCGTACGCTTCCGCTACTCAAGACGATAACGGGTCGCTCGCTACGGTTTTTCGAGTTTCACTGTCAAGGGCAATCATCAACCGGAGCTTCATCGTAAGCGCGGCAAATCGCCGCGCCTTTGATATGGCTCAAGCCCTGCTCATCCATTCTGGAGAAACAGTGTTAATTTGTCACGACAATAATTTGATACCGTCGAGCGTGGCGGCACATTGTTCGCGTATCACTTTGACGAAGTCGAGCACGAAGGCCTTGTGCTGCTGGGCCGGTGGCACGGACACGTACAAGTCGCTCCACAGGCCGTGTTCACCCACGGGCCGGGCAATCACGTAGTCGTAATCGACATAGTTTTTGATGGCCCAGTTCGGCAGTGCGGCGATCCCGCGGCGACTGGCGACCAGTTGCAATATAGCAACGGTCAGCTCGGCGGTACGACGCTCGAAGGCGATATTTGCCGGCTGCAGCACTTCGCGAATCAGGTCGATGCGGGTGGCCGGCACCGGGTAAGTGAGCAGGGTCTCGCCGCTAAAGTCGCTTGCCTGCAGGCGGCGTTGCGCTGCCAGCCGGTGTTTTTGCGCCATCACCACCAGCATTTCAAAGCGGAACAGCGGGAAGGTGGCAAAGTCCGGCCCATACGGCGAACCGATCACCAGGTCGGCGGCGCCACTGCGCAGCAACTCGGCCGGTTCGCTGTGAAAGCCCGACACCAGGTCGATTTCGACGTCGGGCCAACGCTGGCGAAATTCATCCATGACTGGCATCAGCCAGTCGAAACAGGTATGGCACTCGAGCGCCACGCGCAGCTGGCCGGTATCACCCTGGGTCAGGCGCGCCACGTCGCGTTCGGCGGTTTCGATTTCCGGCAGCAACAGGTCGGCCAGCTTGAGCAGCCGCGCACCGGTGGCGGTAAAGCCGATCGGCACCGATTTGCGCTCAAACAGTGGACCGCCATAGCGATCTTCCAGCAACTTGATCTGATGCGAGAGCGCCGACTGGGTCAGGTTCAGCAGTTGCGCAGCGCGCACCAGGCTGCCGGCGGAGCGCAGCGCGCTGAGCGTGCGGAGGTGGCGTATCTCTAACATCAGGACATTCGCTTTACATTAAGAATTTTCATGTTAAACCATAAAATGTTGCCTATGGATTATAAATTGGATCGCCGCACACTGTAGCGCAGCAATATGAAATGCTTATGACAGCCGACTTGATTGCCCGAAATAAATTCATCCACGGCCCAGCGCGTCCAGAGCCGCATTTTTGCTGGTTCCCAGGCGTGCGCGCCTCCCATTTCGCCGTTTTCCACAGTAGAATGCCAGCACCTGCGCATGCGCGCGGGCTGCCACCTTTTACCCCTGTTGCCCATGTCCAAGAGCCTGTTTCAAAAGCCTGTCGAAATCAAGATTTCCACCGTCGTTGCCGTTTCCGCCATCGTGAACACGGCCGATAACACTGTCCTCGACGCCGCACTGGCAAAAATGACCGGCGGCAGCAGCGATTTTTTTGACGACGATCTGACCGTGATCGATATCGGCGACCTGTCGCCGGAACGCGCCGCCATCGACTGGGCAGGGTTGATCGCCGTGCTGAAGAAATACCGTTTGAAACCGGTCGCCGTGCGCAATGCGCCGGCCGCCATGACCGCCGACATCACCGCTCACGGCCTGAGCCTGGAAGCCGCGGGTAAAACACGCGAGGAAGAAGCGCCGAAAAAGCCCGCGCCGCCGGTCCCTGCAGCGGCCCCGGCACCAGAAGCGCCGGCTGGCAACGCCAATGTGATGGTCATCGATACCCCGGTGCGCGCCGGCCAGCGCATCTATGCGCGCGGCTGTGACCTGATCATTACCGCGGTGGTCAACAACGGCGCCGAAATCATCGCCGATGGCAGCATCCACGTGTACAACACGCTTAACGGCCGCGCGCTGGCCGGTGCCTCCGGCAACGCCGATGCACGCATTTTTGCTTTGAATATGTCGCCGGAGCTGGTCTCCATCGCCGGCGTCTACCGTACTTTTGAAGACGGCTTCCCGGCTGAATTTGCGCGCTCGCCCGCGCAAATTCGTTTAATGGGTGATCGAATCGATATACTATCTGTCAATTCCGCTACCCGCGCCTGAGTGGCCGCTGTTCATCTTTCTGAAAAGGATTATCTGTGGCAAGAATCATTGTAGTAACGTCCGGTAAGGGCGGGGTCGGCAAGACCACCACGAGCGCCAGTTTTTCCACTGGCCTGGCCATGCGCGGGCATAAAACTGCCGTCATCGACTTCGATGTCGGCCTGCGCAATCTCGACCTGATCATGGGTTGCGAACGCCGCGTGGTGTACGACCTGATCAATGTGATCAACAAGGAAGCCACGCTCAACCAGGCGCTGATCAAGGACAAGCACTGCGAGAACCTGTTCATCCTGCCGGCCTCGCAAACGCGCGACAAGGATGCGCTGTCGGAAGAAGGCGTGGAAGTGGTGTTGAACGAACTGGTCAACATGGGCTTCGAATACATCATCTGCGATTCGCCGGCCGGCATCGAGCATGGCGCGCTGATGGCGCTGACCTTTGCCGACGAAGCGATCATCGTCACCAATCCAGAAGTATCGTCGGTACGCGATTCCGACCGCATCCTCGGCATTTTGCAGGCCAAGTCGCGCCGCGCCCAGAGCGGTGGCGAGCCGGTCAAGGAACACCTGCTGATCACGCGCTATTCGCCAAAACGCGTGGAAGCGGACGAAATGCTGTCGCACGAAGATGTGAAGGAAATCCTGCGCATCTCGCTGATCGGCATCATTCCGGAATCGGAGTCGGTGCTGCACGCGTCCAACCAGGGCAACCCGGCAATTCATTTCAAGGGTACCGACGTGGCACAGGCCTACGAGGACGTGGTGGCGCGCTTCCTCGGCGAAGAACGTCCCCTGCGCTTCGTCAACTACGAAAAACCGGGCTTCCTGCAGCGACTTTTCGGGAGTAAGTGACCATGGCCCTGCTTTCCTTCCTGTTTCCGCCCAAACCTAAAACCGCGACTGCGGCCAAGGAACGGTTGCAGATCATCATCGCGCGCGAGCGCAGCGGCCGCGCCGGCCCGGACTTCCTGCCGGCGCTGCACAAGGAACTGATCGAGGTGATCTCCAAGTACACCAAGGTCAACGCCGACGACATCAAGATTTCGCTGGACCGCCAGGGCAACCTGGAAGTCCTCGATGTGAACGTCGTGCTGCCGGACGCCTAAGCCGGCGCCTGGCCGGCCGGCGCGCTGTCATGTACGCCGGCCGCCAGCAAGGTCTGCGCCACACGGGCGCAGGCTTCCACATGCTGATAGCCGATCTGGCGGAAGGCGTAAAAGCCGATGCCGGCG
>JBEVNE010000430.1:0-4005 GCA_040508275.1 Duganella sp.
CTGGCCATCGACCAGAATCAGGGTGTTTTCCGGGCCCATGCCGCGCAGGTCGATCTGGCGGTTGTTGCCATACTGGCCGCTGGCGCTGTTGCCGGTCAGGTTTACGCCCGGCATGGTGCGGATAATTTCCGACAAATCATTGGCGGGCGGGCGCTTGGCGATATCTTCGGCCGTGATGACGGACACGCCAGGCGCCTGTTTCAGTTCTTCCTCGGCGGTGCTGACCACCTTGACTTCGTCCAGGGTTTGCACAGGCGCCTGCTGGGCGGCGACCGGCGCCATCAGAAAAGCGCCAACGATGGCGGCAGCCATGGGGGTGATCTGGATACGGTGCTTCATGAACGTTTTCCCTCGTTATTATAAAAACTCAAACGAGAATGATATTCATTTGCAACTCAAAAAGTTTGTCAAAGTGTGGCAATGGCCAAAACATGCCTGAACCCCGACCATCACCGTCTGCGATAGGCTAAGCCCTACCAGTGGGGGTCTGACCCCGCGCAGGGTTGCGGGGTCAATAAAGCAGGTTTTCATGCCCCATAAAAAAAACCGGCACCATGTGCCGGCTTTTTTACCTAGAAGAACCGCTTAGTTCTTCGACTGGTCAACCATCTTGTTTTTGGCGATCCAAGGCATCATGGCGCGCAGTTTGGCGCCGACTTCTTCGATCGGGTGCTCGGCGGTCAGGCGGCGGCGCGAGATCAGGGTTGGTGCGCCGGCCTTGTTTTCCAGGATGAAGGACTTGGCGTATTCGCCGGTCTGGATGTCTTTCAGGCACTGGCGCATCGCATCCTTGGTCGCCGAGGTCACGACTTTCGGGCCGGTCACGTACTCGCCGTATTCGGCGTTGTTCGAGATCGAGTAGTTCATGTTGGCGATGCCGCCTTCGTAGATCAGGTCAACGATCAGTTTCAGCTCGTGCAGGCACTCGAAGTACGCCATTTCCGGCGCGTAGCCAGCTTCGGTCAGGGTTTCGAAGCCAGCCTTGATCAGCTCGACAGCACCGCCGCACAGCACGGCCTGTTCGCCGAACAGGTCGGTTTCGGTTTCTTCGCGGAAGTTGGTTTCGATGATGCCGGCCTTGCCACCACCGTTGGCCGACGCGTACGACAGGGCGATATCACGGGCGCTGCCCGATTTGTCCTGGTACACGGCGATCAGGTGTGGCACGCCGCCGCCCTGGGTGTAGGTAGCGCGCACGGTGTGGCCTGGCGCTTTAGGCGCAACCATGATCACGTCGAGGTCGGCGCGTGGAACAACCTGGCCGTAGTGCACGTTGAAGCCGTGGGCGAAGGCCAGTACCGCGCCTTGCTTGGCGTTTGGAGCGATGTTTTCGTTGTAGACCTGGGCGATGTTTTCGTCCGGCAGCAGGATCATGATGACGTCGGCAGCTTTGACGGCGTCATTGACTTCCGCCACTTTCAGGCCGGCTTGCTCAACCTTGTTCCACGAGGCGCCGCCCTTGCGCAGGCCAACGGTGACGTTGACGCCCGAATCGTTCAGGTTTTGCGCATGCGCATGGCCTTGCGAACCGTAGCCGATGATGGCAACGTTTTTGCCCTTGATCAGGGAGAGGTCAGCGTCTTTGTCGTAGAAAACTTTCATGATAATTCCTATGTATATATTGTGATGTTGGGTACTGCAGCAGCCTGTGGCCGTGCTTAAACTTTGAGGATGCGTTCGCCGCGTCCGATGCCGGAACCGCCGGTACGGACTGTTTCCAGAATGGAGGCGCGGTCGATCGAATCGATGAACGCGTCGAGCTTGCTCTTGGCGCCGGTCAGTTCGATCGTGTAGGACTTTTCAGTGACGTCGATGATGCGGCCCCGGAAAATATCGGCCGTGCGCTTCATCTCTTCACGTTCCTTGCCCACGGCGCGCACCTTGATGAGCATGAGCTCACGTTCGATGTGCTGGCCTTCGGTCAGATCGACCACCTTGACCACCTCGATCAGGCGGTTCAGGTGCTTGGTGATCTGCTCGATGATGTCGTCCGAACCGGTGGTGACGATGGTCATGCGCGACAGCGTCGGGTCTTCGGTCGGCGCCACGGTCAGCGTTTCGATGTTGTAGCCGCGGGCCGAGAACAGGCCGACCACGCGCGACAGGGCGCCGGCTTCGTTTTCCAGCAAGACAGAAATAATATGTCGCATATTAAAGATCCTCCGAACCGAGCAGCATTTCGGACAGACCCTTGCCTGCTTTGACCATCGGCCAGACGTTTTCCGATTGATCGGTAATGAAGTTCATGAACACCAGCTTGTCCTTCATGGCAAACGCGTCGCGCAGCGCGCCGTCCACATCGCCCGGCTTTTCGATGCGCATGCCGACGTGGCCATAGGCTTCAGCCAGCTTCTCGAAGTTCGGCAGCGAATCCATGTAGGACTCGGAGTAGCGCGAACCGTAATCGATCTGCTGCCACTGGCGCACCATGCCGAGGAAGCGGTTGTTGAGCATGATGATCTTCGGCGTCAGGTGGTACTGCTTGCAGGTAGCCAGTTCCTGGATGCACATCTGGATCGAACCTTCGCCGGTAATGCAGGCAACGGTGGCGTCCGGGTTGGCCATCTGCACGCCCATGGCATACGGCAGGCCGACACCCATGGTGCCCAGGCCGCCCGAGTTGACCCAGCGCTTGGGCTTGTCGAACGGGTAGTACTGTGCCGCCCACATCTGGTGCTGACCGACGTCGGAGGTGATGAAGGCGTCGCCCTTGGTGACTTCCCACAGCTTTTGCACCACCGATTGCGGCTTGATGACGAGGTCGGACGAGGCAAATTTCAGGCAGTCGCGGCCACGCCATTCGTTGATCTGCTTCCACCAGTCCTTGACGGCCGGTGCATTCGGTTTGGCGTCGGTGGCGTCGAGTTGCGCGAGGAACTCGATCAGCACGTCCTTGACGTTGCCAACGATCGGAATATCGACTTTGACGCGCTTGGAAATCGACGACGGGTCGATATCGACGTGAATGATCTTGCGCGGGTTGGTGGCAAAGTGTTTCGGATTGCCGATCACGCGGTCGTCAAAACGGGCGCCGATGGCGATCAGGACGTCGCAGTTCTGCATCGCCATATTGGCTTCGTAGGTGCCGTGCATGCCGGGCATGCCTACGAAATGCTCGCTCGAAGCGCGGTAGGCGCCCAGGCCCATCAACGTATTGGTGACCGGGAAGCCGAGCTTGTCGACCAGCTTGTTCAGCTCGGGCGCAGCCTGGGCCAGGATCACGCCGCCGCCCGTGTAAATCATCGGACGTTCAGCCTGCAGCAGCAGTTGCACGGCTTTGCGGATCTGGCCGGCGTGGCCTTTGTCGACCGGTTTGTACGAACGCATCTCGACCTCTTTCGGGTACGAGAACGTCGTTTTGTGCATCGAGATATCCTTCGGAATATCGACCAGCACGGGGCCTGGACGGCCGGTACGGGCGATGAAGAAGGCTTTCTTGACGGTTTCCGCCAAATCCTTGACGTCTTTGACGAGGAAATTGTGCTTGACCACGGGGCGGGTGATGCCGACCGTGTCGCATTCCTGGAAAGCATCCTGGCCAATCGCGTGGCTCGGCACCTGGCCGGAAATCACGACCATGGGGATGGAATCCATGTAAGCGGTGGACAGGCCGGTGACGGCATTGGTGACGCCCGGACCGGAAGTGACCAGCGCTACGCCAACCTTGTTCGAGCTGCGCGAATAGGCATCGGCGGCGTGAATCGCGGCCTGCTCATGGCGTACCAGAACGTGTTGGAATTTGTCTTGCTTGAAGATGGCGTCGTAGATATACAGTACGGCTCCGCCCGGGTAGCCAAAGACGTGCTCAACGCCCTCTTCGGCCAGGCAGCGCACCAGTATTTCCGCGCCTGTAAATTGATTACCAGATTGTGAAGATGCTTCGGTGTTCATGAAACATTCCTTTCAAGGTCCATTGGAGATTGATCGGATGTTCTTTCCTTACGAAGTGTGCTACCCCCACAGCTTGCCCGGCGTCCCTTTGCGATGCGGTCACGCCCACCTTTT
>JBEVNE010000012.1:0-11813 GCA_040508275.1 Duganella sp.
CAGCCGTGCCCAGCGTACAGAGCGCCAAGGGCGAACTGAGCGCCAATCGCACCAAGGCCCTGCTGAGCAAGCGCTACACCAAGGGCACGCTCGATCTGCAGCAGCAGGCGGCGCTGGAAGAAGCGGCCACCGGTGTGCCCCTGATTGCCGGCAACAAGACCACGCTGCTGTTCGACGGTCCGCAGACCATGAGCCAGATGCTTCAGGCCATCGAATCGGCGCGCGACCACATCAACCTGGAAACCTATATTTTCGACCAGGACGAAATGGGGCTGAAGTTCGCCGACGCCCTGATTGCCAAGCGGCGCGCCGGCGTGGCCGTCAACATCATTTACGACAGCGTCGGCACCATCGGCGTACCGGCGGCTTTCTTCCAGCGCATGCGCGAGGCCGGCATAGCCCTGCTCGAATTTAACCCGGTCAACCCCGCCAAGGTCTCGGGCAGCGACTGGAAGGTCAACAACCGCGACCACCGCAAGGTGCTGATCGTCGATGGCCGCATGGCCTTTGCCGGCGGCATCAACATCAGCGCCACCTATTCCAAGAGCTCGCTGTTCCGCTCAAAGAAAAAGCCCACCGATGAATCGGACGTCGGCTGGCGCGACACCCATATCAAGGTCGAGGGACCGGCGGTGCAGGCGTTCCAGTGGTTGTTTGTGCGCCAGTGGGCCTCGCAAGACCGCAGCGACCTGACGGACGCCAATTTCTTCCCCAATCCCATCATCGCCGGCGACAAGGTGGTGCGCGTGCTGGGCAGCGAACCGGGCGGGCATTTTGAAATTTACAAGGCCTACAACCTGGCCATGCAGGAGTCGAAAAAAAGCATCCACATCACCTCGGCATACTTTGTGCCGGACCAGCAGACCGTGACAGCGCTGAAGGCCGCCGCGCAGCGCGGCGTCGATGTCAGACTGGTCTTGCCCGGCGTCTCGGACAGCGGCCTGGTATTTCACGCCGGACGCAGTTTTTACGATGAATTGCTGGAGGCAGGGGTCAAGATTTATCAGCTCAAGCTGGCCGTGCTGCACGCCAAGACGGCAGTGATCGATGGCAAATGGTCCACCGTGGGTTCGACCAATCTCGATACCCGCAGCTTCCTGCACAACAGCGAAATCAACGTGGTGGTGCTGGGCGAGCAATTTGGCAACGAGATGGAGCGGGCCTTCCAGGAAGACCTGCGCGGTTCGGTGGAAATCACGCTCGAGCAATGGCGCAAGCGGGCGTGGTCAGACCGCCTCAAGGAGTGGGCGGCGCAACTGACCAATTACTGGCTATGAACGTGCGCTTGAGCCTGGCGCGCAGTCAAGTTTAGGTTCAGGCCACTGCCGTGGTATGCCAGGCCTCGCCGATGCGCTGGAAAATCTCGGTCTGCGCCGGTGCAAAAACGCCCATGCCATCGACCCAGCTGTAGCGCACCACTTCGATTTTTTCGGCATCGACCCTGATCACATTGAAGGAATTCGATTCACCGCGGCCCCGCGTGGAGGTGGCGGTGCCGGCCTGCACCACCAGCGCGGCGTAACCGCTCAGCTTGTAACGCCCGGTGCTGACGCTGGCGCTGCTGGCATGAAAATGCCCGGCCAGCAGCAGGTCCACGCCGCATTCGGAAAATGCCCGCATCGCCATCGGCGCGCGGTTGACCAGGTCGTCCTTGTCGAAGGTGGCCGGCAGGTCGAACGGGTGATGGGTGACGACGATGCGCGTGAGCTGGCGCGGCAGCGCGCCCAGCCGGCTGCGGATCAGCGCCACCTGCTCCTTGTTCACGCGGCCGTCCTTGAAGGTCAGCGAGCGCGCCGTGTTCAGACCCAGTACGGCGATCTCGTCATCGACATATTCGGGCGTAAGATCGGGCGTGACGTAGCGCGTGTAGCGGCGTAAGGGCGTGAGGAAGCGCCTGACGACGTCATACAGCGGAATATCGTGGTTGCCCGGCACCACGATCTGCGGTTGCGGCAAGGTATCGAGGTAGGCACGGGCGGCAATGAATTCCTCGCTCCTGGCGCGCTGGGTCAGGTCGCCCGACACCACCAGCACATCAGGCGCCAATTGCGTGACCAGTTCGCGCAGCGGCGCCAGCAAGGCGGCGTCAACGCGGCCAAAATGCAGATCGGACAAATGAACGATGGTGCGCATGGCGGCCCGCTAGGCGTCGGGGGCAATCACGCTCAGCGCGCCGGCGCGTGAGCGGTACGAGAGCGGCGGCGTCATCACGGTCACCTCGCCATCGGTGGCTACGCGCAGGTGGCGGTGACGGGTGTCGATGGTGAGCTCGGTTGCGGTCAGCACGTCGAAATCGCGCGCTGCCGACAGGCGGTTGAACAGCGCGTGCACTGCGTAGCGCAGCAGTGCCAGCCGGGTAGGCTTTTGCGCCACGTAGAGCCACAGCTTGCCGCCGTCGAGGCGTTCGCGCGCGCCCATGGTCACGCCCTGTAAATATTCGTTATTGCCGATGAAAACAAAGGGCGTGCGCCGCAAACGTTCTTCGCCATTGATGCGCAGCCGCACGCTCATGAACGGGAAACGCCGCATGGTTACAAACAAGGCCCGGCCGAACGCATGCCACTTGCTGCGGCCCAGGTGTTTTTGCTGCTTTTCGCGGTCGCGCACGATGTCGGGATAAATACCGAGGCTCGAGTTGTTCAGGAAGATGCGGCCATTCACCTCTCCCACATCGACGCGCCGCGGTTTGCCCAGCACGGCATTGGCCACCGCCTGGTCGAGGTCGAGCGGGATATGCATGTCCTTGGCAAAGTGGTTGAGTGTACCGAGCGCCAGCACGCCGAGGTGGGTGTCGCTGCCGACCAGCGCCGAGGCAACGGCGTTGATGGTGCCGTCGCCGCCACCCGCTACCACCACGGTCACCTTGTCGCTGACAGCCTGTTTGGCGCGGGCAATCATTTCTTCGCCACTACGGGCCAGCACGATCTCGGGCTCGGCGCCATGGCGGCGGAATTTTTCCGCCAGCTCGCTGGACAATTCGCCGCAGTAACCAAGACCGGCGCTGGCGTTGACGATGACGACGATGGAGTTGAGCACGTTTTCCTTACACATTAATGAGGTTGCTAGCGCGGGGGTTGGTCAGCGCGTGAGTTGGCCAGCGCGCGCGCCGCACTGCGGCGGCGCAGCGTGGACACGGCGGTGATGCAGACCGTCAGCCAGGCCACGCTGCTGGCCATCGCGGCCAGCACATCGCTCAGGTAATGCGCGCCCAGGTAGACGCGACTGAACGCCACCAAGAATATCATCACCACGCAGAACACCGCTGTTGCCAAGCGCACACTCCAGCTCTTGCAGGCAATCATGACATAGCAAGCCAGCAAGCCGTAAAACAGCGTGGCCGCCGCCGTATGGCCACTCGGAAAGCTGTAGGTGGCCAGCGTCACCAGCGGTTCCTCGAACACCGGGCGGCTGCGCTGGTAGATATGCTTGAGCAGCACGTTGAAAATCATGCCGGGCAGTACCGTCACGCCCAGCGCGATCAGCCAGTAACGCTGCTGGCGCCGCCAGAACCAGTAGCCCAGCGCCGCCACCAGCAAGATCATGCCGCCTACCTTGTGGATGAACGAGATCGCCAGCAGGAAGCTGGTATAGGGCTCGACATGGTTGGTATTGAACCAGTTGGCGATTTGCAAGTCCAACACGGTGATGGCTTCCTGATCCACCACGCTGTCGGCAATATGGCCAAAGATTGACACCGTCAGCGCCAGTAATGCCACGCAGATGGTCAGGTGCAGGCCGAATTCGCCCTCGGGAGACAGTCTTGCCTCAATGAAACGCTTGAATTTGCTAGAAATTTGGTGCTCCTTCCTGAGCTGCCGTGGAAAGTTAATGTGTAGATCACTAAACAACGAATTTACTGTTTATTTACACAGTACCTGTTTATTCATACAGTAGTTGTGCTATTCTGAACTCCTCGTTAAACACATCTCTCAAAGGAAATGTCATGACCACGGTGAACAACAGCTTCAGCTCCCGCTTCGGCCTCGAATACATGCCAACCTCGTTCCTGGTGCGCATGGGCAAGCGCGAAATGCTGGTATGTCGTGACTTCCGCAAGCGCTTCTACGCCGTCAACCCGATCATCGAATGCGATACCGGCGTGCAGGCAGGCCACCTCGAGATACTGCTGTGCCGCCGCTGGTTGCTGATCCTGTCGAAAGCGCACTAATGGTTGCCGGTACCAACTGCCAGCCCCAGTCGCCCGACAGCCCGGCCGATGCCGCCACGTCGCAGGCGCTCCTCACCTGGATCTGGCAGTTGGCCCACCGTCAATCGGACTGCCCTGCTCCCGTACGGCCCTGAGCAGGGACCGGGTTCAGGTTTGAGCTCGCTGGTCTGTCTTCGGTTTTCTGTCTCGTTCTGATCCTGATCCTTGTTCAAGTGCTTATATTAATTGCTTTCGTGCCCAACACCGCGCACATACAAGTAGTTTAATATTGCCTTAAGAACGGGTTCACATTCCGGGTCATCCCGAAACCATCAATACTCAGGAAAACATGCAAGACACATCGCCCCTTGCCGTCGTCCAAGCTCATCTCGACGCCTTCAACGCCAAGGATATTGACGCGCTGATGCGCACCTATGCGGCTGATACGGAGCAGTTCACGGTATCTGGAGAGCGCCTGGCAAAAGGGCAGGACGCATTGCGGCCGCGTTACCTGGCGCGCTTCGTTCGTGCCCGGAACGATGACCATTCTTGATCCAGCGACCGCCTGACTCCTGCTCAAATATCAAAAATTCTCCTCCATACATTGCGCCCTTAAAAAGTCCCGCAACTGCAGCACCGTCGCCGATACTTGAGAGCGGTGCATGCAGACCATGTGGAGCGGTGTCGGTTCACCGGGCACCTCGGGCATCAGCACCAGCAACCGCCCTGCTTCGATGTCGCTGCTGACATCGAGCCGCGACTTGTAGGCGATGCCCCTGCCCGCCAGCGCCCAGCGCCGTACCAGGTCTGCATCGTCGGCGCTGCGGTCGCCCTGCACGCGTATTGATATGGGCGCGGCGCCATCGGCCGGATAAAAACTCCAGCGGTCGTGGATGACTTCGTCGAGCATGAAACGCAGGCAGTTGTGGCGTGCCAGTTCGGCCAATGCCGTCAACGGTCCGTGCCTGCGCACATAGTCGGGCGAGGCCACCAGCACGCGCCGGTTGTCGGGCGCCAGCGGCAGCGCGATCAGGCTGGAATCGTCCTGGCTGCCGTAACGTATGGCAATATCGACCGGCTGGCGATACAGGTCCGACACGCGGTCGCCAACGCTGATTTGATAACCCACCTGCGGATACTGCAACTGGAATGCATCGAGCCAGCCCAGCAGCAGGTTGCGCCCCAGGTCCGAAGGCATCGAAATACGCAGCACTCCCCCGACCGCCTGCTTGCCCTCGGTGAGTGCTTGATGTGCTTCCCGGAGCAGGCGCAACGCTTCGCGCGCATGGTCGAGATAATGTTCGCCCTGCTCGGTGAGCCGCAGCGAGCGCGTGGTACGCGCAAACAGTCGCAGGCCCAGCTCGCCTTCAAGCCGCTTGACGGCAGCACTGGCCAAAGCCGGTGAAATTTCGAGCTCACGTGCTGCCGCCGACAAACTGCCACGATCGGCCGTCCGCACGAACACGTTCAAATCATCAAGCCGCAGCATTTTCAGCATTCCTTTGAAAGTATTTCACCAAAACCACTCTTTTTCGCTCCAATCGATTAAATCATACTATGCCATCCCCACCTGATATGGAGTCCTCCCATGAAAGCCGTTGCTTACCGCCATAGCCTGCCGATTACCGACACCAACGCCCTGCTCGACATCGAACTGCCCGCGCCAACGGCGCAAGGGCACGATCTGCTGGTGGAAGTCAAAGCCATTTCGGTCAATCCGGTCGATGTGAAAATTCGCCGCAACGCCGCGCCGGCGGAAGGGGCCAGCAAAGTCATCGGCTGGGATGCCGCCGGCATCGTCAAGGCAGTCGGACCCGACGTGACGCTGTTCAAACCCGGCGATGAAGTCTGGTATGCCGGCGACCTGACCCGGCCGGGCACCAATAGCGAACTGCACCTGGTCGATGAGCGCATCGCCGGCCACAAGCCGCGCACGCTCGACTTTGCCCAGGCGGCAGCCTTGCCGCTGACCGCCATCACCGCTTGGGAACTGCTGTTCGAGCGCTTGCAGGTCAGCCGCGACACCAGCAGGCAAGGACAATCGCTGCTGGTGATCGGCGCTGCCGGCGGCGTGGGATCGATCTTGCTGCAACTGGCGCGCCGCCTGACCGGGCTGACCGTGATCGGCACCGCGTCGCGGCCGGATACGGCAGCGTGGGTGCAGCAGCTGGGCGCCCACCATGTGCTCGACCACAGCCAGCCGCTCGATGCGGAAATCGCCCGCCTCGGCCTGCCGCCCGTCACCTACGTGGCGGCGCTGAACCAGACCGACCACCATTGGCCGGCGATTGCCGAACTGGTGGCGCCGCAAGGCCGGGTTGCCCTGATCGACGATCCTGCAGCCATCGATGTACGCCTGCTCAAGCGCAAGAGCGTCTCGCTGCACTGGGAATTCATGTTCACCCGCTCGATGTTCCAGACCGAGGACATGATCGCACAGCACCAGCTGCTCAACGAGGTGGCGCAACTGGTCGATGCCGGCACACTGCAGACCACGCTGGGCGAGCACTTTGGCGCCATCAATGCGGCCAACCTCAAGCGCGCCCACGCCCTGCTGGAGAGCAACCGCGCCAAGGGCAAGATCGTGCTGGAAGGCTTTTAAGCGCGAGCCACGGCGTGGCGCGGACGTTCATCGATCTGGCTGGCTTGCAACAGGGCCAGTACCTGCTGGTCGTGGGATGCCAGCGCCTCCTGCATGGCGCTGGCCGACATGCAGGAATTGTCCAGCACCGCCAAAAACACGTTCTGGCGCTGGCGCAGTCCGGCCGACTGGTAGCCGAGCTGATCGAACATGCGCGCCACCTCGACGCAATAGGCGCGCAAGTCACACATGGTGCGCTTGGTCGCTTCGATGTCATCGCGCATGGTGCGGTCGATGTCGATGAATTCGAGCTTGTTCAGCTTGACGCCGTCGGCCGCGCGCAGGCTGGGCAGCCACTGGTCGAATTTGCGAGCGATGCGCTGCATGCGCGCAATTTTTTGATCGAGTGTACGGCAGTAATGCCAGCACAACCACCACACCGGCATGCGCGCCATCCAGCGCGGCAGGCCGGCCGTATGGAGCGTGGATTCAAGCTTTTTAACAGCGGCAATCAGGCGGCGCGTGCTGTCGCCGACGGGAACGGTAGGCATGGTGGCTCACTCCGGTAGCGTTGAAGCCACCACGATAGCCGTCCCGTCAAACAATCCATTTGATACGGATTAAACCTTGTGCAGATGCACCGCGCCGACTGCTCAGATTGCGACAGTGCTATTGCGCAGCATGGCCTTGATACCGCGCAAACCCTGGCGGATACGCGCCTCGTTTTCGATCAGCGCAAAGCGCACGTACTCGTCGCCATACTCGCCAAAGCCGATACCCGGCGATACGCAGACCTTGGCCTCGGCCAGCAGCCGCTTGGAAAACTCGAGCGAGCCCAGGTGACGATAGGCCTCGGGAATCAGCGCCCAGATATACATCGACGCCTTCGGTTTATCGACCGGCCAGCCAGCTTCGCACAAGCCCTTGTGCAGCACGTCGCGGCGGCTCTGGTACATGGCGCGGATATCTTCCACGCACTCCTGTCCGCCTTCAAGCGCGGCAATGGCGGCCACCTGCACCGGCGTAAAACTGCCGTAATCGTGGTAGCTCTTGATGCGCGCCAGCGCCGCTACCAGTTCCTTGTTGCCGACCATGAAACCGATGCGCCAGCCGGCCATGTTGTAACTCTTGGACATGGTGAAAAACTCCACCGCCACCTCGCGCGCGCCCGGTACCTGCATGATCGATGGCGCTTTCCAGCCGTCAAAGGTGATGTCGGCATAGGCCAGGTCATGCACCACCAGAATGTCATGCTGGCGCGCCAGCGCCACTACCCGTTCAAAAAACTCGAGTTCCACGCACTGCGCCGTCGGGTTCGAGGGAAAGCCGAGGATCATCATCTTCGGCTTGGGGTAGCTTTCGCGCACGGCGCGTTCCAGCTCATCGAAGAAATCGACGCCGGGCGTCATGCGCACCGAGCGGATATTCGCGCCGGCAATCACCGCGCCCCAGATGTGGATCGGGTAGCTGGGATTGGGCACCAGCACCGTGTCGCCGGCATCCAGCGTGGCCAGCATCAGGTGCGCCAGCCCCTCCTTGGAACCGATGGTGACGATGGCTTCGGCATCGGGATCAAACTCGACGTCGTAGCGGCTCTTGTACCACTTGGTGATGGCGCGGCGCAGGCGCGGAATGCCCTTGGAGGCCGAGTAGCCGTGGGTATCGGGCCGCTGCACGGTATCGACCAGCTTGTCGACGATGTGGGACGGCGTGGCGCCATCGGGATTGCCCATCGACATATCGATAATGTCTTCGCCACGGCGGCGCGCCGCCAGCTTGAGCTCGGCGGTAACATTAAAAACGTAGGGGGGCAGGCGATCGATGCGCGAAAATTTGCGCGGAGTTTGGGTGTCAGTCATGGATGTCTCACGTAAGCGCCCGGAACCGTCCGAGCGACGTTGATGCAATGCTGCATCGACATCCATACTAGCCCATGGCCGCGCGCGCTGGCAAGCGCCCGCAAAAAAAAAGTCAGCGCAAGGTTGTCAGCGCCGAGGCCAGCACAATGCTGGCAATCGCCAGCCATTGCGTCAGCGTCAGGTGTTCGCCCAGCAGCAGCATGCCGGCCAGCGCACTGACTGCGGGCGCCGCGCTGCTGAACATGCTGAAGGTGCGCGATGACAGGCTGCGCAGCGACAGCATTTCCAGCGTGTAGGGCAAAGCGCTCGACAGCACGGCAATCACCAGCCCGGTCAGCATCAGCGACGGCGCCAGCAGTGCCGGCCCCGAGGTCCATGCCCCCAGCGGCACGATGAACAGCGCAGCAGCCGTCATGCCCCAGGCCACCGACTGACCGCCATGCATGACGGATACGCGCTTGCCGAATACGATGTACAAGGCCCAGCACACGGCCGCCCCGGCCGCATACGCCACGCCGACGGGGTTGAGCTGATCAACCGCGCCATGAATGGGCAGCAGGAAAAACAGGCCGACGACGGCCAGCGCCACCGCCAGCAGGTCGCGCGGCCGGCGCGAGGACAGCACCGCCACCGTCAACGGTCCCGACACCTCGATGGCGACGGCAACGCCCATCGGGATATAGCTGAACGAGCGGTAAATCAGCAGATTCATCAGGCCGATCACCGTGCCATACACGGCCACATTGCCGGCCTGGCGCCAGCTGAGACGCGTGCGCCACGGGCGGAAAATCGCCAGCATCAGCAAGGCGGCAAAGCCCACGCGATAGGCCGTGACGCCTTCCACGCCAATGGCGGGAAACAGTTGCTTGGCAAAGGCCGCGCCAGCATTGACCGAAATCTGGCTGGCCAGCAGTGCCAACCCGGCAAGCATCGGGCTGCCAGGCATATTATTTTTATCCATCATCTTTTTCTTTTTGCCGGCAGTGCGGTCCGCACCACCGCTTTCACAACCGCCATTATAACCAGCGCAACTAGGCAGCCTGAAGGCAAAAACTGTGACCAACTATTTCCGCGCGCAGCAAGCAGCGCGCTATCGCTTACACTACGCGCTTAGCCATCACCGCCCCACAGAACATGCAAGCCCAACTCGAACCGTTCCACGCCATTGCCATCAGCCGTCTTGCCCACGGACTCAAAGCCCAGGGCCGCTCCGTGATCCACATGGAATTTGGCCAGCCCTCCACCGGCGCCCCTGCCACTGCCCTGGCCAAGGCCCACGCCGTGCTCGACGCCGACGCCATGGGTTACTGGGAAAGCACGCCGCTCAAGCAGCGCCTGGCGCAGCACTATGCCGACAACTACGGCCTGACCATCGATCCGGAACGCTTTATCCTGACCTGCGGCGCGTCGCCGGCGCTGGTACTGGCCCTGAACTCGCTGTTTTCGCCCGGCGACCGGGTGGCTTTTGCGCGCCCCGGTTACGTGGCCTACCGCAACACGCTGAAGGCGCTGCACATGGAACCGGTGGAAATCGGCTGCGGTGCCGAGGTGCGCTTTCAGCTCACCGCCGCCGCGCTGGCGGCGCTGGAGCCGGCGCCGGCCGGCGTGATCATCGCCAGCCCGGCCAATCCCACCGGCACCATTATCGCTGCCGACGAACTGGCGGCCATTGCCGCGGTGTGCCGTGCGCGCGGCATCCGCATTATTTCGGACGAGATTTATCATGGCCTGAGCTACACGGAGCCGGCCCAGACCGTGCTCGCCCATGCGCCCGATGCGCTGGTGGTCAGCAGCTTTTCCAAATACTTCAGCATGGCCGGCTGGCGCCTGGGCTGGCTGCTGGCGCCCACCTCGCACGTCGAGCGCGCGCAAGCCTACTGCGGCAACCTGTTCCTGACCGCACCGTCACTGAGCCAGCACGCCGGACTGGCCGCCTTTGACGCCCTCGATGAACTGCAAAGCCATCTGCACGTGTACCGCGAAAACCGCCGCCTGCTGCTGGAAGCCTTGCCGGCGCTGGGCCTGGATGCGATTGCACCACCCGATGGCGCCTTCTACATCTATGCCAGCATTGCCCACCTGACCGGCGACAGCCTCGATTTTTGCACGCGCCTGCTCAACGACACCGGCGTGGCGACCGCGCCCGGCATCGATTTCGACCCGGTGGACGGCAAGCATTTCATCCGCCTGAGCTTTGCCGTATCGACGCCGCAAATTGCCGAAGCAATTCGCCGGCTGCAGCCATGGTTTGCCGCCCAGCCACGCCGTTCTTAAGGATACGCGGCTGGCGAAAAACACAACAATACGCTATCGTTCTGGCTCTTCGAAAAATCTGACACCGTCATGCGCATCTTATCGACCTTCCTGCTGGCCCTGCTGCCCCTGGCGCACCAGGGCGTGCAAGCGCAGGAAGCCCCCTCGCCGCTCGGCAACGCAACCATTGCCGTGGGACCACCCAAGACCACCACCACGGCCGTGGCCTGGAGCTATAACTCGCTGCAGGCGGGCGTGGAGATGTTTGAGCGCAGCAAGCAGCAACGGGCGCCGGGCGCCAGCATGCGTTTCATGATGCCCAAAGGCATGCTGCCAGCCAAGGACAAGGAAGCCACCACGGCCACCATCGCCGTCAAGGGCTGGTCGGTACCGCTGGAGCTGGCGCCCGACCTCAGCTTTGTGCTGCCGCGCAATCAGAAAGCCAGGGAGGACGGCGCCTACGTCGTGGTCAGCCGCCAGTTTCCGTCGGGCCTGTACCAGCACCCCATCGTCGTGGTGCGCTCGCCGGGACTGGCCGATAACGTGCTGCGCCTGGGCGACTTGCGCCTGGCCTGCGAAATCCAGGTGCGGATTTTAAAGAAAGACATGCTGCGCGCACGCCTGCTGCTCGAAGCCATGAGCCTGTTCGGCAAAAGCCCGTGCGAGAGCGATACTGGCAAAGTATTCGACGCCCCGGCGCTGCACAACAGCCTGACCTACACCGCCGGCAAGCGCAAGGAAGTCAAACTGGTGACTGGCAAGGAGCTGGAATTCAACGCCCCGCTCGGCGACGAAAAATGGCCGGATAACACGCTGATCACCTTTGCCCTCGACGGTGAACCGGCGCCACCACCAGCGGCGCCGCCGCCACCCAAAGCCGAGTCGGTCAAACCGGCGAAGGCGCGGCAGCAGAGCAAGCCGATAGCCAGGCCGGCAGAGCCCAAGGCAGCGGAGCCGGCGCCGGCGCCGGCGC